>CAXTOB010000668.1:0-3550 GCA_964245505.1 uncultured Acetobacteraceae bacterium | reverse complement strand
GCACCCGGCCGCCCTGACCGGCGCCGAGCGCGGCCGGGTGCTGCGCCGTGCCGCCGACCTGCTGCGCTCCCGCAACGCCGAGCTGGCCCGGACCGAGACCCTCGACACCGGCAAGCCGATCCAGGAAACCTCGGCGGTGGACGTGCTGTCCGGCGCGGACTGCCTGGAATACTATGGCGGCCTGGCGGCGGGCATCGCCGGGGAGCACCTGGACCTCGGCCCCGGCGCGTTCGGCTACACGCGGCGCGAGGCGTTGGGCGTCGTCGCCGGCATCGGCGCCTGGAACTACCCGCTGCAGATCGCCTGCTGGAAAGCCGCGCCGGCGCTGGCCTGCGGCAACGCCATGATCTTCAAGCCGGCCGAGCTGACGCCGCTGACAGCCTTGGCCCTGGCCGAGGCGTTGCGCGAGGCCGGGCTGCCGGACGGCGTGTTCCAGGTGGTTCAGGGCTTTGCCGAAACCGGCCGGCTGCTGACCCGGCACCCCGGCATACGCAAGGTGTCGCTGACCGGCGAGGCCGGGACCGGCCGGGCGGTGATGGCTGACGCGGCGCCGACGCTGAAACAGGTGACGCTGGAACTCGGCGGCAAGTCGCCGCTGATTGTGTTCGACGACGCGCGGCTGGACAACGCGGTATCCGGCGCGTTGCTAGCCAACTTCTACTCGGCAGGCGAGATCTGCTCCAACGGCACCCGGGTGTTCGTGCACCGCCGGGTCCGCCAGGCGTTCCTGGAGAAGCTGCTTGCCCGGGTCGCCCGCTTGAGGGTCGGCGACCCGCTGGACCCTGCTACCCAGGTCGGCGCGCTGATCTCGGAAGCCCACATGGCCCATGTGCTCGGCTACATCGAGCGTGGCACGCGGGAAGGGGCGAAGCTGCTGGCGGGCGGCCAACGCGTCACGGACGGTGCACTGGCCCGCGGCGCCTTCGTGGCGCCCACCGTGTTTGGTGGCTGCCGCGACGGCATGGCCATCGTACGGGAGGAGATCTTCGGCCCCGTCATGTCGGTACTGACCTTCAACGACGAGGACGAGGTCGTCACCCGCGCCAACGCGACCGAATTCGGCCTGGCTGCCGGGGTGTTCACCTCCGACCTGTCGCGCGCCCACCGGGTGATCGCGCGGCTGCAGGCCGGCACCTGCTGGATCAACGCCTACAACATCACGCCGGTCGAGCTGCCGTTCGGCGGAATGAAGCAGTCCGGCCTAGGCCGCGAAAACGGACGCGCTGCCATCGAGCACTACACCCAACTCAAGAGCGTTTACGTGGCGCTCGCCGACATCGACGCACCGTATTGAGCGAGTCCATCATGACCGAGGAGTTTTTTGATTATGTGATCGTCGGCGCCGGGTCTGCCGGCTGCGTGCTGGCGAACCGGCTGACGGAGGACGGCAAGGCGACGGTCCTGCTGTTGGAGTATGGCGGCTCCGACAGCTCGATCCTAATCCAGATGCCGAGCGCGCTGTCCATCCCAATGAACATGCCGAAGTACAACTGGTCCTATGAGACCGAGCCGGAGCCGCATCTGGGCGGTCGCCGGCTGCATACGCCGCGGGGCAAGGTGCTGGGCGGGTCGTCGTCCATCAATGGGATGGTCTATGTCCGCGGCAATCCGCACGACTTCGACCGGTGGGAGGAGGAGGGCGCCGCCGGCTGGGGCTATCGTCATGTGCTGCCGTATTTTCGCCGGGCCGAGACCTCGGCCGAGGGTGGGGACGAATACCGCGGCGGCGACGGCCCGCTGCATACGCGATACGGCACGCTGGAGAACCCGCTGCACGCCGCTTGGATCGAAGCCGGGCGGCAAGCGGGCTACGCCGTGACGGCGGATTACAACGGCTACCAGCAGGAGGGCTTCGGCCGCATGGGCATGACCGTCCGCGACGGGCGGCGCTGGAGCGCGGCCAACGCCTACCTGAAGCCAGCGCTGTCACGGCCCAATCTGCACGTCGTGACCCATGCCCTCGCGTCCGAAATCCTGTTCCAGGGCCGGTGCGCCGTCGGCATACGCTACCAGCGCGGGGGCGAAAGCCACGTTGCACGCGCCTACCGCACCGTCATCCTATCCGGCGGTCCGATCAATTCACCGCAACTGCTCAAGCTCTCGGGAATCGGCCCAGGCGATGAGTTGCGCCGGCACGGCATTCCGGTCCGTCACGACCTGCCCGGCGTCGGCGAGAACCTTCAGGACCACCTGGAGTTCTACTTCCAGGTCGCCTGCAAGGAACCGGTTACGCTTTACTCGGTGACGAATCCGTTGGCCAAGGCGATGATCGGCGCCCGCTGGGTGCTGCGGCATGATGGGCTGGGCGCCACCAACCACTTCGAAAGCTGCGGGTTCATCCGCAGCCGTGCCGGGGTTCCCTACCCGGACATCCAATATCACTTCCTGCCGCTGGCGGTCAGCTACGACGGCAAGGTGAAGGCCGAGGGGCATGGCTTCCAGGCGCATGTCGGCCCCATGCACTCCAAAAGCCGCGGCTCCGTGCGGCTGGCGTCAGCCGACCCGGCGGCCAAGCCCAGCATACGCTTCAACTACATGAGCCACCCCGACGACTGGACGGAGATGCGCGCCTGCGTCCGCTTGACGCGGGAAATCTTTGCTCAGTCCGCCTTCGACCGCTTCCGCGGCGAGGAGCTGCAGCCCGGCACCGGCGTTGTGACGGACGAGCAAATTGACGCCTTCATCGCCACCAAGGTCGAAAGCGCCTACCATCCCACCGGTACCTGCCGGATGGGCCGGGCGGACGACCCGATGGCAGTGGTGGACCCGCAAACCCGGGTGATTGGCCTGGACGGGCTGCACGTGATCGACAGCTCGGTAATGCCGTCACTCACGACGGGCAACCTGAACGCCCCCACCATCATGATCGGGGAAAAAGGGGCGGACCATGTAATGGGCCGCGCGCCGCCGGCGGTAGCGAACACGCCGGTGCACGTAGCGAATACCTGGCAGGTCAGCCAACGGTAGGACTGAGTAGCGAGGTGCTTGGCTTGGCCACTCATTAGCAGCATCGCCACTCCAGCCGTCCAGGACCGGTCAGGGTTGCCAGCAGGGGGAACGAAGATGTTTGCCCTGGACTCGTGCGCCATGGGGTAAGGAGGCGGCCGGCCCTGGTGGCCGCGTTGCGCCGCGGGGCTTTGTTGAGGGACGGGAATGCCGATCAACCATGACGCGCTGATGCGCCATCACCTGCCGGACGTGCGTCAGCAGGTCACGCCGCGAGACATGATCCTGTATGCGCTGTCGGTCGGCTTCGGGCAGGACCCGATGGATCTCCGGCAATTGGATTTTGTGGACCACCACCGGACGTTGCGGGCGGTGCCGACGGCTGCGGTGGTGCTGGGACATCCCGGGTTTTGGGTTGCTGATCCGGCGACCGGCATTGACGCCGTACAAGTTGTACATGGGGAGCAGGGCATCGTCTTGCACCGGCCGTTGCCAGTCAGCGGGGCGGTCGTGGGACGGACCCGCATCACTGGGCTGGTGGACAAGGGGCCGGGGCGGGGAGCGCTGCTCTACAGCGAGAAGCTGCTGCTCGACGATGCGGGCC
>CAXTOB010000667.1:0-3566 GCA_964245505.1 uncultured Acetobacteraceae bacterium | reverse complement strand
GTTCGTGACCCAGTTCTTTACCGACCGGAAAAAGTAAACCCGGCGCCTCAGCCCTCCCGAATCGCTCCGAGCCCCAGGCTCAGCGGCAGCCACGGGCGGTCCGGCCAGGTCCATAGCCCGTCGCCGTCCTGCACCAAGCAACGGAACATCTGCCAGGCCACGCGCGGGTGCTCCTGCAACGTTTCCAACCGCATTCCAGCATTTCCTAACCCAGCCAGTACGGCGCCGAGCGGATGCAGCCAGTTCACCTGGCGCTCATTCCGCAGCCGGGCCACCGGATCGGCATAATCCGTGGGATCGTCGTACACCAGCGGCGCACCGCCGAAGTAGGGCAGGAACCAGCCAGGCCGTCCGTCCCCACCTGGTGCCAGGTCATCGAGCACCAAGGCCGCCGGGTGCGAGTCCAAGAACAGCAGCCGCCCGCCGGGCCGCAAGAACCCTGCAACCACCCGCGCCCAGGCCGCCACGTCCGGCAGCCAGCAGATCGTCCCCCAGGTGGTGAACACCAAGTCGAACGACGCCGGCTCCGGCAATGCGGCAGGCGCCCCATACACGTCTGCCAGCACAAAGCGCGCCCGCAGCCCCATCTCCGTCGCCAAACCCTGCGCGGCGGCGATGGCGGGCGGCGAGAAGTCCACCCCCGTCACCTCGGCGCCCCGGCCCGCCAAGACCAGCGTGTCCCGCCCGAAGTGGCATTGCAGGTGCAGCAGCCGCTGACCCGCCACCGGGCCTAGCTCGCCGGGAATGCCCAGCCCGCAAGGCCGTCAGATCATACTCGCGTGCCGCCAGGTGAATCGGCACGCGCTCGTCCCAATTGGCCCGGTTCAGGGTCAGCCAGTCCTCGGTCATGAGGCCACCCTCCTTCGGCTGCGGAACCAAAGCCTACGCTCTGCGTAATGAAGCCATTCACCTCGGGCAAGGAATAACCCCATGAACAACATCATCTACATCGTCGGCCTTGTCGTCGTAGTCATTGCGGTGCTGTCCTTCTTCGGCCTGCGCTGAACCCACGCTTCGGGCGCTTGCGTTTGGCAGGCGTCCGGGGAGGGGTAAGGTGATGATTTGCTCCATCCCTGCCCGTGACCTGGCGACAGGAGCGTTGGGTGTCGCCATTGCCAGGGACATGTGTTTGCTGGCATGAGACACCTGACTGCCGCGCTGATTCTATTGCTTTCTGTTGGCGCGCACGCACAAACGCTGACCATCGCCCTGCGTGAGGACCCCGACGTGCTGGACCCGACGCTGGGGTCCGCCTTCGTTAGCCGCGTCGTGTATGCCGCCATGTGCGACAAGTTGATTGACCTGGACGCCGGGCTGAACCTGGTGCCGCAGCTTGCGACGGCCTGGATGTGGGAGGACCCAACCCACCTGCTGCTGACCCTGCGCTCCGGCGTCACGTTCCATGACGGCGAACCGTTCAACGCCGAGGCAGTCAAGTACAAGTTGACCCGCGACCTGACCATCAAGGGCAGCATGCGAGCCGGCGAGGTCAACAGCATCGCCTCCATCGAGGTCGTGAACGATTTGCAGGTGCGCTTGGTCCTACACTCGCCCAATGCGCCGCTGCTGGCGCAGTTGGCCGACCGGGCCGGCATCATGATCTCGCCCAAGGCGGCGGAGGCAGAGGGCGCCCAGTTCGGGGCGCACCCCGTCTGTGCCGGGCCATACCAGTTCGAGAGCCGGGTGGCGCAGGACAGCATCGTGCTGCGGCGCTTTCCTGGATATTGGGACGCGGGCAGCTACCATTTCGAACGGGTGGTGTATCGCCCGATGCCGAACTCCGCCGTGCGCCTGGCGAACCTGCGGGCGGGAACGGTGGACCTGGTGGAATATGTGCTGCCCGGCGACATGGACGCGGTGAAGGCCGACCCGCACCTGCGTGTCGTGACCGGGGATGGGCTGGCCTATACCGGCATCAACTTCAACATTGCCAACGGCCTGGGCGCCGGCACCGACCTCGGCCGGGATCGCCGGGTGCGCCTGGCGTTCGAGGCCGCCATCGACCGGGACGCGGCCAACCAAGTGGTTTATGGCGGGCTGTTCAGCCCCACGGCGCAGGCCAACATCGCCGGCTCGCCGATGTATGTGCCTGAGGTAAAGCCGCCGCCGCGTAACCTGGACCGCGCGCGGGCGCTGCTGCAGGAGGCTGGGGTGGCCCTGCCGGTGCCGGTCACCCTGACGTTGGCCAACAGTCCCGACATCCAGCAGGCGGCAGAGGTGATCCAGGCGATGGCGGCGGAGGCCGGGTTCGACGTGCGCCTGCGGGTGATGGAGTTCGCCTCGGCGCTGCAGGCGGGGTATGCCGGGGATTTCCAAGCATTCCTGATCGGCTGGTCCGGACGGTCTGACGCGGATGGCAACACCTGGCAGCTTCTCCACACCGGCGGCACCTTCAACTTTGGCCATTGGAGCAATGCGGAGGCCGATGCCGCGATGGACGAGGCCCGGACTGTGTCCGACCCGGCGGCTCGGCGGGCGCTCTATGCCCGGCTGTGGCATGTGGAGCGTGAAGAGATGCCGCTGGTGTATCTCTGGACCGCGAAGAACATCGTGGGGCTGAGGGCAGACCTGCACGGCTTCATGCCGGTGCCGGACGGGCTGATCCGGCTGCGCGGGATGCGGCGGGAGTAGGCTTTTCCCATTTTGGATGGATATAAACGTGCAAGGAAGTCTGGTATATCCCGATGAAAGATAGCTCGCCACGGTATTTGGAGGCGGCATCAAGTTCAATAAAAACTTCATGGTTACATTTGTAAGCTGCATGGCGAGAGGGATAGTGAGCTTACAATTTTGTTCTCAATCGTAGACTCGTCGGTTCGAGTGTTGGCTACGAATGGAAACGCTATCAAGTTTGATTTTCATAGCGAATACGCCAAAAGCATAAGCATATTTGAGAGACAATCCACTGTCGTAATCGAGTTTGTTGTGGACCAAATTCCTCAAACAATGAAAATAGTAAATGGGTCTGAAATCTACATCAATGTAAGCTCAGTTATGGTTTGAGGTCTTAGTGCTTGCTTCAGCGGTTTTTCATCGGAATATTGGCTTGGGTGAAAATTCTAAAACCAGTTTCTGGACAGCTGATTTGCATTCAGCCTACAATAGACCTGAAGTAAAAGCTTAATTTACTCTGCAATTAGGATCGACTCAAATTAGCTTGAAACCGCGCTACTCAGAAGCCCGGCCAGCGCTCCGCTCATGAGGGTAGCCAAGGTCCCCGACAGCACCGACCGCAGCCCGAGCGCCGCCACCTCGGCCCGGCGCTCCGGGATCAGCGTGCTCAGGCCGCCGACCAAGATGCCCAGGCTGCCGAAGTTGGCGAAGCCGCACATGGCATAGGTCAGGATCAGCCGGGACCGCGGCGCTAGGGCGTCCGGCGGCAGGGCAGCCAGGCCGAGATAGGCGACGAACTCGTTCAGCACGGTCTTGGTGCCCATCAGCAGCGACGCGGCCGGAGCCTCGTGCCACGGAATGCCGATCAGCCACATCACCGGCCGGAACGGCAGGGCGAACAGGCCCTGCAACGTCCAGCCGCCCGGCGCCAGCCCGAGCACCTGGTTCACCAG
>CAXTOB010000666.1:0-3573 GCA_964245505.1 uncultured Acetobacteraceae bacterium | reverse complement strand
CACCACGGCGGCCGCGACCGCGACTACAGCAGCAGCAAAATCCATCAGCCTCGCTGCCATCTTATACCAGCCGACCGATGAACTGACCATTTTATCTGTTGACGGTCGGCTGGTCAATCATTCGCGCCGCTAGTATTATACGACCTCCAATGACGGCTGCTTGCTGTCAGCTACGCCGGCTGGGACAGCAGGACCTTGCCCGGATGACCCTTCTGCCTTGTTCAGGCGGAAGCCGCCCAGCAAATGGCTTAGCTTGTCCATGTAAATGTAGACCACCGGCGTGGTGAACAGCGTCAGCACCTGAGACACCAGCAGTCCACCGACCATGGCGTAGCCAAGCGGCTGCCGCAATTCCGAACCGGTTCCGGTACCAAGTGCCAGCGGCACGCCGCCCAACATGGCGCACAGCGTGGTCATGAGGATGGGCCTGAAACGCAGCACGCAGGCCTCGTGGATCGCGTCTTCCGAGGCTAGCCCGCGCTCCCGCTCCGCGTGAAGGGCGAAGTCGACCAGCATGATGCCGTTCTTCTTCACGATGCCGATCAGCAGGATGATGCCGATGATGCCGATCACGTCCAGCGGGCGCCCGAACAGCATCAGCGTCGCCAGCGCCCCCAGCCCGGCGGACGGCAGCGTGGACAGGATCGTCAGCGGGTGAATCGTGCTCTCGTACAGCATTCCCAGGATCAGGTACACCGCAAACAGCGCCGCCAGGATTAGCGGCGGCGTGCTGCTGAGCGTGCTCTGGAAGGCCTGCGCGTTGCCTTGGAACTTCGCCTGCAGCGACTTCGGCAGGTGCAGGTCCGCCGCCGCCTTCTGCACCGCCGCGACTGCCGGGCCGATGGACGCGCCCGGCGCCAGGTTGAAGCTGATGGTGACGGACGGGAACTGCCCCTGGTGGTTGACGGCCAGCGGCGCGAGCGTCGTGCGTATGGTGGCGATCTGGCTGATCGGCACCTCGGTCCCGCTCTGCGACTTGACGTAGATGCGCGACAGCGCCGCCGGGCCGAGCTGGAAGTCGGTGTCGGCCTCCAAGATGACGTAGTACTGGTTCAGCGTAGTGTAGATCTTGGCGACGTGCCGGCGCCCGAAGGCGTCGTATAGCGTGGAGTCCACCCGTGCCAAGTCAATGCCGAAGCGCGACGCCGCAGCCCGGTCCACGTCCAGGCTCAGCGTGCGCCCGGTGCTCTGCTGGTCGCTGGTGACGCCCGTCAGTTGCGGCAGGGCCTGCAACGCCGTCAGCAACTTGGGCGCGAGCAGGTTCAGCTCCTCGCTATCCACGTCCGTCAGGGTGTACTGATACTGCGTCTTGGACACCGCCGCGCCGATGTTGATGTCCTGCGCCGCCTGCATATACAGCTGCATTCCTTGGACCTGCTGCGACGCCGTTCCCAGCCGCGTGATGACCTGGTCCGCGGTCACGCTCCGCTGGCCCGTTGGTTTCAGGGTGATGAACATGCGCCCGTTGTTCCCCGCCACCGTCGCCCCGCCCGCGCCGACGTAGCCGATGACGGACGCGACCGCCGGGTCCTGCCTCACCACCGCAAGGACCGCCTGCTGCCGCTGCATGATGCCTGCGGGCGAGATGTCCTGCGCCGCCTCCGTGATGCCGACGATCAGGCCGGTATCCTGCTGCGGGAAGAACCCCTTGGGGATGACGACGAACAGCCCCACCGTGGCCGCCACCGTCAGCAGCATGACCCCCAGCGTGATCCGCCGGTGACGCAGCGCCACGACCAGGCCCCGGTCGTACACCGCAACCAGTCCGTCAAGCCCACGCTCCAGGGCGCGTGAGATGCGGCCCGGTCTCTTGTGCTCCTCCCTGCCCTTCAGCAGCCGGGCGCACATCATGGGCGTGAGCGTCAGCGACACGAACACCGACACCACGATGGACACCGCGACCGTCACCGCGAACTCGCGGAACAGCAGCCCGACCACGCCGGACAGCAGGAACAGTGGGATGAACACCGCGATCAGCGAGACCGAGATGGACAGGATCGTGAACCCGATCTCCCGCGACCCGTCCAGGGCCGCCTGCATCGGCGTCGCCCCGTCCTCGATGTGACGGACGATGTTCTCGACCATCACAATGGCGTCGTCCACGACGAAGCCGACCGCGATGGTCAGCGCCATCAGCGACAGGTTGTCCAGGCTGTATCCCAGCACGAGCATGACTGCGAAGGTGCCGATCAGCGAGATCGGCACCGACACCGCCGGGATCACCGTCGCCCACAGCTTGCGCAGGAACAGCGCGATCACCCCCACCACGAGGGCGACGGTCAGCAGCAGGGTGAACTGCACGTCCGACACGCTGGCGCGTATGGTCTGGGTTCGGTCGGACACGACCTCGACCTTGATGCTGGGCGGCAACGACGCCTGCAGCTGCGGCAGCGCCGCCTTGATCGCGTCCACGGTCGCGATGACGTTGGCGCCGGACTGGCGCTGGACGGCGATCAGCACGGCGCGCTTCTCGTTGAGCCAGCCGGCCTGGGTCGGGTCCTCCGGCGCGATGACTGCCCGGCCCACGTCGCGCACTCGGATCGGGGCGCCGTTGCGGTAGGCCAGGATGGTGTCGGCATAGCCCGCGGCGGTCATGAGCTGGTCGTTGGTCTGCAGCGAGTAGGCGGTTTGCCCGCCGTAGAGCTGGCCCTTGGGCTGGTTGACCGTCGAGTTGGTGAGCGCGGCGCGCACGTCCTCCAGGTCCAGCCCCGCGGCGGCAAGCTGTGCCGGGTTGACCTGCACGTGGATCGCCGGGCTTTGCAGGCCACCGATACCGACGATCCCAACGCCGGGGAGCTGCGAGATCTTCTGCGCCAGGATGGAGTTGGCGTAGTCGCTCACCTTGGTGATCGGCAGCGTGTCGGAGGTGAGGCCGATCAGCAGGATCGGCACGTCAGCCGGGTTGACCTTGCGGTAGATCGGCGGGGACAGCAGGCTGGCCGGCAACTGCGCCGCCGCTGCGTTGATCGCACCCTGCACGTCGCCTGCAGCGGAGTCCACCGTGCGGGAGCGGTCGAACTGCAGCGTGACCTGGGTGAAGCCGTTGCCGCTGCTGCTCGTCATCTGGGTGATGCCGGGAATTTGGCCGAACTGCCGCTCCAGCGGCGTCGCCACCGAGGACGCCGTCGTCTTCGCGTCTGCGCCCGGCAACTGCGCCGTCACCTGAATGGTTGGAAAGTCTATGTTCGGAAGCGCCGCGACCGGCAGTTGGAAATAGCCCGCGACGCCTAGCGCTATCACGGCCACCATCAGCAGAGAGGTCGCGACGGGCCGGCGGATGAAGCCTGACGAGATGCTCATGGCAGCAGCCCCGCCGTCGCGGTGGAGGAGCTGGGCACGTCCGCCGGCTTGGACGGGACGACGGCGACGCCGGCTGTCAGGCGGTACTGCCCCTGCACGACAACGGTCTCGCCGGGGTTCAGGCCCTTGGTGATGATGGCGACATTCCGCCGCTGCTGGCCAGTCTGCACCGGGCGGACATCCGCCTTGCTGCCATCGCCGACCACGTAGATGAATGTGCCCTGCGGACCCTGCTGCACCGCGTCTGCCGGGACAGTCAAGGCTGCCTTGGCG
>CAXTOB010000665.1:0-3605 GCA_964245505.1 uncultured Acetobacteraceae bacterium | reverse complement strand
GGTGAAGGGCGCGGATTATGCCCTGGACCAGGTGGTCGGCGCAGACGTGGTGCAGGCGGCGGGCGGACGGGTGCTGCTGGCGTCGCTGGTGCCCGGCGTGTCCACGACCGGCATCGTCGCCCGGATGCGCCAGCCGGCGGTGCCGGCGTGACTAAACCCGGCGGTGCCGGCGTGACTAAACCCGGCGGTGCCGGCGTGACGGAGGGCGGCTTCGCAGGGGTCCGTGACGTAGCCACCGCCCATGCCGTCTTCCGCGACTGGATGTTCGGGCAAGCCCTGCCGTTCTGGGCCGGCGCCGGCAACGACGCGCCCGGGCTGGGCGTGTACGAATCGCTGCATCTGGATGGATCGCCGTCCGGGGTGCCGTTCAAGCGGATGCGGGTGCAGGCGCGGCAGGTTTACGCCTTCTCCCATGCGGCGCTGCTTGGCTGGGCGCCGGGGCGGGCAGTGGCGGAGGACGCTTATGCCTTCATGGCGCGGCGAGGCGCCCGCGCCGATGGCGCCTGGGCGCGGCGGCTGTCTCCGGCGGGTGACATGCTGGACTCGGCGGCGGACCTGTATGACCTGGCCTTCGTGCTGTTCGCCTTAGCCTGGCACGCCCGCCTGACCCGGTCGGAGGAGCCGCTGGCCCGTGCCCGCCACACCCTGGACTGGATCACCGCGCACATGCCGCACCCGCCCGCCGGCTACCGCAACGTCCTGCCCTGGGAAGATGGGCCGCGGCAGCAGAACCCGCACATGCACCTGCTGGAGGCCGTGCTGGCGCTGTATGAGACCTCGGGCGACCGACACTACGCCGACCACGCCCACGCGTTGGTCCGGCTGTTCCGCCGTCACCTGTTCGATCCGGCGACCGGCACGCTCGGGGAATTCTTCGCCGAGGATTGGACCCCCGCCCCCGGCGACGCCGGCACCCATCTGGAACCGGGGCACCACCTGGAATGGGCTTGGCTGCTGGACCAGTATGAGCGCCTGACCGGCGGCGAGGCCGGTTCCGAGATCAACCGCCTATACGCCTTCGCGCTCCGCTACGGCATGGACCCGGCGACCGGGCTGGTGTGGGACGTGATTGGGCGGGACGGGATACCGCGGCTTCGCAGCTTCCGTTTGTGGCCGCAAACCGAGGCGTTGAAGGCCCATATTGCGATGGCCAGGCGCGGCGGGGACGGTATGGCGCGGGTAGCGCCGACCGTGCGCAGCATCGGCACCCGCTATTTGCAGGGCTGCCTGCCGGGCGCCTGGACCGATCAGCTGGACGAAACTGGCGCCCCGCTGTCCCAGCTGATCCCGACCAGTTCGCTCTACCATGTGTTCATGGCCTATGCGGAGCTGGACGGACTGGCGCTGCGTCTGGCCGCGTCGCCCGACCAGTCGGGGCCAGTGCTATAGGGTGCGACCACCACCGCCATGCCCTACGCTGCCCCGGTTCTTGACGGCCGGCGGCTGCTCTAGATGAATTGCCCCCGCAGGAACCCAAGCGCCGGCAGCGGCTTCCAAGCTCGCGGCAGGTCCCCCGGGCGGATCGGCGCAACACTGTAGCTCGGCGCCGGCTGCCGGCAACTTGCCAGCAGCCCGGCATAGGCGCGGATCTGCTGCTCACGCCAGGCGCGGTCCGCGAGCGCCCGTTCCCGGCTGGAGAAGATTTCCGCCACTCGGCTGGCTCTGCCAACCTGGGCGATGACCGCCCACAGGGTGTCGTCCCTGCGGTGCTTGAACTCGATCACGCTACTCATGCAGGCGTGCTGGCCGGCATGGGCGGGCCTCCCTGGTCGCTACGATAGGCAATATTGGCTGCCTGCGGGGGCGGGACAAGCCGGAGGTTCAGGGCGCCTGCTGCAGCGCATATTGCCGATAGTGGTCCAGATAGGTTGCTTCATGCGCCGCCATGAGCTGCACCATCGTCGTCCACAGCCAACGGGTGCATCCAGGGTCTTGCCGCGGCGGCGCAGCCCGGCGGCTCCGTGGCGCCGGGCCGGCAGGTCGATCCGCGGGCCAAGCGCCTGGCCGGTCACCCCGGCCAGGAGGCGGGCGATGCCCTTCGCTTCATCCGCTCTATCTCCACGTTCAAGCCCTGCGGAGTTCAAGCGCTGCGGACGCAACTCGCGCAGGAACACGGCGCGACCTTCCAGGCAGGCGGCCAGGTGGCGAAGTGTGACACCTGCACCGCAGAGTGGGCCGGGGTCGCCGCCTCGCCAGACAACGGCCCGAAGCCGCTCCTTCACACCTTTCGGCGGTTGGCTATCATGGGGGCGGCGACATTTCTTTCTCCTACAGGTGGCGCGATTGGCAACGCCGGGTGACGATGCACCGCATGTCTGACGCAGCCCCTATTCCATGGCGGTCCTGAGCCCGACCGTGACGGTCGTCACTGGCGGCGGCTCCGGCATCGGCGCCGCGCTGTGCCGCATGATTGCGGCGCCGGGTCGGGCGATACTGGTCCATACAGGCAGCAACCGTGACGGGGCGGAGACCGTGGCAGCAGAGCTTCGGGCCGCCGGCGCCGAGGCCGCCGTCGTTATCCAGCCCTTCAGCGCCCCGGGCGCAGGCGGCGCGCTGGTTGCGGACGTCGTCGCGCGCTGGGGCCGGCTGGACCAGTTGGTCCATGTTGCCGGGCGTGCCGACCGCCGCCGGTTCGGCGACCTGGACGAGGCCGGGTTCGACGAGGCCATCGCGGTCAACGCCCGCGCCTTCCTGAACCTGGCCACCGCCGCCCTGCCGCACCTGCGCGCTTCCCCGGCGGGCCGGGTGGTCAGCATCGGGTCGTTCCTGTCGGCGGTGTTCCGCCCGGCGGCTGGGCACTTCCCGGCGACGGCCGCGGCCAAGGCGGCGCTCGTGGCGCTGACCCGGTCACTGGCGGCGCAGCTTGCGCCGGATGGCGTGACGGTCAACTGCGTCGTGCCCGGCATCATCCGCAAGGCGCCAGGGCGGCACTCCGCCATGTCCGACGAGGCCCGCACCCAGGCTTTGGCCGCAATCCCATTGGGCCGGCTGGGCACGCCGGATGAGGTGGCGGCAACTATCGCCTTTCTGCTGTCTCCAGCGGCGGGTTACATCACTGGTCAGTGTCTGCATGTGGATGGCGGGTTGACGTTGTAGCCGCCAGCGCGGCAAAGGGCAGCTCAGACCAGGAGGAGCGCAATATGCTGATCTGGAGCGGATGGGGCATCCTCGTGGTGCCGGTCACCCTGCTGGTTGGCGGCGGCGTCACCGTATTGCTTGGAGCGCTGCTGAACGCCGCCGGGCTTGACCGAATGGCTGGCCTCGCCCTGGTGATCGGACTGCTTGCCGCCGCCGGCGCCAACTGGTGGGTCGGACAGCGGCTGAATGGCCGGCCGGGCCGGGTGCTGCTGGACCCGGCCACGGGACAGCAGGTGGTGCTGCGCCGGCGGCACAGCCTGTTTTTCATCCCAGTGCAATGGTGGGCGGTGCCGCTGGCCGTAGTGGCGGCCATCACCCTCGTGAGTAGTTTCGTCAACCCCGGCCCGTCTGCAGCCAGCCCGGGGTTCCCACCCGATGACGTCCGATGGAGAGCCCTTTAGCCCTGCCGCATCAGCCTTGACCCTCACACCCTGGGAGTTGCCCGTGTCCGATGCGGTCCGCCCGCC
>CAXTOB010000664.1:0-3612 GCA_964245505.1 uncultured Acetobacteraceae bacterium | reverse complement strand
CCGCTTCGCCCCGCACCCGTCCATCATCATCGCCCCGGCCAACCACCCCCTAGCCAAGGCAGCCTCCCTCCCGCTGCAGGCGCTGGCCGCAGAACCCTTCGTAATGCGGGAGGACGGCTCGGGCACCAAGGCGATGACCGAGACCCACTTCCGCACCGCAGGCTTCCAGCCCCGGACAGCGATGGTGTCGTCCAGCAACGAGATGATCAAGCAGGCCGTAATGGCCGGCATGGGCCTGGCCCTACTATCCCAGCACACCTGCAGCCTGGAGCTGGCGCTAGGACTGCTGGAGCAGTTGCCGGTAGAGGGCTTCCCACTGATGCGCTCCTGGTACATCGTCCAGCGCCGCACGTTGCCGCTGCTGCCGGTGCAGGCCCGGCTGCGCGGCTTCCTGGTGGAGGAAGGGGAGGCGGTCATCCGCGACACGACGCAGAACCACCACCGCATCGCCGCCCGCGCGGAGGGCGCCCGCTCGGAGCATGACGATGCCGCTTGAGGCCCTGATCTGGGACGTTGACGGCACCCTGGCCGAAACCGAGGAGGGCCACCGCGCCGCCTTCAACGCCGCTTTCGCCGCCGCCGGGCTGGACTGGCATTGGGACACCCCCCTCTATGCCCAACTCCTGGAAGTAACCGGCGGCAAGGAGCGCATCCGCCGCTACCTCGACACCACCCCCGGCGCCGGGCCGCTGGACGAAGACGCGATACGCCGCCTGCACGCCGCCAAGACCGCCCACTACGTCTCCGCGGTAGCGGCCGGTTCCGTCACCCTACGCCCCGGCGTCCACCGCCTGCTGCACGAGGCGCGGTCCGCCGGCCTACGCCTAGCCATCGCCACCACGACCACCCCGGACAACGTGCAGGCGCTTTTGCTGGCGACCCTGGGACCACAAGGCCCCGGTCTGTTCGAGGTCATCGGCGCCGGCGACATAGTGCCGCGCAAGAAGCCGGCCCCCGATATCTTCAATTATGTGCTGGACCAGCTAGGCCTGCCCGGCACGCGATGCCTAGCCTTCGAGGACACGGTAAACGGCCTGCAAGCCGCCCGCGGCGCCGGCATCCCGGTTATCGTAACGGCAAGCCTATACGGCGGCGCCCACGGCTTCGAGAACGCGGCCATGGTGGTGGACGGCCTAGGCGAGCCGGACGCCCCGTGCCAGGTGCTGGCCGGCCCGCCGCTGCCCGGTCCGGTGGTGAATATCGCAGCGTTGCAGCGACTGATGCGTGCTCAGAGTCCTCTGGGATAGGTCCAGCGAAGGCTGCGCGAACCGCCCTGACCTTCGATGGCGTCGCCGCTTGAATGTCGGTTTCTGGTGGTTATGTGACGGTCCGGTTTCGGGCGCTCGATGCGGACACCGGACATTTAGCTTATGGCCGCGTCTGGTCGTCAGCTATTTTATTGAATGTCCGTGCATGGTTGATTGAGTGAGGTTGGTTGGCAGGTGCGTTAGGTCGGGATGGTCGGCTTTGGTGGCCGTTTTACCTGACCCCTTCCGGGTAAAGCGCGAACACTTCTTTGTCGTGGGTCGGCAGAATGTGCTTGCCGTCCCGTGCGAGCTGTCGAAGCCCGGCTATCGTGTCGGCCATATTGTCCAGGAAGCCGGGCGCGATTCCGTCACGCACGTTGTGGCGCACCGTCATCGCTGCGTCTCCTGCAATGATCGCGGTGCCTGACCCGAGCGCCACGTACACGGCCTGATGTCCAGGCGTGTGTCCCGGCATGGATACGCAGCGCACGCCGGGCGCAATCTCGGCCTCCCCGTCAAGCACGTCCACCCGCGGCCAATAATCATGCACCAGCCGCGCCACGTTCAGCCGGTCGTAAAACGGCACGGGGTAGATGTCAGGTGCTGCTGCGTTCTGGAGTTCGCGGCGCTGCACCAGGATGCGGGCGTTGGGAACCAAGTGATCCTGACCAGCATGGTCCATGTGGACGTGCGTATGCACGAGCAGGCCAACCTGTTCCGGCGTGACGCCGTGCTTGGCGAGCTGGGCTGGCAACTCCTGGTCTGACGAGCGGCGGCAGGTCAGGTATTGCTGCGCTTTTGCGTCCTCGACCGAGCGGAAAGAGCTATCGACCAAGATTGGCTTGTCCCCACCCAGGATGAGCCAAGCTGTCGTAGGCGCCCATACCTTCGTGCCGCAGCCGGTCTGCCAGGTTAGAAAGCTCGCGTCCAACTCGATGTCGCCAACGCTCAAAGGGTGGATGGACAAGGTCATGGGACAGCACCTCAGTTGAATTTTCCCGCAAATTGGCCGCACCAGAGCACGGCGGGAAGGGTCGGCCTTTTGGCGGAGCCGTCCGCTATTTAGGCGTAAGGAGGCTGACCCCGATGCGCTTCTCGCCACGCTGCCGGCGTCAGCCGGTGCGTCCGCCTGAACGCGCGGGCGAGTGCGTCGGTGTTCGAGTAGCCGGCCCGGTCAGCGATTGCGGCAAGATCAAGCTCGGTGCCGACTAGTAGCCGCCGCGCCTCGGCCATGCGCCGCTCCGTTATCCACTCACCTGCGGTTAGCCCGGTGCGAAGGCGCATCGTGGTGGTTAGGTGGGCGGTGTTGCGCTTAACGGCGCGGGCTACGTCCTGCGCTGAGATCGGCCGCGCGTAACAGCGTTCGATGAAGTCGAAGGCGGCGCCAAGCAGTGGGTCGGCAAGTTTGGTGGTGTCATAATCGCCAGGACCATCACCGAGGCGCAGTATGTCAAGCAGCATCAGGTTGAGATGGGCTTGCACTCCGTATCGGTAGCCGATGGGACGTTTGTCGAGTTCCTGCGCCATCAACCGAAAACGTTCCGACCAACGCGGACGGTTCTTAGCTGACACGGTGATTGCCGACCTTCCTTTGCGACCGAGAGCTAGGAAAGGGGACAGCAATGGGTGATGCGACGGCCAATGTGCAGCATAGGCACGCGAAAGGCTCGCCGCGCCATCGAGCGCCTCGTGCGTGAACAAAAGCACCCAGCCAGTGACGTCAGTGCCAAGCCAAGTGCAGTCGTGCAGCTCGCCAGGCGGAATGATGAACAAGGCGCCTGCTTCGGCCATGTGCGCCGTGCGGCCGACCCGGTGCAGCCCACCCGCTTGCTCGATGAAGATCAGCTCGAAGAATGTGTGCCCATGCAGCCCCATGCGGTGCAGCACATGGTTGTCGTCAAGGCGTTGCACTTCGACGGGCGGCGTATCCGCGGACTGTGGCACAAATGGATGGATGGGCGGGGGCTGATGCATGCGGGCCAGTCCGTCACGGTGCTGCTACCGCTACCGTCAATCGCGCGGCAACATTACGAGTTCGCCAGCGACCAGCGGTCGGACAGGAGCCGTGTCGCGGCGGCCGCACCAACCGCCTGAATGTCTGATGTTAAGCGACAGCGAAGAGTGTCCGGACGGCGGAGTTGGGTCGTAACCCGACCATCAAACCAAAGCGCTACCTGCCTGTCATCTACGCCGAACCTCCAAAACTTCGCCTAGCCTGGCGTTCCAGCTTCCCATTGCCACTTGCCCCAAGACGTTTGCAGCCCGGTAAAGCCAGTCATCCCAATCCGTCCCGCACTGCCCGCATGCTGCCGCACTCTGACACGGCCCAGGCCCGCCACTCCAACCAACCACCCACCGCGCAAGC
>CAXTOB010000663.1:0-3616 GCA_964245505.1 uncultured Acetobacteraceae bacterium | reverse complement strand
GCCCGGCACCGCCACAACGCGCAGCAGCGAACCGAGGCCCAGCACCGTCCCAATCTCGGACGCCGTCAGCCCCCGGTCAGCAAACCACAATGGCAAATAGGCCGCGGTGACAGCCGCAGCAGCAAAGAATGCCGCCAGGAACAGCCCAACGCGGGCGCCATCCGGCACCCTAGGCGGCGACGGCCGCCTGCTGCGCTACGTCCCGGATGCGCCGGGCCATTGCGGCGATGCCGTTGCCGCGGTTGGTGGAGAGGGCCTCCAACAGCCCGAGGTCCTTCAAGAACCCAGGATCGGTCGCCAGCACCTCCGCCGGCGGCCGGCCCGAATAAACCCGCAGCAGCAGCGCCACCAAGCCGGAAACGATGGCCGCATCCGACGCCCCGGCCAGGAACAAGCGGCCGTCCCGCAACGCGGCCTCCATCCAAACCTGGCTTTGGCAGCCCGGCACCCGGTGCGCGTCGTTCTGCAGGTCCTGCGGGAACGGCGGCAGCTTACGGCCCAGCTCGATGATAAAGCCATAACGCTCCATCCAGTCGTCGAACACCTCCAGCTCCTCACCGATGGCGGTGATGGCGGCTGCGGCGGTTGGTTCCTCGGGCACGACGAAGGGATCTGGCATGCCACCGATGTGCGGCCCTCCCTTGCATAGGTCAACCCTGCCGTATCACGCCGCCGTTGCAAACATAAAGATATCCGTATATCAGGTGCGGCATCAATCAGGAGGCAGCAATGCCCGACATGAACGTCAACCATGACTATAAGGTGCGCGACATCTCCCTCGCCGGTTGGGGCCGCAAGGAGATCCTGATGGCTGAGGACGAGATGCCCGGCCTGATGGCGCTGCGCGAGGAGTTTGGCGCATCCCAGCCGCTCAAGGGCGCCCGCATCGTCGGCAGCCTGCACATGACCATCCAGACCGCCGTGCTGATCGAGACTCTGATTGCCCTCGGCGCCACCATCCGCTGGTCGTCGTGCAACATCTTCTCGACCCAGGACCACGCCGCTGCCGCGATCGCTGCCGCCGGAATCCCCGTGTTTGCCTGGAAGGGCATGGACGAGAAGGAGTTCTGGGAGTGCATCGAGGCCACGGTCCGCGGACCCGACGGCTGGGTGCCGAACATGATCCTCGATGACGGTGGCGACCTGACCAAGCTGATCCACGAGAACCATCCGGACCTGCTGCCGGGCATCAAGGGCCTGTCGGAGGAGACCACCACCGGCGTGCATCGCCTTTGGGAGATGGCCAAGGCCGGCACCCTCAAGGTCCCCGCCATCAACGTGAACGACAGCGTCACCAAGTCGAAGTTCGACAACCTGTACGGCTGCAAGGAAAGCCTGGTGGACGCGATCCGCCGCGGCACCGACGTGATGATGGCCGGCAAGGTCGCCGTGGTCGCCGGCTACGGCGACGTGGGCAAGGGTTCCGCCGCCAGCCTGAAGAACGGCGGCTGCCGCGTCCTGGTGACCGAGGTTGACCCGATCTGCGCCCTGCAAGCCGCGATGGAAGGCTACGAGGTCGTCACCATGGAGGACGCGGCCCCCCGCGGCGACATCTTCGTGACCGCGACCGGCAACATCGACGTGCTGACCGTGGACCACATGCGCGCGATGAAGAACCGCGCCATCGTCTGCAACATCGGCCACTTCGACAGCGAGATCCAGATCGAGGGCCTGCGTAACTTCAAGTGGGAGAACGTGAAGCCGCAGGTGGACGAGGTCGTGTTCCCTGACGGTAAGCGCCTCATAGTACTCAGCGAGGGCCGGCTGGTGAACCTTGGCAATGCCACGGGCCACCCGTCCTTCGTGATGTCCGCCTCCTTCACCAACCAGGTGCTGGCACAGCTTGAGTTGTGGACGGCGCCGGCCGGCAAGTATGAAAACCAGGTTTACACCCTGCCGAAGGCGCTGGACGAGAAGGTGGCGGCGCTGCACCTCGCCAAAGTCGGCGCGGCACTGACCAAGCTGACGCCAAAACAGGCCGAGTATATCGGGGCGCCGGTGTCCGGTCCGTTCAAGCACGACCTGTATCGCTACTAGCATGAGCAACGCAGCCGTACACGCGTTCGGGGTGGTGGCGGCTGCGTGCCTGCTGGGCGGGATGGTATTCTTCGCCGCCATCCTCGCCCCGCTTGTCTTCACCAAGCTGGACGGGGCGACGGCCGCACGGTTCATCCGTGCGACCTTCCCCCGTTATTACCTGTATGTCGCCGTGGCGGCCTTCTTGGGAGCGGTTGGGCTGATCTGGGCGGACCGCCTGTCCGGCCTCGTGCTGCTTGCGGTGGCCCTGCTGACGGTGTGGCTGCGCCAGGGCCTGATGCCGACGCTCAACCGGCTGCGCGACGCCGGACTGGCCGGGGATGCCGCGTCCAATGCACGGTTCGACCGGATGCACCGGGTTTCGGTTGGGGTGAACATGGTGCAGCTGCTGGCCGTGCTGCTGGTGGTGGCGCGAGCCGGGCTGGGCTAGCCGCCATCCACCGCCCGCCGCCCGGCATGTGACCATCCCAGCTTCAACGTGCCCCGCCGCGCACTGTATCCTCCACGCCGCAAACAGGCAGCGCTCGCCGGGCCGCTTGTCACCCGATACGCATAAGGCTAGCCCTCGTATCGTAACCAACTCCAGGTCAGGGTCCCGCAAGCCAGTGAACGCGTCCACCCCCGGTCATTCTGGCCCAGCACTGGCACGCGAACCCGGGAGCCGCCGCCCCGCGCCCGCCGCCAGGCCTACGGTACTGGTCATTTTGTCAGGCGGCGGATTTACCTTTGAAACGAAATGCATCCTCCAAGCAATGAAGGGCGATGTGGACTTCGTTTACCTGACGACCGAATTCGGCGGGGTTCCAGGTGAGCATGGCATCCCCCCGGGCACGAGCCACCGGGTGCCCACGTTCCAAACCGTCTCGAAGAAATCCACCTCGCAAAGCATATACGCGTTCCTCCAAGTGTTCTTCACAACCCTTGCCGTCATCAGCCGCAGCAGGGTCGGCTCGGTGCTCGGGGTCGGCTGCAGCCATACGGTGCCCATGTTCCTGGCCGGCAGGGTCTTGCGGCGGAAAAACGTGTTCATTGAGAGCATCACCCGGGTCAACGACCTGTCCAACACCGGCAAGCTGGTTTACCAGATGCGGCTGTCCCAACTCTTCATTGTCCAGTGGCCCGGCCTGAACGCGCTGTATCCAAGAAGCACGCTGGGAACAGTGCTTTGATCCTCGTCACCGTCGGCACGACGATGCCGTTTGACGAGTTGTTCGTCGAAGTGGACCACTTGGCCGGAACCGGCTTCTTCCAAGAGGACGTGATCTGCCAAAGCGGGCAGTCGTCCTATAAGATGGCGCACTGCGAGCAGTTCGTCGGCCGGCCGAGCATCGACGACCTGATCGCCGACAGCTCGCTGGTCATCAGCCACGGCGGCGCCACCGTGATCCAGCTCCTCATTGCCCAGAAGCCGTTCGTCGCCTTCCCGAACCCGCGCGGCGCCGGCGACCACCAGGGAAGTTTCCTGGAACAGGTCGCCTCGATGTCCGACATCTCATGGAGCCGGGACGTCCATGACCTAGCTCACCTAGTCACCGAGCGCCGGCGTCTCGGCATCGCTTCCGTCCGGACCGACTTCCCC
>CAXTOB010000662.1:0-3620 GCA_964245505.1 uncultured Acetobacteraceae bacterium | reverse complement strand
GCCCCCTCCGGCGCCCGGCCCGAAAACACCTCCCCCACCTTTCCGTCCCGCACGATCAGCACCGCATCGGCAACAGGGGCGGCGCCGGTGCCGTCAATCAAGCGGTCGGCATAGATGACAGTCGTGTCCACCGAACTCATTTCTCCATCGCCGCCGCACCGAAGTAGGCAAATCCGCCCCCCGAATACGACAGGCCCGTCAGCTTCTTGCTGGTCATGATCAGATCGACGTTCTGCCGGATCGGCAACTCGATCGCCTGGTCCACGATGATCTTCTGCGCCTGCGCATAGATCGCCAGCCGCTTCGCCGGGTCCAGCTCCTGCTGACCATCAAGCAGCAGCTTCGTCAGCGCCGGATCAGTAAAATGACTCCAATTGAAGTACTGGTCCGGCGTGAACCAAAGCCGCAGCGCATCCGGATCAACCCCGATATACTGTAGCGGCGTCAGCGACATATCCCCCTTGATGTTCGCCGCGAGCCAAGCCGGCGTCGCCATCTGCTCCACCGTCGCGTCCATGCCGGCCTTGCGCAAATAACCCTGGATCGCCTGCGCCAGCAGCGGATAGGACGTCGAGGTAGAGATGGCCGTGATCTTAAGCGCGAGCCGCCGGCCACCCTTCTCCCAGAACTCGCCCGTCTTGGTCCAGCCGGCATCCGTGAGCACCGCCGCCGCCTTGGCCGGATCGAACGGATAAGCGTTCTCCAGCCCAGCATCGTATCCAGTCATCCCGCTGACCAACGGCGTGTTGCTGACCGGATAGGCCCCGGCATCGGCAAGCTGCACCACGCCCTTCTTATCCACCGCGTATTGGATCGCCCTCCGCACCGCGATGTCATCGGTCGGAAAACTCCCGGCGTTGACAGGCGCAAAGATACCCATCCCCGTAATCGGCATGGCAACCGAGTTGAAGCGGTTCATCTTCCCCAACGCGTTCCAGAACACCCCGGGCACGTCCTGGATCACCTGCGACTGCCCAGCCTGGAACTGGCTAACCCGCGCCTGCCCGCTGCTGACGATCTGAAACGTAAGCTGCGCGATATCAGGCGGCCCGGTGAACTTCGTCGCCGGCGGATTCCAAGCATAGGCCTCGTTCCGCTTCAGCACGAGGCTCTGCCCCGCCTGGTAGCTCACAAAGCTGAACGGCCCGGTGCCAACGGGATGCAGCCCAAGATCCGCCCCATACTCCTTGATGGCCTTAGGCGACTGCATCCCCAAGTAAGGCTCGCCAAGCTGCGCCAGCAGCGGCGCATAAGGCGCGCTGCAACTCACCTGCACCACATACTTGGACACCGCCTTGGCAGTGGTACAAGCCCCAAGCAAGCTCAGCGAGATCTTCGACTGCGTCGTACTGTCGCCAATGTAGGCAAAATTAGCCACCACCGCATCGGCATCGAACGGCGTGCCGTCATGGAAGCTGACCCCCTCCTTCAACCTGAAGGTGTAGGTCTTCTTATCGTCCGAAATCTCCCACTTCGTCGCCAGCCCCGGCGTGACCTGAAAATCGGGAGTAAGCCAGACCAGCGTATCGAACATGTTGATGTTGACCGGTCCGACATTCCGGTTGCCCGTCGTCGCCGGATTCAGCGTATCGAACGGCCCGGCCCAACCAACCACGACCTTCGCCGCCTTGTCCGGCTCCGCAAGCGCCGGCTGAACCAGCAGCGCGGCAAACCCGACCGCCAAGTATTTCAAGAAAGAACGCGGCAAATCGGTCTCCTTCGGCGCGAGATACGGAGCTAGAAGCGGGCGAGAGTCGGGTCGAGCTGGTCGCGCAAACCGTCGCCGATCAGGTTCACGCCAATCACCAGCAACGCAAGAAACACGCCGGGAAACACCGTGATCCACCAGGCCAGCGTGATGTAGTTCTGCCCATCGTTCAGGATCGCCCCCCATTCCGGCTGCGGCGGCTGCACCCCCACGCCGATGAACCCCAATGCGGCAATCCAAAGCACCGCAACGCCAAGCCAGGTCGTCGTCAGCACGATGATCCCCGGCGAAACATTAGGCAGGATATGCCGCAAGATGATGCGTGGCGCCCCAGCACCGAGCGTAACCGCAGCATCCACGTATGGCAGATGCCGGACCTCAGCCGTCGCGCCCTCGACAAGCCGCGCATAGATCGGCGTCAGCACGACGGCAATGGCGATCACCCCGTTCACCAAACCCGGCCCCAGCACCGCCGAGACGGTGAGCGCCAGCAGGATGCCGGGAAACGCCAGCAGCAAATCCACCAGCCGCATGATCACGAACCGCACCACCCCCCCGGCATAGCCCGCGATCAAACCCAAGGTAATCCCCGCAGCACCCCCAAGCGCCACGACGCAGAAACTGGCAAGGATGGTCGTCCGTCCGCCATACAGCACCCGGGCAAACAGGTCCCGCCCGAACGCATCGGCCCCCATCGGATAAGCCAGCGAGGGCGCGGCAAAGCTCGCCGTCGGGTCCTGCAGGTCAGGGTCCGCAGACGTCAGCAGCGGCGCCGCCGCAAGCATCAGCACCAGCAGCCCCGAGATCACCAACCCGGCCATCAAGCTGCGGTGCCGCAGCACCCCGGCCAGCACCCACCGCCGCGGCGGCAGCTCGTCCGGCGCCACCACCGCCGCACTCTCCGGCGAACCGTCCGCGCTCATGCCGTCACCGGCTCCCCACCCTTGGGTCCAGCACCGGATACAGGACATCCACCGCGAAGTTGCACAGCGCATAGATGATGGCGATGATCAGCACGACCGCCTGCACCGTAAGGTAATCCTTGGCCAAGATCGCCTGCACCAGCAGCCGCCCGATCCCCGGCCGAGAAAACACCGTCTCGACAATCACCGTGCCGGACAGCAACTGCCCCACCTGCAGCCCGGCCACCGTCAACACCGGCAGCAGCGAGTTCCGCAGCACATGCCGCCGGAACACCTGGCTCCGCCGCAGCCCCTTCGCCCGGGCCGTAAGCACATGGCGCTGCGTCTGCGCCTGCACCACGCTAGAGCGCACAAAACGCGCATTGAACCCGGCAGTACCCAGCGCCAGCGTCGCCGCAGGCAACACCAACCCCTTCAACGAATCCCCGCCAACAACATCGAACCACGGCAACTGCACGGCAAACAGCAGGATCAGCAGCAAGCCGAGCCAAAAGCTCGGAATCGACATGAACGCCAGCGCGATCCCCATCGCCGCGGTATCCAGCAGTTGATTGCGCCGCACCGCTGCCGCCACCCCGATAACGCAGCCGAGCAGCAACGACACCGACAAGCTCGCCACCGTTAGCTCGATCGTCGCCGGCATGTTCTCCGCGACCAGCGACGCCACCGACTGCTGCTGCCCATAGGAGTAGCCAAAATCCCCCCGCAGCACGTTGCCAAGCCAGATCACATATTGCGCGGGGATACTGCGATCGAGCCCAAGCTGCTGATGCAGCCGTGCAATCAGCGCCGGGTCCCCCGCGTTGGTGCCAAGCATCACCACCGCCGGATCACCAGGGATCAGCCGGATAATAAGGAACACGAGCAACGTAACGCCGAACGCCAACACGACAATGGACGCCAGGCGCCGGAGGACATAACCGCTCATGGCGCGAGGCTAAGCCCTACGCTGTGCCAGGCCAACCGCTTCTGGGCCGCTTGGATCAGGG
>CAXTOB010000661.1:0-3627 GCA_964245505.1 uncultured Acetobacteraceae bacterium | reverse complement strand
CCCCTACCTGCACGACCCCGTGGACCAGGCCGTCGGCGCCCTGGACCTGGAACTAGAAGTTCTGCTGACCACCCGAGCCATGAAGAAGCAGGGCCTAGCCCCGCACCGCCTCTCCATCGGCTCCTCCCTGGCGCTGTATTGGACCCCGGCGCAGATGGTCGCCCACCACGCCAGCGGCGGCTGCAACCTCAACCCCGGCGACCTGTTCGGCACCGGCACCATCAGCACCGCCGGCACCGACGGCTGCGGCTCCCTGCTGGAGATCACCGCCGGCGGCCGCGCCCCGATCACCCTGCCAAGTGGCGAAGAACGCCGCTTCCTGGAAGACGGCGACGAAATCGTCCTACGCGCCCGCGCCAAGCGCAACGGCGCCGCCCCCATCGGCTTCGGCGAGTGCCGGGGCGTGGTCCTCCCCGCGACCTGACGCCATGACCGCCAGCCCTCCGGACTGGTCGGCCCTCCCCAAGCCCGTGGACGACGGCGCAGCCCGGCACCTCCCCGGGCTACGCCTGCCTTCCGTGCCGCTGCCCGCCACGGACGGCTCAATGGTGGACCTGTCCGCGCTGCCCGGCCGCGTCGTGATCTACGCCTACCCGCGCACGGCGGCTCCAGAGGGCGGCAGCCCCGAGGGTTGGGACGCCATCCCCGGCGCCCGCGGCTGCACGCCGCAATCATGCGCCTTCCGCGACCACTTCACCGAGCTGCAGGCGTTAGGCGTTACCCACCTGTTCGGGCTGTCCACCCAAACGACCGCATATCAGCAGGAAGCGGCGTCACGCCTGCACCTGCCGTTCCCGCTGCTGTCGGACGTGGGATTGGCGCTGGCCGGAGCCATCCGCCTGCCAGTGTTCGAGACCAGCGGCATGAAGCTGCTACGCCGCTTGACGCTGGTGATGGACGACGGCGTGGTGCGCCAGGTGTTCTACCCGGTGTTCCCGCCGGATCGCAACGCGGCCGATGTAATGGCCTGGCTCGCAGGGCCACATCAGGCTTAAGAAGCCGCCCCACTCAACAACGCCCTCATTCGCCGTCTTGCGCGCAGCACTTCTCGGCTTCAATGGACACGGGGCGGGCTTCCTGGACAAAGCCATGAAGGCTGTTCACCAAGTTCTCCCTGACCTGGTGGTGGAACACGAACCGCCCCCGCTTTTCGCTTGTCACCAGCCCGGCGCCTTCCAGCACGGATAGATGCTGCGATATTGACGGCCCGGTCATGCTGAACCGCGCCGCCATCTCGCCAACATTCATTCCGGTGTGCGCGAGGAGGGCAAGGATCTTCCGGCGTGGGGCCGAGGCCAGGGCTTCAAAGACGCGCTGCACGAGCAACCCGGAGGGCGGCACCCCAGAAGACCGGAAAGTCGTCCCTGCCACAGGTGATGTCTCAGTTTGAATGTCTGCTTGTGGTGGAAAACGGCCTGTCCGTTTTGAGGCGGCCGAGCCACAGAACCAGACATTTGCCCCAATATCGCCTGTGTCGGCGGAGCACCCGTTCACGACGCTTGGGCTGACCGCCAACTGGACTATTGGGCGTATAGGGACATAGTTCGTCAAATGATCATCAAGTGCCCAGCGTTCTCGCGGACGGCAATCGTCAGCGATGATCCCCATCTTGCGGCTGAGCTGTCGTGTGCGCTCGCGCGCCGCGGCAGCTATGTATGCGTGTTGGACGGGCCGCGGTTAACCCGACCTGACGCGGAAGCAGAGGCCATTCGCCGCACGAACGCGCTCGCACGGCTCAAGACGTCACTCACGCTGTTGGCTGGGCTGTCTCCAACGTCGCAGGCAGTCATGCAGGCGCGTCTTCCCAAGGGTCGTGCGCCAGTCGTGCAACAACCACACGTGCGCCTGCTTGCTAAGGCCAACGCGAAGCAAGACGCGTCACAACTGCAATGGGGCCACGATCGGATCGGGCTTGGGACCCTGAAGGCCATGTATGCCCGTCAACTGATCACCTTTACTGACGAGCCTTCGCCGCAAGATACCATTCCTTCGCGATCCGGACATGTCGTGGTGTGCGAGGCTGGCGAGCCGCTGTCAGAGGTGATCGCAGCCAACTATGCTTATGCCCTTGGCGCAGGCCTGCACGTTATCGAGGAGATCGACGAGGTCGAGCGCAAGCAGATGCTTGAAGCCTATTATAGCATCGACGCGCCAGGAGTGGTGGCGTTTGCCGAACGTGAGCGGCTAAAGTGCCGCCTGCGGGAGATGGTCGGGACGGTCGCGGTGCCCGAGGGCGGGTCGTTCACCTTTATCACCAGAGAGCTTCCGTTCGGCGTGGCCTTTCCGGAGTGGCCGTCGACTCATCTTTTCACCTATCCTGATCTTGGCATTTCGATTGTCAACGGATTCGCCGCCGAGCAACCTGATACACGCGGTACCAACGTTGCAGTGCTCGTTGATCCGGAAAAAGTGCGCGCGCCAGAGATCGAGGCAGCTACTAAACTGCTGCCGGAGCGGGGTATGTTCGTCCGCGGCTATCGTGGTCCTGGCGCGAGCGTACGTGCAATTTCCGAGATGGTGGACTTTTTCCCCTACGACCTGCTGATCTTCGCCACGCATTGCGGTGACGCCGATGGCTATCGCTGGACCTACGAATACCGCGATAGTGAGGGGTTCAACCGCCGTTTAGTAGTCGATATCGCAATCGGTGTCGGTCAAACCGATGATCAAGATTTATTACAAGTGATAGAGTTTATCCGATTCAATTCGCTTGATGGCATCGACTGGAATGATCCTGTTGCCAAGGCCTCGCTCTACATGGGCACAGCACTCCTTGACTGGATGGAGCTCAAAAAGGAAGATCGGTTAAAGCCAGTGCACAAGGAGGAGATCGGCCGCGTCCTGGGGTCGGCCGCAATGATGATGTCAGATCATAATTACATTGCGATGCCGCGTGCGCTAGCTGCTGAAGGGAGTCCGATTATCATCAACAATGCCTGCGTATCTTGGCATGAGCTTGCTAGCCGCTTTATGTTCTCGAACGCCCGCGCCTATGTCGGAACCCTATTCTCAGTGTCGGATATCGAGGCTGAGGCAGTCATTGTTCAAATTCTGGATAGATATTTTGGGAAGCCGCTTCCGCACGCGGTCTGGGCGGCCCAAAACGCGGTCTACGGGATTGGCGGCGACCGACGCCCCTACGTCGTCACGGGCGTCTATCCACAGCGCTTGCGAGTCACCAAGGAAAACGTGCCCAGCCACATCCTGAGTCGACTGCAGAGTGGGCAGAAATATTGGCGCGAGCGGGCAGGCGCCGTCAGCAGCAGCAATGCGCGCTTCGCTAAGCACGCTGGCGAGATCGCGACATTTTATGAGCGAGAGATCACATTCTGCCGCGAGCGCTGGTTCGACCCAAAGCGCCCCGCGAATGCACCGCGTGAAGGCGGAACTTTGCGCTAACGTCTTTGATAAATGAATGGCGGCTCTCAAGCGCTTACGGAACAGCTCTGAGCGGCCAACATGGGTCGCAAGCCTACATCCAAACCGGCACATCACCCCGCCACACGCCCGCCACGAAATCCTTGACGCCCCCACCCCCACAATGTTCTTGTTCCGTTCATGTCCGCATCAGCAACCCAGGCCACCCTGCAAGACGACCCCGGCCCACCCGCCACGGACGCGCAAGGC
>CAXTOB010000660.1:0-3628 GCA_964245505.1 uncultured Acetobacteraceae bacterium | reverse complement strand
GTTCCTGGACCGCTGGTCCCCCCGCGCCTATGACGGCCAGCCGGTCCCGCGTGAGGACCTGATGACCATGTTGGAGGCCGCGCGCTGGGCGCCGTCGTCCTACAACTCGCAGCCCTGGCGGTTCCTATATGCGATCAAGGACGGCCCGCACTGGGACCTGTTCCTGAGCCTGCTGGTCGAGGGCAACCGAGCCTGGTGCAAGAACGCCGGCGCGCTGCTGGTTCTGCTGTCCAAGTCCACGATGGCAGTACCCGGCAAAGAAGGCGAAGTCCCCTCGCACAGCCACAGCCACGACGCCGGCGCCGGCTGGGCCTACTTCGCATTGCAGGCCACGAAGATGGGCTACCAGGCGCACGGCATGGTCGGCTTCGACATGGACCGCGCCTTCGCCGAGTTGCACGTTCCAATCGGCTACCGCGTCGAGCAGATGATCTGCGTCGGCCGCCGCGGCGACCCGGCGCAGTTACCGGAGCCGGTTCGGGCGCGTGAGCTGCCGAACAACCGCCGCCCTCTCTCCGAAAGTGCGTTCGAGGGCACATTCCCAGCAGCCTGAAACGCTAGCCCGCCGGGACCGCGCTGCGGCTGGCGCGGTCCAGGTTCAAATCCGGACCCAGACCGCGCAGGCTTCTTCGCTTGCAGGCAGGGGAGTGCTGTCCGAACTCCAGTCGTGGCGCAACCGGACGCAGCTGTAACTAGCTCTGATCCGGGCTGAGATAGCGCACCACCGCATCGACCAGCATCGCCCGCTGCTGCGCCGCGTCATCGGCCAGACTCAGATCCCGCCCAAAGATCACCCTCCAGGTGTGACGGTTGGACATCCGGTAGAAGCACATCGAGTTGATCATCAGGTGCAGGTGCAGCGGGTCCACCCCGGCACGGAAAGCCCCCTCCCGCTCGCCCCGCGCCAGCAGCTCCGCAAGGATTGCGAGGATCGCCGAATTCTGCGACGCGATGGTCGGCGAGTCCAATATGTGCTGCGCCCCATGGATGTTAGCGACCGAGATCAGCCTGACCCAGTCGGGATGCTCGGCATGGTAGTCGAACGTGACCTGCACCAACCGCCGCATCGCCTCGTCCGGCAACAGGCCCTCCAGCTGCAACGAGCGCTCGATGGCGCGCATCCCGGCATATACCTCCTCCAGCACGGCCGCGAACAGGCCCTCCTTGCTGCGGAAGTGATAGTAGATCATTGGCTTGGTCGTGCCGGCCAAGGCGACGATCTCGTTCACGTTGGCGCCGCTGTAGCCCTTTTCGGCAAAGATCGCGCGCGCCGCGTCCAGGATGCCCTGCCGCGTGCGGGGACCATCGGGCGTCCGGGCGCGGGATGTGCGGACACGGCCCGGCGTCTGCCGGCCCGCCGGACGCTTGCCGGGCTGGATATCCCTGCCGTCGCCGCCCTGCTTTGCCGTGAGTGTCATCGCGCTGCGCATCCATCCCTAAAAACCTACCCTGCAGGGGCGGGTCGATTATTTCTGGCCAAGACCAGAGATTCCACTTTGCACTCTACCGTCCGGTAGGTATAGGGATTTTCACCAAACAATGACAATGCCGCGTCACACCGCGGCCAGGGAGGCCGGGCCATGCTTGCAAGCGTTCATGGGCTGACTGCGACCAGGCTGCCGCGCCCCCAATCCCGCTCATGCCGGGCTGCCTCCGCCGAATCCGGCCCCGGCGCATTCGCAATACGATTGCCCCAAGCAGATTGCAGTCAGGTCCGGACACGCAGCGACCAGACCCAACTGCAACCGTCTGCTCGCAACCGGAAAAGCTTTGCCTGACTGGGGCGGCCAGCACATCCGTCGCGAATGACTTACGGAACGCGCGGAAACCGCCGGAAAGGGCGACCGCGCCAGCATCAACCAACAAAGGAGGAGACGCACATGGACAGCACCACCCACGAGCCGCAGGGACGGCGGCAGTCGAAGAAGGCGGCAGCCAGCGGCTGGATCGGCTCGGCGCTGGAATACTACGACTTCTTCATCTACGCGACCGCGGCGTCGCTGATCTTCCCGCAGCTGTTCTTCCCGTCATCCGACCCCACCACCGCCATCGTCGCATCGCTCGCGACCTACGGCGTCGGCTACGTCGCCCGGCCCATCGGCGCCTTCGTGCTCGGCCACTACGGCGACACCCACGGCCGCAAGGGCGTGCTGCTGGTGTGCATGTTCCTGATGGGCTTCTCGACGATGGCGGTCGGGCTGCTGCCGACCTACGCGCAGGTCGGCGTCTGGGCGCCGGTGCTGCTGGTGCTGCTGCGCCTGATCCAGGGCTTCGCCGTTGCCGGCGAGATCAGCGGCGCCAGCTCGATGATCCTGGAGCACGCGCCGTTCGGCCGCCGTGGCTTCTTCGCCAGCTTCACCCTGCAAGGCGTGCAGGCCGGGCAGATCCTGGCGGCGGCGGTGTTCCTGCCGCTGGCGCGCTTCATGCCGGCGGACCAGTTCGCCTCGTGGGGCTGGCGGGTGCCATTCCTGCTCAGCGCGGTGGTGATCGCCGCCGGATACATCATCCGCCGCGAGGTGGACGAAACCCCGGCCTTCGCCGAGGAGGGCGCCACGGTGCCGAAGGCTCCCATCGTCGAGGCGTTCAAGCTCAGCGGCGGCGACATGCTACGCGTCGTGTGCATGTCGCTGATGAACGTGATCCCGGTGGTGGCGACCGTGTTCGGCGCAGCTTATGCAGTACAGCCGGCCTACGGCATCGGATTCGCCAAGGACGTGTATCTGTGGATACCGGTGCTGGGCAACATCCTGGCCGTGGTGGTGATCCCCCTTGTCGGCAACCTGTCGGACCGGATCGGCCGGCGCCCGCCGGTTATTGTCGGCGCGCTGCTGTCGGGGCTGCTATCGTTCGGCTACCTGTATGCCATCAGCATCGGCAGCGTGGGGCTCGCCATCTTCATGTCGCTGCTGATGTGGGGCGTGGTTTACCAGGGCTACAACGCGGTGTTCTCCGCCTTCTACCCGGAGCTGTTCCAGACCCGCACCCGGGTGTCGGCGATGGCAATCGCGCAGAATGTGGGGACCACCATCACGGCGCTGCTGCCGGCGCTGTTCGCCCTTACGGCGCCGCCGGGCTCGGCCAACATCCCGCTGACGGTGGGCGCGATCACCTTCGCCATCACCGCCATTGCCGCCATCGCCGCATTCAGCGCCCGGGAAACCTACCGGGTGCACCTCAACGACCTGGGCCACCGCGACGCAGTGCCGGTGCCGAAGCCGGAGTATGACCGCATGCGGGAAAGCGCGCTCGCTAGCGGCGCGCTGGCCCGCAGCTAACAAGGATGGGGCTAACAGGAACAGCCGTGCCCCGACCAGGGCACGGCTATCTGACAAAAGCAGCGGAACCGAAAATGCGGTTCAGCCAAAGCGAAAGCGCCTGGGGGTCCGGTAGCAACCAAGGCGAAACTGCAGTTGGGCCGGGTAAGAAAACTCAGGCGGCGTGCGGCCGCCGCATTCGACATAAAGCAGTCCTAGCGGGGTGGGGCACAGCTACAAACCCTTGTTGACAGATGTTTAGGCGGATCACTGCCGTCTGTCCCATGGCTGACCTTTGCCTCCGCACCGCGAACCGACGCCGTCGCTGCTTCTTAGCGGCGGCTTCCCTGGCTGCGTGCAGACGGCCCCTCCCC
>CAXTOB010000659.1:0-3646 GCA_964245505.1 uncultured Acetobacteraceae bacterium | reverse complement strand
GATCATAGGCATCCTGACTGCGACGTTGGGCGGTCGTCATCCTGGGGATGATCGACGAAGGGGCGACGGCATCGTCGACGGCATCGGCAAGGGACGCGTCGAACTGCTTGGCGGCGTGTTGAATGGCGCCATGATGGCGGTCGACCACGGCGCGAACGGCGTCGCCGAGGTTGCGCAGGAGATGCCAGCGATCGGATACCTGGATCGCGTCCGGCGCACCCTGACGGATGCCGTCGGCATACGCGCCCGCGCGGTCACGGGCGACGATCTCAATTCCAGGGTGCTGCCGAAGCCACGCTGCGAGCGTCCCGGCCTGACGGTCTGGCAGGAGCTCCACGACCGCGTTGCGTTCAAGATCCACGAGGATGGTGCCGTAGCGATGCCCTCGCCGCCACGCCCAGTCATCCACGCCCAACACCCTCGGTGCCGCTTGCGTCGGTTTCGACCCGGCTACGCTGGCCACCAGGCGGAGCATCGTGTCAGCGCTGATCGGGATGGCCAAACGCGCCGCCAGTTTTGCTGCGGCCTCTCCGCCGAGTGCGAGGCCGACATGACGTTGCAGGTCGCTGAGCCGGGTCGTGTGACGTGCCGAACGGCGTGCCAGCGCGCCAAGACATTCGGCGAAGGTCTTGCGAGGACAGGCGGTGTTGAGGCACCGGAACCGTCGTGCTGCGACCCGGATCGTTGTTGGACGTCCCTGCCACGGCAGATCACGCAGCACGCGCCGGTAATGGCTGTGGAGACGTCGTGACGAGTGGCCGCAGTCCGGGCACTGCCGAGCAAGCCGCGGCACCGTAGCTTCGATAGCGACATGGTCGTGGGCAGGGCGCAGACGGCTTACCTCGAGGCCGTCAGGCACGAAGGAGGAGAAACGAGAGGGCACGGTGTGGTTCACCTTGGACGTGAACCCACCCTCTCCGCCGTTCAGCACGCGAGTACAAGGCCCGACAGCACGCAAAGTGCGGGAGAACCGAGATCTGACCCGGCGTTTTCGTCGAGATTTGATCCGCCTTGGGCTATCTCCCGCGTGCTGCGGGCGTGGGTCAAGCGGGTGTCTTGGTCCTCCTGCTTTTTCCGTCGGCCGAGCTGTTCCTGAACCGGAAGCTGTCGTTGCCGGTTTCCAGGATGTGGCAGTGGTGCGTGAGCCGGTCGAGCAGCGCCGTGGTCATCTTGGTGTCGCCGAAGACGTCGCCCCACTCGCTGAAGCTCAGGTTGGTGGTGATGGCCACGCTGGTCCGCTCGTAGAGCTTGCTGAGCAGGTGGAACAGCAGGGCACCACCCGAGGAACTGAACGGCAGGTAGCCGAGCTCGTCCAGGATGACGAGGTCCAGGCGGAGCAGGCGATCGGCCAGCTGCCCGGCCTTGTTGGCGGTCTTCTCCTGTTCCAAGGCGTTGACCAGGTCGACCGTGGAAAAGAACCGGACCTTCTTGCGTCCGTGCTCGATGGCCTGGACGCCCAACGCCGTGGCGAGGTGTGTCTTGCCGGTGCCGGGCCCGCCGATCAGCACGACGTTGTCGGCCCGCTCGGTGAACTCGCCCCGGTGCAGCTGACGCACGGTGGCCTCGTTGACCTCGCTGGCGGTGAAGTCGAAGCTGGCCAGGTCCTTGTAGGCCGGGAACCGGGCCGACTTGATGTGGTAGGCGACCGAGCGGACCTCGCGCTCCGCCATCTCAGCTTTGAGCAGCTGCGACAGGGTCGAGATGGCCGCCTCGAACGCCGGGGCGCCCTGTTCCACCAGATCGCCGACCGCCTGGGCCATGCCATACATCTTGAGCCCGCGCAGCATGACCACCAGCGCGGCGCTGGCGGGATCATGACGCATGGCGCACCTCCCGGACCCGCAGCGCGTCGTAGCGCCCGGTGTCCGCCCGCGGCTCCTGCGTCAGCACCAGGGCTTGCGGCGCCTCGATGGCGGCGGTGGTGCCCTTGTTGTCCGTCAGCCGGTGCAGGAGGTTCAGCACGTGGGTCTTGGTGGCGACACCGCCCTCGAGGGCCAGCTCCACGGCGCACAGCACCGCCTGCTCGTCGTGCTGCAGCACCAGGGCCAGGACGTCCACCATCTCCCGGTCGCCCCCTGGTCGTCGCAGCAGCTGGGCCTGGAGCTTGCGGAACGCCTCCGGCATCTCCGCAAACGGCGCGCCGTTGCGCAGGGCACCCGGCTTGCGTTGGATCACCGCCAGGTAGTGCCGCCAGTCGTAGATCGTGCGGCCGGGAACGTCGTGCGCGCGCTCGACGACCCGGGCGTGCTCGCACACGACCTGGCCCTCGGCCACCACCACGAGCCGGTCGGGGTAGATCCGCAGGCTGACCGGGCGGTTGGCGAACGAGGCAGGCACGCTGTAGCGGTTGGTCTCGAAGTGCACCAGGCAGGTCGGCGACACCCGTTTGGTGTGCTCGACAAAGCCGTCGAACACTCGCCCCAGCGGCATCAGGCTCGCCCGCTCCTCGGCGTGCACGGCGGCAATGGTTCCCGGCAGGATCCCATGCGTGAGCTCGCTCCAGCGCTCGATGCAGCGGGCTTCGAGCCAGGTGTTGAGCGAGGGTAGGTCCGCGAAGGGCGGCATGGCTTGCCAGATCTGCCCACGTGCATCCTGCACATTCTTTTCGACCTGACCTTTCTCCCATCCTGACGCCGGAGAGCAGAATGTGGGCTCGAACAGGTAGTGGCTGGCCATGGCCGCGAAACGCGCGTTGACCTGTCGCGCCTTGCCCGAGCCGATGCGGTCGACGGCCGTGCGCATGTTGTCGAAGATGCCCCGGCGGGGCACGCCGCCCAGCACGCGAAACGCCTCCGCCAGGGCGTCGAACAGCATCTCATGGGTTTGCAGCCGGTAGGCGCGGATTACGAAGGCCTTGCTATGCGCCAGCTTGGTGTGCGCCGCCTGCAGCTTGACCCGCTTGCCCGCGATCGTCGCCCAATCCTCGCTCCAGTCAAACTGGAACGCCTCGCCCGGCTGGAAGGCGAGCGGCACGAACACGCCTCGCCCAGTGGTCCGCTGCGCAACCTCCCGCCCCGCCCGCCACTGCCGCACGAAGGCAGTGACCCGGGCATAGGACCCATCGTAGCCCAACGCGACCAGGTCAGCATGAAGCCGCCGCGCATTTCGACGTGCCTTGCGGCCCTTGCCCGCCTCCACCCGCAGCCACTCCGCCAGCTTGTCAGCATACGGATCCAGGCGGCTTGCGCGCTCCGGCACCTTGAACCGCACCTCGATGGCATCGGAGCGCAGGTATTTGCGAATGGTGTTCCGCGACAAGCCCGTGCGCCGCTCAATCTCGCGGATGGGCATGTGCTCCCGGTGGTGCCACCGGCGAATGACGCTCAACAACTCCATGTCGATCACTCCGATAACCCCGGCCGTTTGGTCGGGGGACGTGGTCAGACACGGGTCATTTCTCGATGAAAACTCAGGCCCTCTCCGGGTCAGATCTCAATGCAACTCAACAACCCGGACGTAGCCGACAAGCATGGATGTGCAACCATCAGAAAAGTTGGTGGACAGGGTGCAACCGGGCGGTCAATGTTGCAACGGGTTTCCTGGCGGTTTTCAGCCCCTGCCAGCCATGCTGGCGAAAGTGCAAGGAAACCGTCCGGATACCGTTGGCGAATTCTACTGTTAGGCTGCGAGCGCGGCAAAGCGCGAG
>CAXTOB010000658.1:0-3662 GCA_964245505.1 uncultured Acetobacteraceae bacterium | reverse complement strand
TCTCGCCACCCCGGCTTCCGCCCCGCAAACGACGACGAGGTAATCGCAACAGCGGGGTAATCACCCCACAGGTTTGCATGCTCTCGTTGGAAAACGTGCTTATGCCGAACTCGACATAAGCACGAGTCATTGCCACGGTCCATGCAGGCCCAGCGCCTTTCTGCAGCAGAGCGGGACGCCGCGGCACCGCACCGCACGCCAGGGGCGGTGATGCAGGAAATGGCCTGAATGGCCTGGCGCCGCAGGAGGGGCACTCGGTCGCTGCTGCGATGCACCGCTGCCCTCACGTCCGTGGCTAGAAGAACGCCATGGTCCTGACCTCGATACTCTCCCGGCGGCGGGCATCCGGCTTCATGTTCGGGTCCTCGAACGCCGTGTGCCCTACGAAGCGGGCCCGGCCGTCGGTTTCGCTGTCGTAGGTCTTGAACAGCAACGCATCTGCGGCCGTCATCCCTGGGAAATAAGACCAGCGGTGCGACGCGGCGTGGCGCATGACATAGATCTCGCCGGTGCGCTCGGCATATTTCAGCTCCACGCGCAGCATGTCGCCCTCGTTCTGGCTGGTCGCGTTGCACATCGCCAATGGCAGCTCCTCCACCGGGTCGCGCAGGGACTTCCATACGTTGAAGAATGCGACCCGGCGGGTCAGCAGGTCCTCAGCCTCATCAGGCACGACGTCGCGCACGCGTTGCGGGCCGGAGCTGACCGTGTAGTCGCTGTGGACCAGCAGCACGGCGGGGCGGCTGACGGTGGTTTGCGCGCTGAGGTCGGCAGGCAGCCGCTTGCGGATCGTGTGGTCGAAGATCACCACCCGCTTCGCGCCCGTGTTCGCCTGCACGAACGCGACGACCTCCGCATAGAAGCGCTGCTTCACGGCGTCTTCGTCATCGAAGGCCGTGAAGCCGGACGGGAACGGCTTCAGGACGTAGCCCTCGCGGTCCAGGTCGAGCGCATCGACCGTCGGCCAGCCGTTGCGGATCACGACGTCCCGTGCATCCGTGCCGGGCGGGTTGAGCTTGGTGCCTGGCTCCGGCTCATAGAAGTAGTAGTCGGGCGGGATGCCGTTATCGACCGTGTAGTTGATGGTGGCGTGCACCGCGTCCTGGGCCGTGACGGCGCTGATGTTCTGGTCCATGTCGTGCCTTTCGGTGTGCGGCGCGGCGCGATCAGGCGGCGCGGCGCTTGGTGGTGAAGCCCTCGCCGACGAAGGACCGTTCCCAGCAGGGAAGCCGTTCAAGCCGTTCCGTCATCCAGCGGTGGAGGTGCGGGTGCCGGGCCAGCGGCAGCTTCTGGAACGGGTGCAGGTGCATCGGCGCGGCGATGGCGATGTCGGCGATGGTCGGTGCGTCGCCAGCGATCCAGTCATGCCGGGCCAGCCGCGCGTCGAGGATGCCGGCCAGCTTGTTCCAGGTCGCGTCCTGGGCGGCGATGACGTCCGGGTCGGGCGCAGCCGCAAGCAGAGGCTTCACGCAATGCTCGACCAGGTAAACGTAGCAGGAGCTGAACCAGCAGGAGCATTCCCATAGCAGCCAGCGGTTGATGTCGGCGCGCACCTGCAGGTCCGTCGGATACGCGGCATGGTTGCCGGCCTTGTCCGCCGCATACATCAGGATGGCGTTGCTTTCCCACAGGACCAGGTCGCCATCGACCAGGGCCGGCACGGAGGCATTGGGGTTCAGCGCCATGTACTCGTCGGTCTTATGGTGGCCGGAGAAGTAATCGACGTGCACGTGCTCGTAGGGCGCACCAATCAAGTCGAGGCCCGCGAGCACCTTGCGGCAATTGACCGTGATCGGGTCGGCATAGACTTTCATCGGTTCCATCGGTGATGCTTCCTTTGTCCCGCACGTCGTTTCTTGTCCTGCCTTTGGATGGCAGTGCCGGGATGTCCCCGAATTCTGGACCGTAGCCGAGGCGTGGAGGCCAACGCGCACCGGCTGGTCTGGCTGGGAGCCTAGTCTTTCGGCTGTTTCCGGATCAAGCTACGGGGCCTGGCCAATGAATTCGCAATACGGAAACAATGGACCTGTCGCTGGATATGCTAACCGCCTTCGTCCACGTGGCGGAACGCCTGAGCGTCACCGCAGCCGCCCAGGACCTCGGCGTGGCGAAAAGCGTCGTCAGCAAGCGGATCACGCAATTGGAGCGTGGACTGGGCGCAACCCTGCTGGCGCGCAGCACGCGGCAGATCTCGCTGACGCCGGCGGGACTGCTGTATCTGGAACATGCCCGGCGGCTGTTGGCGGACGCAGCCGCCGGGTCGGAGGCGCTGCGCGGGCTGCGCACGACGCTGTCGGGCCTGATCCGGGTGACGGCGCCGGTCAGCTGGGGGCACCGCGTCCTGGGGCGGCTGCTGCCGGAGTTCCTGGCGCTGCACCCGGCGCTGGAGATCGAGCTGCTGCTGGACGACCGGCTGATGGACCTTGCGGCCGAGGGCATCGACCTGGCGCTGCGCATGTCCGCCCGGCGCACCCCCGACCTGGTCATGGTGCCGCTGATGCGGCTGGACCTGGTGCTGTGCGCCGCCCCGTCCTACCTGGCCGGTGCAGGCATGCCACGGGTGCCCGAGGACCTTGCCGGCCATTCCTGCCTTAGCTACTGGCGCAACATCCGCCATGGCCGCTGGGTCCTGTCAGGTGAAGGCCGCCGGGTGGCCCTGCGGGCCGCCGGCCGCTACCGCGCCAACCACCCAGAGGCGGTCGCGGACGCGGCGGCAGCCGGGCTTGGGGTTGCGCTCCTGCCCCTTGTGTTCGTCAGGCGCGAACTGGCCGACGGCCGCCTGGTGCAAGTGTTGCAAGGTTGGTCGGCCGAGACGGAGTTCGGGGAGGCCGTGAGCGCTGTCGCCGTGCCCGACCGGCTGCGGCTGGGGCGCAACCAGGCGCTGCTCCAGTTCCTCAAGGCCCGGCTGGGGCCGGCCTCCACGTCCCATGACCCCCCTCCCGATGGTGGCAGGGCAGCAACCCCCTGACCCCTTACCACTTGCAAGCGTCGCTTCGTCGGCGTGGTCCCAGCAAGGGCACGCCCACGGCACGCATCCCCGTCAGTGGGTCGTCGCACGGGCTGGGCCGCGTGGCCGCGGGCTGGCGCGCCACCACCCCGTCGCGCGCTTGACCCCCGCCCGACACGCGCGCGCAAGGAACGGCAGTATCCTACGCTCCCGGCCCGGCGAGGCTCACCGAAAATCGCCTATGTGCCCTGATCGGTTCCAGCTTAGCCTCACCCGCCGCCGGCCTGAGCCGCGGCCGCAACAAGGGAAACACCTGGAGGACAGTTGATGCTCGACGCACCCGGAACCGGTTTGCCGGCCTACGACATGCTCATCGGCGCGGAGTGGCGTGGCGCCGCGAGTGGCATGCGGACCGAGACGCTCGACCCCTTCCTGCAACGCCCGTGGGCCACGGTGCCCGACGCCGGACCCGCCGACGTGGACGCCGCGGTCCGCGCGGCCCGCAACGCATTTGAGGGCGGTTGGGGCACGAGCACCGCCCGGTCGCGTGCCGTGCTGATGCGCAAGCTCGCCGCGCTGATTGCCCGCGACGCCGAGCGGCTGGCCGCCGTCGAAAGCCGCGACAACGGCAAGCTGATGCGCGAGATGCGCGGCCAGTGGCGTATCTGCTCAACCCGGGTAGGAAGCCTGCCCACGCAGGGTTTGCTGGATGGCC
>CAXTOB010000657.1:0-3667 GCA_964245505.1 uncultured Acetobacteraceae bacterium | reverse complement strand
CCCCGACCCTCTCCCAGAGGGAGAGGGAGAAGGAAGCCGGTGCGTGTCACAGCCGCCATCCCCGATGGATCGCGGCGATCCCGCCGGTCAGGTTCCGGTAGCTCACCCGGGCCAGCCCGGCCGTCCGCATCATGCCGGCGAGCGTCTCCTGGTCCGGAAATGTCCGTATGCTCTCGGCAAGATACTGGTAGCTTTCGGCGTCTCCCGCCACGGCCTTGCCCATCCGCGGCAGCACCCCGAACGACCAGGCGTCGTACATCGGCGCCAGAGCCGCCACCTGTACGCGGGAGAACTCCAGGCAGTGGAACTGCCCTCCCGGCCGCAGCACCCGCCGGGCCTCCCGCAGCACCGCCGCCTTGTCCGTGCAGTTGCGCAGGCCGAACGCCATGCTGACCCGGTCCATGCAGCCGTCTGGCAGCGGGATCGCCTCCGCATCCACCACCACCAGCGAGACTTTTCCCTTACCCGCCGCCTCGGCCCGGCGGCGCCCGGCCGCGAGCATGGAGGGATTGATGTCCGACAGCACCGCCGGCCCGCCGCGGCGCGCCACCCAACCCAATGCGATGTCGCCGGTTCCCCCGGCCAGATCCAACAGGGTCCGCTCCGGCCGCGGTTCTAGGCCTTCGATGAAGTCCCGCTTCCAAAGCCGGTGCACGCCCAGGCTCATCAGGTCGTTCATCAGGTCGTATCGCGGCGCCACGCTGTCGAACACCGCCCGCACCATCGGCTTCTTGTCCTCCCGTGGGACGGAGCGGAAGCCGAAGTCGGCCGTGGAGGAGCCGCCAGGGAAGTCAGCCGTGGACGGGTCGCCGGGATTGCTGCTCATGGCCGGGGGATATAGTGAGATGCGGAGGATGCCGGAACTCCCCGAAGTCGAAACCGTCATGCGCGGCCTGCAGGCCCGGCTGCAAGGACGCACCATCCTGCGGGCGGAGGTGCGGCGCGACGGCCTGCGCTGGCCGTTCCCGGGCGGCCTGGCGGCGGCGCTGACCGGCGCCAAGGTCGAGGGCTTCCGCCGCCGGGCCAAGTATATCCTGATGCGGCTGGAGGGCGGCTCCAGCGTGCTGCTGCACCTCGGCATGTCCGGACGCATGCTGATCCGCCGCCGCGGCGCCAACGACCCGGACGCCGCCAGCCCGGCGCTGCACGAACACGTCGAGATGGAAACCGACGACGGCTGGCTGGTCGGCTTCGTGGACCCCCGCCGCTTCGGCAGCATAGACCTGGTGCCGACCGCGGAAGAGGACGTCCATCGCCTGCTCGCCGGCCTAGGCCCGGAACCGCTGGACGACGCATTCACGCCCGCGGTGCTGTCCGCAGCCCTCGCCGGGCGGCGCACCCCGGTCAAGGCGGCGTTGCTGGACCAACGGGTCGTCGCCGGCCTGGGCAACATCTACGTGTGCGAGGCGCTGTTCCGCGCCGCCATCGCTCCCAGCCGCCTCGCCGCCGACGTGGCCGGCGCCGGCGCTGACCGTCTGGTGCCGGAAATCAAGCAGACATTGCTGGAGGCGATCGCGGCCGGCGGGTCATCCCTCCGCGACTACGTGCAGCCCGATGGCGAGCTGGGCTACTTCCAGCACGCCTGGCGCGTGTATGGCCGCGAGGGCGAACCCTGCCCCGTCTGCCCCGGCCTCCCAGACTGCCCCGGCATCCAGCGCGTGGTGCAGGCTGGCCGCAGTACCTTCCTATGCCCGCGCCACCAGGCCGGGTAGAACTCCGCCAACGAACGGAGGACTGCGCATGCCTGACATGATCCCCCCTGAGATGACTCCCCCTGAAATGATCCTGGTGGAGACCCACGGCCGCGTCGGCCTGATCCGCCTGAATCGCCCGGCCGCGTTGAATGCCCTGTGCGACCAGTTGATGACCGAGATGGGCACCCAACTCCTCGCCTTCGACGCCGACCCGGCGATCGGCGCCATCGTCCTGACCGGCTCGGACAAGGCCTTCGCCGCCGGGGCCGATATCAAGGAGATGAAGGACCGCACCTACCCCGCCGTGCTGTTCAACGACTTCATCGGCGACCGCTGGGAAACGGTGCTGCAGGTCAAGAAGCCCGTCATCGCCGCCGTCGCCGGCTTCGCCCTCGGCGGGGGGTGCGAGCTCGCGATGATGTGCGACCTGATCCTGGCCGCCGACACCGCCAAGTTCGGCCAGCCCGAGATCAACTTGGGCGTCATCCCCGGCGCCGGCGGCACCCAGCGCCTGACCCGCGCAGTCGGCAAGAGCAAGGCGATGGACATGTGCTTGACCGGACGCATGATGGACGCCGCCGAGGCCGAGCGCTGCAATCTGGTCAGCCGCGTCTTCCCCGCCGCCGACTTGGTGGTGGAGGCGCTCAAGGTCGGTGAAAAGATCGCCTCGCAGAGCGCCGTGGCAGCAGCGCTCGCCAAGCGCGCCGTCAACGCGGCCTTCGAGACGACATTGCACGAGGGTGTTCGGACAGAGCGTGCACTGTTCCTTCCCCTGTTCGGCACCCCCGACCAGCAGGAGGGCATGACGGCCTTCACCGAGAAGCGGAAACCGATGTTCGCCAGGAGTTGACGGCCAGCCTAGATATTCCGCACCTGACGCATTTTGGTAACGCTGGACATGCCCAAGCTTGACTTGGGGGGGGGCGATCAATAGAAATCTGGGCTTCCCGGCGCGCCTAGCGTGCCCGTACAGGTTGCTACTGAGAGAGTTCATGGCGAATACCGCATCTGCGCGCAAGCGCATCCGTCAGACTGCAAAGCGCACAGCGCGCAACACCGCCCGCAAGTCTCGGATGCGTACATTCATAAAGAAGGTCGAAGTCGCCTGTGCTTCTGGCGACAAGACTGCCGCTGCCGAGGCTCTTCGGGCTGCTCAGCCGGAGATGCAGCGTGCTGCCGGCAAAGGCATTATCCATAAGAATACAGTCGCTCGTAAGCTCTCGCGCCTGTCCGCTCGCATCAAGGCGCTTGCTTCGGCCTGATGTTCTAGGCGGATAGGTCCGCCTACAGCAATTGTATTTGTAGTATTGAAGCGGACGCAGTCATGCGTCCGCTTTTCTTTGTAGTGCATTATACTAACTATCGATCAGTTAGTTTTTGATTGCCCTTCGGCGGCCTTTGACCTACCTTTCTCTGTGCGGTGACCCCATGGTCCTGCTCCCTATACGGCCCCGCCGTGGCATGTTGCTGCGGTGAACGGGACAACTCACTTTAGGTGGCCCGTGCCGCCGGCAGGATGGTATTGATGGCGTCCTACCCAGGCAGCGTCGAGTTCGAGCCGGCATTTGACGGGCCACCCGACACTGCCGCTAGAGATGCCGACCTGCCCGACGATGCCACCGGAACGATGCACGCCTTCGCCAACGATGCTCCCCGCAGCGCTGAAACGCAGCTTGCCGGGCTTTGGGCGCGGGTCCGCGAACGCTTGCAGGGCGATGTGGGTGAAGTCGAGTTCCGCATGTGGCTTCGCCCCATGACGCTGGGCAGCTTGGACGGCGACGAGGTGACGCTGCTGCTGCCGACCCGTTTCCTGCGCGACTGGGTGCGCGGCCATTATGCAGATAAGCTGAACGAGTTATGGCAGCAGGAAGATAAGCGCGTCCGTCGCGTGGATATACGCGTCGGCGGAATGACGGGGACGTCGGCCGAGGCGCCAGAGCTTAACCCTGGAAACAGCCTGCCCCGCGCTGCCC
>CAXTOB010000656.1:0-3669 GCA_964245505.1 uncultured Acetobacteraceae bacterium | reverse complement strand
CGGCCGGGCGCGGACGGTGGCGACGCGGCCCGGCCGCTCCGCCGCGGCGAGGGTGGCGTGAATGACCAAGGTGGCAAGCGGCCCCAGCCGCAGCATGTCCTGCTCCGGGTCGCGGCTGGGCTGCAGGCGGGCATACAGCGGCGCCAGAAAGCGCAACGCGGGCCGTTGCGCCGGCAGCACGAAGCCTAGCCGGGCGACGACCAGGGCCAGCAGCAGGGCGGCGATGGCTTCGGGCCAGGAGCGGTGCCATAACGGCGGCTCGATCCAGGCCAGGGCACCTGCGAGCGCCGCAACCACGCTTGCGCCGGCCAGCACCAGCCCGGTGCCGGCAAACGGCAGGTAAAGCTGCGGATGCCGAAAGACCTCCGGCAGTTCCGCCCGGTCGGAGAAGTTGACGGGCTCGTGCAGCACGTCCCGCTTCACCGTGTCGGTCAGGAGCAGCCCCAGTGCGGTCGCGCCCAGCGCCACGCCGGACAGCAAGGGGCGCCCGGTGCCTGCCAGCATCAGCCCGAACCCGGCGGCCATCGGCAGCGCATCCAACAGGGTGGCGCCGATGGGCGCACTGCGCAGGCTTATCCCCACGCCTGCGCGCAGGATCAGCCATGCGGCCACGCACACGGCGATGCCGGCAGCTAGCAGGGAAGGCACCATCAGATCGGGCGGTTGCTTCTCGCTCTCCCGGAGGGAGAGGGAGAAGAAGGGGCTCAACGCCCCGCCTCGATGTGGAAGCGTACGCCGCGTAGGATGCGGTCGCCGGCCCAAGCGGGGATCAGGTCGGCTAGTACTAGCTCCGTCGCCAGCCCTCGCGGCACCACGATGCGCGCCCGGCGCCGGTCCAGGCCGCGGCGTATCGCGGCAACCATGCGCGGCAGGCTCATCAGCCCGGGCTTTGGTCCCTTGAAGCGGTCGGTCATTGGCGTGTCGAAGAAGCCGGGCACGATCACGCTGACCGCGACGCCGCGCGGTGACAGCAGCGCCCGCAGTCCCTCGCCATAGGCGCGCACTCCTGCCTTGCTGGCGCTGTAGGCCGGGCTATAGGGCAGGCCGCGCAGCCCGGCGACGGAGGACACCACGGCCACGTGCCCGGCACCTCGCGCCAGCAACCGCGGCAGCAACGGCTCAATCGTGTGCATGGCGCCCAGGAGGTTGGTGCGGACCTGCATCGCGGCCAGTGCCACACCCTCCGGCGTGCCGTCCGGCAGCGTGCCGGCGGACACTCCGGCGCAGGCCAGCACCAGCCCAACCGGCCCGGCGTCGTCCGCCCGGTGCAGCCAAGCGGCGACGCCCTGCGCGTCCGTCACGTCCACCTGGTCCGCGTGAACGGCAGCACCTGCTGTCCGGCACCGCTCGGCGACGGCCTGCAGCCGCGCCCTGTCCCGCCCGGACAGCCAGAGCGTCACCCCAGGCGCCGCGTAGCTTTCCGCTAGACCCGCCCCCAATCCGCTCGATGCGCCTGTGATGGCGACCGAGCGTGTTGTGTCCGTCATCCCTTCGCAGCGGCCAACATTGGCTCGGAGCCACGCGCCGGCACGGTGGAGTTGGCCATAGCCGGGCGCAGGCCGGGCCGGGCTGCAGCCTCCAGCCGCACCACCGCGCCATCCACCAGCATCCGCAGTCCCGCATCCGAGAAGAAGCCGCCACGGATCATGCAGCGGTGCACGAGGACGCGGCGCAGGGCGTCGAACACCGACGGGTCCGGTGGGACGGGATTGGTCCAGAAGGCGTCCAGCCCGTCCTGATGGGTGACGCCCGGAATGTCATAAACTGCCCGGCCCAGGCTGATTGTCGGAATGCCGCGGGCCGCCGACAGGGTGCCGGTGGTGCTGTTGACGGTCACGACGCCGCGGGCCGCGCGTACCAGCAAGTCTATGTTGCCGTCCTCCAGGAACATCACCCGGTCCTGCAAACCCAGCCCGGCCGCGATGCCGAGCGTCACCGCCCGCCAGTCGCGCAGCCCGTTATCCAGCGGGTGTCCCTTCACGATCAGGTCCAGCCCCGCCGGGGCATGGCGGACGAACGAGGTCAGCACGTCAGTGATTGCCGCCTCCATCCCTGGGAACGGCGAGTGCATCCTGATCTGGTAGTCGCAATCCAACTGCAGCGGGAACACCATGAACGGGCGCCCGGTGCGCTCCAGCCGGGCGCGCACGGCATTGCTCCGGCGCACGGCGGCCTTCTTGCCGGACAGGCGGCGCAGCCAGCCCGCATACTCCACCATCGGATGCCATGGCCGATGGCTTTGGTAACCCGGGAACAACGGGCGCATCACCATCGCCGTTAGGTTGTAGGCCAAGTCCTCCCGTGCCCGCCGGGCAAAGCTGGTCGGCACGCCGCTCACGTCCGGATCGGCGGGGGGCGGCAGGGTGCGCGCGGCATCCAGGTAGTATTGCGGGTCCCGCGGCAGGGTGGACAGGCCGTTGACGCCGCCGATCTCTAGCGTCACCCAGTCCGGGCGCATGTAGCCTTCCTCGAACACATGCACCTGCACGTGCCGCCGGGCGGCGATGGCGCGGGCGGTGCCATGCAGCGGCCGGCAGTCGCCGAACAGCACGATGTCCGTGATGGCCCGGCGGTTCAGCAGCTCCTCCAGGTAGTCGGGCCAGCCCTGCTCGCCGCCGCGATAGTTGACGGCGCCGGACCGGCGCCAGAACAGCCAATCGCCTCCGTGGAAGTTGACGCGGTGAACGCCATGCCCGCGCGTCGCCAAGGCATCGCCGAGCTGCCGGAAGAACGGGCCGGCCAGGCCTTGCAGGAACAGGAATTGTCGCGGGGCAGCATGACTCATCGCTTGGTCCTTCCGGCCGCAGGTCTCGCGGCAGCAATCCTCGACGTCCATCTCGCAACCAGGCCTTGTGCACGCCGCAGCCGTACCAGCGGACCGGCGCGCCACAGCGCGGGGTCGGACAGGCGGTCCAGCAGCACCTCTGCCGGGCAGGGCATCCCGGTCACAGGGTCCAGATAACGCGGATATAGCAGCAGAACACCCGCCGCTAGTTCTGGTAGTGTTAACCGCCGTGTGCGCCGCAGCATAGGTGCCATGTCCCGCGTCAGTCCCCATCCGGAGTAGAATGGCTGTCCCCAGCAGGTGACGGTGCGGCCGCGCAGCAGCGCCTCGAACCCGGTAAGCGACGTCAGGGTGTGAACCTCCTGTACGGCCGAAAGCAGCTCTGCCATCGGCACTCCGCGGACGAGGCCGTCAGCAATTCCAAGAACCTCTGTATCGGGAATCGCGCCTTGGCGGTGCCCGGCGTCCACGTCGGGATGCGGTTTGTATAGGATGTGCGCATCAGGCGCCGCGTTGCGTACGGCCTGCAGAAGCGCCAGGTTGGACTGGATCGCGCCACCGCCCAGCCGCACCGAGAGATCGTCGGCCACCTGGCCCGGCACCAGCACCACCCGGCGCCCAGCCGGCATCTGCGGCAGCGGCGCCGCACCTATATTATATTTTGTAACACCGGCCTGAATGAGCCTTTGGACCAGGTTTGCGGCACGGTCCAGCAACGCCGGATCAAAGGTGGCGCCGGCCAGAATGGCTTCCAGGTCGCTCGGCCGGCTTGGGTCGTAGTAGATGCCGGAGCCGTCAACGATGATGCTGCATGGCGGCAGGAAGTCGCTGCCCAGGCCGACGGAACGAAGGAATCCGTCCTCCACCCGAAGAACGGGGATGCC
>CAXTOB010000655.1:0-3675 GCA_964245505.1 uncultured Acetobacteraceae bacterium | reverse complement strand
GCTCATCGCAACCTCAGTGCCCCGCGCCGCCAAGCAAAAAACGCTCTGCATTATCGCAAGTTGATCGTCTGGCCGCGACCTGGTTGGTCATCGGCAACGGGATTGGGAAAACAGTCAGAGATCTAAACAAGCGCCGATCCGAGATCCTGCCTGACCCGCTAGGTGAGCCGTGGCACGACCAGGCCCTGCTCGGTAACGAGGCATCGCACGTCATCCTCATCGGGCCACACGAAAATGCCCAGTGCCCACAAGAGCCGGTCAACGTGCCGCCCTAGCCGCATAATGACCGCCATGTTCAAGCCTGCATCTTCATGCTCGTAGACAGCTGCTAGGTCGCGGCCGAACAGTTCGATCCACCGGTCCAGCCCGCGCGTTTGCAGCCGCACCGGCAAGTCGTCACCTGGGAACGTCTGACCTTCGGCGAGTCCGGCCCGGTGGCCCAGCCAGTCCGCGCAGTGCCTCAGGATGGCGCTGATGCAGTCGGACGCCCGGCGCGTCACGTTGCTGACGTCTCCGGTCAACCTGCTCGCCGCGCGCTCGTTAGCTATCTCGCGCTCGGCGAACTCAAAGCCGTCAATCACCAGGTCGGCATATGCGGCACCAAGGTGCGGCGCGACGAAAGCAGCGTTGCGGGCGCTGAACCAAGCAGGCGGCGTAGCGGCGGCGGGGAGGTGGACTGCTGCAGTCAAAGGGTCGGGCCTGAACGTGACCGCGACATCCCTGTTGAAGCGCGTGCCGTGTGCCACGCTCGCAAGCATCTTGACCAAGATGTTGAGTGCTCCGGCCCGGGTCTCCGCATCGTCCGAGAACCATGCCCCTGCGATGCCAGCGCTGATGACAACATGCTCCTTGCGCTGGCCGTGGCGCTCCACGGTGACCGGCATGGCAACGCCGATCCCGTATTCCAGTGCATCGCTCTTCGCAGGGGGCAGGCTCGGACTCCCGCGATCCAGTGCCGCCAGCGCCCCTGGGTAATCGGCCGCAATCGTGAAGCCGTCGAGGTCGTGGAGTGGCTGGTGGCGAGCGACCTCCCGCACCACAGCCTCGATGACCTCGCCGACTGCCTTGGCGTGTGCCGCGTCACCGTAGTCGGCAAGCTGGATCGTGTAGGAGAACGCGTTCTGCTCGCCAGTTCGTTCCCGCGGCCGCTCAGAAGCGGGGGGTAGGGCCGCGCCGCCCTGTTCCACGCTGCTTACGGCGTCGTCGATGGCCGCCTGGATGGCAAGGGCCGGGGCAGTTCCAATCAGATCCGCGAGGCTGCTATCGTCCAAGGGACGCGCGCCGATGAAGAAGGCGCTGCACGCGGCAGCGGCCTGTTCGTTGAACCCCGTCAGGTCAAAAGCGCCGCGGCCAGGTTGGATGCCGACAAGGATGAGGCTGCTCGAGACCGGCATCGCCACAGCCGTGGCGTCGCTGGCACCCGTGAACAGCAGCGGCACGAGACGCCCGTCCGTTTCGGCGGCAAGCGCGACGGCGTCAGGCAGTATCAGACCCTCGCCGGCCTCAACGGTCCAGCGGAAGGTGGCCAGCCTGTCCACCCAGCCGTTGCCCTCGGGTGGTGTCTCGAGGGCACGGTTGTGCGCGTCGCGCACCTTACTGACCAAGGTGTCGAGGAGCAGCGAAAAAAGCGGCCCTATGGCGTTAGTGGCCTTACGAACCAAGCCATCGCCATTCTCCCGGATCAGGGCCGACATCAGCCGCTCCGCAAGCGAGGGGGGGACGCCGGCCGGCGCAAGCTCGAGCGCCGCCTCTCGAATAGATTCCATGAAGCTTTGGGAAAGCTCGGGAGCATCAAGGCCGAACAAGCCCGCGAGGCGGGACGGAGCCGTGAACAGCGACTGGAGCTCGTTCGTAAGGCTCGTGGCCGCCCCGGACATCATACGCCGCAGGTGGTCGGTGCGCATGACCAAGTGCATCACGCAGCAGGCAGCCACGTAGGAGTCCACAACCTCCCCTGGCAGAGTTCCGCGCATACCGTTGACGGTTGCGCTGAGGTCGCCCTCGACGTCGGTGATCAAGTCGTCCAGCGTAGGCTGGCCATCGGGCGATGTGCGGGAGTAAAACCAGTCCTCGACGCCGACGTCCCGGATTCCCACCAGCCTTGCGTTCACGCCGCGCCGGTGAAGCCAGGTTCTCTCGGCCCCCTCTGCATGGTCGTGCAGAAAGCCGCGTTGCAGCAGGCGCGGAACGTAGTGCTGGCGCTTGCCGGCCATGACTTGCTTGATCCCCTGGCCTCGAACGGACCAAATGGCGTGATGGCCATTCGATACGGGGCGACTCGTGATGGCCGCTACCATCATGGGGAAGGTAACCTTCCACAGCTGCCAGCTCCAGGGCGGCGGGACTGGAAACGGTTGCCTGTAGCCAGCGCTCGAATACGACGCGCCCTGTTCCCCTCACGGCCAATGACCAGCCTCACCGGTTTGCCGCTGACCGCAACCCAGCGGTCGTTGTCAGTGGCTCCAACATGGTTGGCACTATCGATCCTGTCCTGTGAATAGTGCTGGGCACTACGTCAGGTAGGCCGACCTCAAGCGGCGAGCGAGGTGGTCCATGTCGCCGAAGATCGAGAAGTCGTCTATGCCGAGCGCCCCGAGCTCCTGCCTGATCGCAGTCTTCGAGCCGCCTTGGATCCCGATCAGCTTGATGCAGGTCAGGTTGGCCGGGTCCAGCACGGGGCGGGACGGGACATGGAAGGTGAAGCAACTCCGCTGCAGGGCCATCCGCGTGTGGTTGTGGTTGGGACGCAGGGCGATGGCCCAATCTCCGAACGAGGCCTTCCGCTTCCACTCCGCTATGACCGACACTGCATCCTTCAGGTACGTTCGGCCGAACGTCGCCACGCCCTTGAGGTCTTGATCGGAACAGGATTGGCAATCGGCGAACTCGTAAGCGTCCAAGGCGAACAAGGCGCCGTCCACGCCGTCGTGGCGCGGGTCGGCAACCGCAAAATAGAGTGCCGCCAGGGGATTGTTGCTCCAGTCCAGCAGCCGGGTGGGCATTCCGTGATGCTGCTGGAGGGCATAAAGATCGCAATGCGTCTCCTGGCCGGACCGCAGCCCCGCGGACATGACGCTGAAATCCTGGAAGAGGTGCTGCTCCATGCGAAGCCGCGCATCCTCCTCGTCCTCTCCCGGCCCAAGCGGGCCGACTTTAAAGTCTGGGCGGTAAACCCCTGGCCCCAACTCCCAAGTGCCGTCGCCGTGTCCCCTGAACATGTAGCGGACGTGGGCGTGCCTGGACGAGCGGTAGCCACCTCGGTCAAGGAATGCCAGCAGGTCGGAGACGGCTTTGATCATGCCGCCAGTCTGACCCAAAAGGGGAACAGATCAAGCCCTTGAAGGCTGTGGGGCGTTAAACCCTGAGTCGCGCCGGGTTCGACACGACGCTTCGCCCGGCAGCCCCGGCTACCGTTGGTGCTGCCGCCGCACCCTGGCGAGAGCCTGGTCGCGGGACCGCGAGCAACTCGCGACTTAGGCACAACGGAGGTGGACGCAGCCATGCCGTTGCACCATTGAACACTTCAGCGGCTGAACGGTTTAACGAGTCTGCTGAACGATCTGACCGTGCATCGACGGACGACATGTTGCAAGGAATGATGGGCCAGTCTTCGCCCCCTAATAACACGCGGTAAGGGCTATTATCGCGTGTTATGCTGGTGTAGAAGGAGGGCAT
>CAXTOB010000654.1:1562-3676 GCA_964245505.1 uncultured Acetobacteraceae bacterium | reverse complement strand
AACGCTGAGCGCGAGCCTGGAACGAACAGCACGAGTCCTCCGCAAGGTGAACCGAGCCGCGACTAAAAGGAGCGGTCCTGCCACCAAGCGCGTTTTACGTCGTCGCCGTCACTGACGCCTTGCGCTCTAATTTGCCCCAGCCAACCAGCCGCCCGCCCTGCGCACGCACCTTGTCCTGGATGAAGCCCTCCAGCACCCCCTGCCGGTTGTCGAGCAGGGTCCGCAGCTCGCCGAGCAGGAAACCCAGCGCTTCCTGATGCCGCCCGCCGTCCACCAGGGTTCGCAGCATCCGCGCGACGATCCGCCCGGCGCCGGGGCCGCCCACCAGGCGCGGCACGATCCGGGCCATCGTGCGCCGGGCGCGCCCATCCTCGATCGTCGCCAGCACGCGCGGCAGCATCTCGGCCAGGGCCACGGCGGCAGGCCGGGCGGCAACGGGATCGGACAAAAAGCGCGCGACGATGCCCGGCAAATCCAGCCGGCCCAGCACGCGGCGCACCTCCTCCGGCGTGAACACATGCCCGGCCATGAAGCGGCCCAGCGACCGGCCTAGCCGCGCCTTCTGCGTCGGGATGATCGCGGTATGCGGGATCGGCAGGCCCAGCGGGTGGCGGAACAGCGCCGTCACCGCGAACCAGTCGGCGATGCCGCCCACGAACCCGGCCTTCGAGGCGGCCTGCAGGAACTCCACCCAAGGCTCCGGCGGCAACGCGTAGGACAGCACGATCAACGCCGCCATCAGCAGCAGCAGCCCGGTGGCGAACGCCTTCTGCCGGCGCAGGGCGCGGCGGAGCGGCTTATCGGGATCGAAGGTTTCGCTGTCGGGCATGCGGCGGCATCTAGCACGCCCCGGCTTCCCGGTCGCCCCGGCCCCGGCTAACGTGGCGGAATGACAGATTTCGTGTTGCTGCATGGAGCGTTCCACGGCGGTTGGTGCTGGCCGCGCGTGGCCGGGCCGCTGCGTGCCGCCGGGCACCGTGTGTTCACGCCGACCCAGACGGGACTGGGCGAGCGTGCACACCTGCTGCACGCTGGGATCACCCTCGACACCTTCACCAGTGACCTGGCCGGCGTGCTGGAAGCCGAGGAGCTGACGGAGGCTGTCTTGGTCGGCCATAGCTTCGGCGGTTGCGCCATCACCGGCGTCGCGGACCGGATGCCCGAGCGCATACGCCAGTTGATCTACCTGGACAGCATTATCCCGCGTGACGGGCGCACGCCGCTGGAGATGGGCACGGAGGAAAGTGCTGCCCTGCGCCGCCGCCTCGCGGGGGAAACGGGCGGCGTGTCCGTATCAACGCCAGACCCGTCCGACTATGCCGTGCCGCCCGGCCGCGACGCAGACTGGCTGCGCCGCCGCATGACGCCGCATCCGTTCGGCACGTTCAACTCGGCGCTACGTCTGGGGGCGCCGCCGGGCAATGGGCTGCCGCGCACCTATGTCGCCTGCACCGGGCCGGAGTATGCGCCGCTGGCGGGTCATCGCACCTGGGTACGGTCGCAGGTGGGATGGGGATGGCGCGACCTCGATGCCGGCCACGACGCGATGGTGACGGCGCCGGGGCTGCTGGTGGATATGTTGTTGGAGTTGAGCCGTTGAGGGAGAGCTGATGGAAGGCACTATTGCAGTTGGATCGAACGCCGCAGGTGGGATGCGGAAGCGTACGGCGGCCACTCAGGCCCTGCTGAACGTGCCGCTGACCGCGGCCGGTGCGCCCACGGCGGTGTTCGACTTCGACAAGACGCTGACGGTCCGCGACACCTTCCTGCCCTGGCTGACCGTGTTATGCGGGCGGCGGCGGACGGTCGCGGCTGGCCTCGCTTCGCTGCGCTCCGGCCTCCCCGGCGTGTCCCGCGGCGGCTCGGCGCGGGACGCCACCAAGGCGGCGATGATCCGGCGCCTGCTGACCGGCGTGGCCGTGGCCGACGCGCAGGCAGCGGCACACAGGCTGACGCCGCGGGTGACCTGGTCCGATCCCGTCTGCACCCGGCTGCAGGAGCACTTGCGGCTGGGCCATGCCGTGCTGGTGGCCACGGGGTCCTGCCGCTTGGCCGTGGCAGAGATGGTGGCGGACCGGTTCGGCAACGACGCCAGCTTGCAGGTGATCGGGACC
>CAXTOB010000654.1:0-1552 GCA_964245505.1 uncultured Acetobacteraceae bacterium | reverse complement strand
CCTCACGGGCCGGCTGTCCGGTGAGAACTGCATCGCGGAACACAAGGCGGTGCGGGTCCAGCATTGGCTGGAGCAGGCGGGTCAGGCCGGGGGATGGGGTTACGGCAACGCACCTTGGGATCTGCCGATGCTGGCCCTGATGCAGCACCGGGTGGTGGTATGACCGCTGACCCCGGCATGGGAGCCTGAAGCATGCAGCAGACGATCGGCATCGCCCGCCTGGCGCCGGAAGCGCGGCTGTCCGGCGCAGTGGTCCACAACACCACGGTTTACCTGGCGGGCCAGGTGCCGGACGACGCCACCGGCGATGCGGAGGCACAGACGGCCGACGTGCTGCGCCAGGTGGACGCGCTGCTGCGGCAGGCCGGCACGGACAAGACGCACCTGGTGACGATGCAGGTGTTCCTGGCCGACATGCGGGACTACCCGGCGATGAACCGGGCCTGGGACGCGTGGCTCGATCCCCAGCATAAGCCTGCACGGCTGACCGTGCAGGCGCGGCTGGCAGACCCGGCCTGGCGGGTGGAGATCACGGGGATCGCGGCGCTGCCGTCGGTGCTGCCGCGGGCGGGTGGAGGGAGCGAGGGAACCTGGGCCTGACGCGGGCCACCTTCAGTTTTCTGCTTGACGTATGCTGCTAGGAACCGTTGCCTTCATCGCGTCCGGTAAAGCATAGGTTCTACGATGAAGCTCTGCGCCACCCTGGCTTTCCTCCTTGCTGCAATGCCTGTGGCCGCGCAGACCGTGCTCACGCCGGTTTCGACGCCATTCAACGAACGGTGGACCGAGCGCGTCCCCGTCAGCGGGCGTTCGCTCGTTGGCGTCGTCTCGTCTGAGGGCGTGCAGCCGCCTGCTGGCGCCTGGCTGTTGTCGGATATGGCGCTGCCTGCGGCGCTGACCGGCAACGCGCCAGTCTGCGTGCGGGCGACGACTCAGGACGGACGCTACTTCGCCGAGAACAGCTTTGCCGCCTCGGGCGCGCTTCCTGCGGCTGGCCGCGCGGGCCTTGCCTGGGGGCACAAGTACGAAACCGACCTCAAGTCGTTCAACCTTCGGGAGGTGGCGGCTATTGCACGCAGCAGCAGCTGTGCCGACACCTCCGAAGTGATCCCGGTTATCTTCGGGCCGGCGGAGGGGCTTGGTACGCTGCAGGTCCTGGTGAACACCCGCGGCAGCTCGCTTACGGCCGCGCTGCGCGATCCTGATTCCGGTCGCACTCTGCGGCGCGCGGCCTGCAAGCGGGTGGAAGGCATCGCCCGGGTTGCCTTCGACGCGCGATGCGTGCTGGGCGACGCCGCCGGGCTGCCCGCGCACCCCCGCCTGCGCCTGGAACAAGTGAGCCGTGACGGCCTGCAAACCGAGATTGTCGAGTCCGTCACCCTCCGGCTGGCGAACTGACCGGACCTTGCCGGGCCTATGACCTGCGAGGTGCAGCCGCCACGGCCCGCACGCGTCTTGCCGCGGTTGGCGCGACGGATGCTGCGCCTTCCGGCGTTGGTCTGCCTTTGGATCTTGGTCCTTTGGCCGTTGCGCGCGATCGGGTGGCTCGGGG
>CAXTOB010000653.1:3105-3684 GCA_964245505.1 uncultured Acetobacteraceae bacterium | reverse complement strand
TGGTCGGGCATGGCAACGATGTGGGCGCGGATGGGGGCGAAGGGAATGGCTGCCGTTACGGCTCGAACACCACTTGCACCCGGGTGCTGGGATACCGGGCGATCCCGAACTCGACCACCGCCTCGGCATCGTCCACGTTGACGTTCTCGCATACCAGGAGCGGCCGGCTGCGGGACACGCGCAGCAGCTTGCCCTCCGCCGCCGTGGGCATCCGGGCGCCGACGCGGGTCACGCGCCGGACGTAGTTGCCGGCGCCCACCGCCGCCAGCGCCGCGGTGATGGTCGGCTGGTCCTGCAGAGCCTCCAAGATGCCGGGCAGCCGGTCCCTCGGGAAATGGTGCGTGGTCAGGGCCACCGGCAGCCCATCGGCCAGGCCCAGGCGCTCATAGGCGACGACGGGGTCGCCGGGTGCAACCTCCAGCCCGGCTGCCAGGGACTCGGTCGCCGCGATCACCCGCAAATGCAGCGCCTGGCCGGATGGCTCCCGGTTCTGCCGCCGTATCCATTCGCTGAAGCGGGTGCGCGATTGCACCTCGTAATCCAGCATGTCCTCGGCGACGAAGGCGCCACGCCCCTGCT
>CAXTOB010000653.1:0-3095 GCA_964245505.1 uncultured Acetobacteraceae bacterium | reverse complement strand
ACCCGCACCAGGCCGGATTGGGCCAGGCTTTCGACGGCCCGGCGGATGGTATGACGGTTCACTCCGTGTTCGGCAGCCAACTGCGCCTCGGTTGGCAGGCGGTCGCCGGGGCGCAGGCCGCGCGGGCCGATGCCGGCGGACAGGCTCTGCGCGATCTGGCGCCACAGAGGCACGGGGCAGGGCGGGGGACGAGGCGCGTCGGTCATGCAATCGTCATCCTTCCTGCCCCATTCCCGTGCGACTCCGGCTTGACTGCTACCGGGAACGAGCATAGTTGTCTAGACAAGTTGGAGGTCCCAGCCGATGAGCAGCGATGCCGACCTGATCCGCCGCCGGCAACAATGGATGTCGGTCCTGGCCCGAGCCACAGCGGATGAGCTTGCCGCCGGGTTGCCAGACATGCCCGCCTACACCCGCCTGCGTGGGCCGGAGGCCGGGCTTATCATGCTGCGCGGCCGAGCCGGCGGCGCGGGCAACCCGTTCAACTTGGGCGAGGCGACAGTCGTCCGCTGCACCATCCGCACGCCGTCCGGGGCGGTCGGGCACGCCTACTGCCTGGGCCGCGACCTGCGGCAAGCCGAGCTTGCAGCGGTGCTGGACGCCCTGCTGCAAGACGCAGAGACCGGCCCGGCGCTGGAGGCTGAGGTGATCGCTCCGCTGGCCGAGGCCCAGGCTGCCCGGCGCGCCCTGCTGGCCCGGCGTGCTGCGGCGACGCAGGTGCAGTTCTTCACCCTGGCGACGATGCGCTCATGACGCTTGGCGCCGGCTTCGCTGACCCCGTGCTGGATGGCCAGGCCTGTTTCCGTGCCGTGCTGGATGCCCTGGCGCATCCCGGCCGGATCGTCACCGCCGACGCGCCTGACCCGCCGTCGCCGCTGGACCCGGCTGTCGCGGCGGTGCTGCTGACGCTGGTGGATGCGGAAACGCCGTTGTGGCTGGACGACGCGGCTATGCCTGCACGGGACTGGATCGCCTTTCATTGCGCCGCCCCTCTGGCGGCGCGCGGGGGAGCGGCATTCGGATTGTCGCTGGGCGCCGTATCGCTGGCAGGGTTCGGCACCGGGACGGACGATGCGCCGGAGGATGGGGCGACCCTGATCCTGCAAGTCGCGGCACTGGGCCGTGGCCGGCCGCTGCGCCTGTCCGGGCCGGGCCTCGCCGACCCCGCGGTTTTGCGGGTGGACGGCCTGGCGTCGGGCTTCGTCCAGGAATGGGCGGCGAATCATGCCGCCTTCCCGCGCGGGGTGGACCTGATCCTGTGCGCCGGCAGCCAACTCGCCGCCCTGCCCCGCAGCGCACGGATCGAGGAGGGATAGAAATGGCCTACGTCGCCGTGAAGGGCGGGGAGCGCGCCATTGACGCCGCCCATGCCTGGCTGGCCCACGACCGCCGCGGCGACCCGGCCGTGCCGCTGCTGGCGCCGGAGCAGATCGAGCAGCAGCTCGGCCGCGCCGTGGACCGGGTGATGGCGGAGGGATCGCTGCTGGACCGCGGCCTGGCGGCGCTCGCGATACGCCAGGCGCAGGGCGACCTGATCGAAGCCGCGTTCCTGCTGCGCGCCTACCGCACCACCCTGCCCCGCTTTGCCCACTCCGAACCGGTGGACACCGGCGCTATGCTGGTGACCCGGCGGGTGTCGGCGATCTTCAAGGACCTGCCCGGCGGCCAGGTGCTGGGGCCGACCTACGACTACACCCACCGCCTGCTGGACCCGGCCGAGACGCCAGCGCCTGCGCTCCCGGCGGAGACCGTTGCCGACCCGGCGCCGATACCGCCCGCCTTCTCCATCCTGGGCCAGGAAGGGCTGGTCGAGCCGGACACCGCCGCCGAAGGGCAGCCGTTCGACATCACACGGGCGCCGCTGTCGTTCCCGGCCGCGCGCGATGCAAGGCTGCAGGCGCTGGCTCGGGGAGATGAGGGATTCCTACTGGCCCTGGGCTACTCGACCCAGCGCGGCTACGGCAACACGCATCCCTTCGTGGGCGAGCTGCGGGTCGGGGAGGCGTCGGTGTGCATCACCCCGCCAGAGCTTGGCTTCACCTTGGACATTGGCGACGCCGTGCTGACCGAATGCCAGATGGTCAACCAGTTCCACGGTTCGCGCACGGCGCCGCCGCAGTTCACCCGGGGCTACGGCTTATGCTTCGGCCACGGCGAGCGCCGGGCGATGAGCATGGCTCTGGTGGACCGGGCGATGCGGGCGGCGGAGCTGGGCGAGCACCCCTCCGCCCCGGCGCAGGATGTGGAGTTCGTGGTGTCCCACTGCGACAACGTGGAGGCTACGGGCTTCGTCGAGCACTTAAAGCTGCCGCACTACGTGGATTTCCAGAGCGAGTTGGAAACGATCCGGAGGATGCGGGCCGAGGCGCAGCCGACGGCGGAAACTTCCCTGCCGGACGCCGCAGAATGAGCACGTCAGCCCCCTTCTCCCTTTCCCTCCGGGAGAGGGCCGGGGTGAGGGAAAGGCCCAGCAGCGCAAGGCCGTGTCTCGGAGACGATCAACGGACGGCGCTGCCCCATCGTCCCAACCCAACAAGGCCAGGCGCAGTGCTTGCGGTTTCCCTCACCCCGACCCTCTCCCAGAGGGAGAGGGAGAAGGCGGCACCCTGCCCATGACCTACAACTTCGCCTACCTTGACGAGCAGACCAAGCGGATGATCCGCCGGGCCATCCTAAAGGCCGTCGCGATCCCCGGGCACCAGGTCCCGTTCGGCAGCCGCGAGATGCCGCTGCCCTACGGCTGGGGCACCGGCGGCATCCAGGTCACGGCCGCCGTCCTCGGCCCGCGGGACGTGCTGAAGGTCATAGACCAGGGCGCCGACGACACCACCAACGCCGTCAGCATCCGCCGCTTCTTCGCCCGCACTGCCGGGGTCCGTACCACGACGCACACGTCGGAGGCCACCGTCATCCAAACCCGGCACCGTATCCCCGAGACCCCGCTGCGCGAGGGCCAGATCCTGGTCTACCAGGTGCCAATGCCCGAACCCCTGGCCAAGCTGGAACCCAGCCGCGCCGAAACCCGGCGGATGCACGGCTTGGCGGAGTACGGGCTGATGCACGTGAAGCTGTACGAGGACATCGCCCGCATCGGC
>CAXTOB010000652.1:0-3686 GCA_964245505.1 uncultured Acetobacteraceae bacterium | reverse complement strand
CCACACCTTGATGAGCAGCCGCTGCATGGTGGCGCGGGTCTGGGCGTCCAGCGCGCCGAATGGCTCGTCCATCAGCAGCGCCTGCGGGCGGGTGGTCAGCGCCCGGGCGATGCCGACCCGCTGCCGCATCCCACCCGACAGCTCGTGCGGGAAGCGCCCGGCGAAGCCCTGTAGGCCGGTCAGCGCCAGCATCTCCTCCCCGCGTGCCCGGCGCTCGGCGGCCGGCACGCGCCGGGCCTTCATGTTGAACTCGACGTTGCCGCGGACGGTCATCCAGGGGAACAGCCCGTGGTCCTGGAACACGATGCTGGTGGCCGGCGACGGCCCATCCAGCTCCCGTCCGGCGACGACGATCTGCCCTAACGTCGGCGCCTCCAGTCCGGCGATCATCTGCAGCAGCGTGCTCTTGCCGCAGCCGGATAGGCCGAGCAGGCAGACGAACTCGCCGGCGGCGCAGGCGATGTCGATGCCGCGCAGCGCCTCAACCGGCCCGGCCTTGCCAGGGTAGGTCTTGCCCACGCCGATGCACTCGATGAACCCATTCATCCCCCGCTTGCCGTCAGCCCGTCCTGCCAGCGGCAGGCCCGCGCACGTAGGCGGCGCACCGCCTGATCCGCCAGCAGCCCGATAGCGCCAATCACAATGATGCCGGCGAAGATCAGCTCGGTCCGGAAGGTCATCTGCGCGTTCAGGATCATGTAGCCCAGGCCCGATTTCACCGCGATCATCTCCGCCGTCACCACCGTCAGCCAGCCGCCGCCGATCGCCAGGCGCAGCCCGGTGAAGATGGACGGCAGCGCCGCCGGCAGCACGACATCACGCAGCACCAGCCCCTCGCTGGCGCGGGCGGACGCCGCGACCTTCAGCAGCGTCCGCTCGATGCCGCGCACGCCGAAGATGGTGTTCAGCAGCAGCGGCCAGATCGCCGACAGGAAGATCAGCACGATGGCCGGGGTGTCGCCGATGCCGAAGAACAGCATGGCCAGCGGGATCAGCGAGATCGGCGGCACCGCCCGGAACGCCTGGATGGACCAGTCGGTCAGCCGGTCCAGCACCGGGTAACGCCCGATCAGCAGCCCCAGCGGCACCGCCACGGCAAAGGCCGCCCCGACGCCGATTGCCACGCGGGTGACGCTGGCCAGCGCGTTGGCGGCAATCAGCGGCCCCCATTGCACGAACGCCCCGGCCACCTTGGCCGGCGACGGCAGCAGCACCGGCGGATACAGATGGGCCACGACGGCAACCTGCCACGCGCCCAGCAGGACCAGCAGCGGCACCAGGCCGAGCGCCAGCCGCGCCCGCGTCACGTTGGGCAGCCCGTAGCCTGGCCGTTTCCGTCATTGCGAGCCGCCCTGGCGGCGTGGCAATCCAGGAGCCGATAGAACATCGCTTGCGGCCCCTGGATTGCCGCGGCGCTGCGCGCCTCGCAATGACGGGGGAGACCGCGAACAGGAACCCCTCGCATCGCCCGGGCTACAAGAACTGGGTATCGAGGAACTCGCCCCATTTCGGCTCCTGGTCCAGCAGCTTGTCGGCCAGCATCATCCCCGCGAGAGCCTTGAGGCCGGACTGGAAAGCCTCGCCGCTATCGGCGCTGAAGAACAGGTTCTTGGTGCTGGCCTCCGCCACGTCGCGGGCCATGTTGAACTGCTTGACCGTCGTTTCTACCGCGATGGCCGGGTCGGCCTTCATGCGCCCGGTCGCGGCGACGTGGGCGTGCACCAGGGTGCGGGTCAGGTCCGGCTCCTTGGCGATGAATGGAGTGCTGGCGACGAAGCCCAGGTTCGTCTTGCCCATCGGCGTGTCATACGGCACCCACAGGCGATGGCCGAAGCCGCTCAACTCGGCAAACGTCGCATACGGCTCAAAACAGCAGATCGCGTCCACGTCGCCGCGCGCCAGCGGCACCGGCTGGTCCTGGTTGTCGAGGAACAGCAGCTCCACATGGTCCAGCAGCCCCTCGTGCCGCAGCTTCCACGTCAGGCTGACGAGAGCGATGGAGCCGTTCTGCACGCCGATCTTCTTGCCGCGGAGCTGGGCGAACTCGGTGATCCCCGGCTTGGCCAGCAGCATCCAGCCGCCGTCGCAGCCATTCGCCAGCACTGCCATCGGAAAGCCCTTGGTGGCGACCTGCATGGTGGCGGACAGCCCGCCGTTGCCCACGTCCACGGCGCCGGACGCCACGGCCTGCATCCGCTGCACCAGGCTGGGGAAGGTCACAACCTCGGCCTCGATGCCTTCGGGGCGCAGCAGGTCCGGCATCAGGAACATGGCATTGGTCGTGGTGGTGAACGCCGACCCGAGCTTAACCTTGCGCAGCGCCTGGCCCAGCACGGCGTGCGGCACGATGGCAGGGGCGGCCAGGGCCGTGGCGAGGAGGGTTCGGCGGAGCATGGTTGCATTCCCGGAGTGGACGATGGTGCTGGATGGCGCTGCACATATGCAAGCCGGCTGCCAATCGGCCGGCTGTTCGCCAACACGCTGAAGCGGCGCAGGCCAAAGCCGGGCGACAAGCGGTTCAGGAACGAGGTGTTCCCGCGCGTTCAGGACAAGGTGCGTTACCCATGGCGAGCGGTCGGCCAGCATGGAAACGTGCCCGGCATCCTGGTCCAGAGCCAGCGCAATGCCGAAGTGGCCAAGCGATTCTTCCGCAAGCTGCTGAAGGGTCTGCAGTATGTCCCGCGAGTGATCGTGACCGATAAGCTCAGGAACTACGCGGCCGCAAAGCGCGAAATCCTGCCCGGCGTCGAATACCGGCAGAGCCGTTACCTGAATAACCGAGCCGAAGTGTCGCACCAGCCAACGCGACGACGAGAACGGCGGATGCAGCGGTTCAAGTCAGCGCGCCACGCAAAGCGCCTCCTCTCAGGCCACAGCCGCATCCACAACCATTTCCAGCTCCGCCGCCACCGCCTGACCGCCAACGAGCATCGTGCCGCTCACGACGCTGCCTTCCATACCTGGCGCGAGGTGGCCGGCATCGTATCCGCAGCGTGAGAACCTGATCAGCCGCTAGACCCTGGCGACGACTCAACCATCAACCTGACAACGCCGCCGGCCTAAGTAGGCTTGCGCAGTCCGTCAGACAGATGGCCTGCGGTCGTGCCAGGCCTCGCAAGCCGGCTTGTTTTCATCTGTGCGCTAAACCTCCAGAGGTTTGCTTAGCTGCCGCGATACGTGGAGTAGGCGCCGGGGCTGGCCAGCAATGGGATGTGATAGTGCGCTTCGGCCTCGGCGATGCCGAAGCGGACCGGGACCACGCCAAGAAACGGCGGCTGCCCCGGCGCCGTTCCGGCAAAGTAGCTGCCGATGTCAAAGCGCAGCTCATAGTGCCCGATGCGCAGCGGTGCGCCGTGCAGCAGCGGCTGGGCCGTGCGGCCCTGCGCGTCGGTGACGGCGGTGAAGGTTCTTGCGCCCTGGGTGACGGTGACCGTGGCCCCGGGGATGGGTACGCCACCGAAGCTCACGCGGCCACGGTACTCGGAGGCGTGCGCGGCGGCGGCCAGCGCCGCTTCGGGCACGATGTGCAGGAGTTCGCCGGGGGGCGGCAGCGCTTGCTTCCAGCGGCCGGTGTTGTCGAAATCCATCAGCAGCACGGCAAGCGTGCGGCCGACGGTGTAGAGGTCCGAGACGGCCTGCGGGTTGTCGTCGGCCTCGGGCGCCTTGTAGCCGGTGGTGCCGTAGAT
>CAXTOB010000651.1:0-3695 GCA_964245505.1 uncultured Acetobacteraceae bacterium | reverse complement strand
GCCCTGCACGCCGCCGAGGCCGACCGCGCCCTGGCAGACGCGCAACGGCGCGAACTGCTGGTCCGCCTCGCCCGCACGGAGCTGCGCGCCCCCGTCGCCGGACGCATCAGCCGGCGCATCGCCCGGCAGGGCGCCGTGGTCATGGGCGCCGGTGACCCGCTGTTCCGCATCATTCAGGATGACGCCGTGGAGCTGGAGGCCGACGTGCCGGAGGTGTCGCTCGCCAAGCTGCGCCCAGGCCAGCCCGCCCAGATCGAGACGGTGGGCGGCGCCCGCACCGGCCACGTCCGCCTGGTGTCGCCGGAGGTGAGCCGCGCCACCCGCCTGGGCCGCGTCCGCGTCGCGGTGTCCGGCGAGGGCGGGCTGGTGATCGGCAGCTTCGCCCGTGCAACCGTCGAGGTCGCCCGGCATGAAGGCGTCCTGGTCCCCCTATCCGCGGTCCTGTTCCAGCCCGGCGGCGCCGTGGTCCAGGTGGTGCGCGACGGCATCGTGGACACCCGTGCGGTCCAGATCGGCCTACGCGGCGGCGGCCGGGCCGAGATCACACAGGGGTTGCAGGACGGGGACGCGGTGGTGTCAGTTTCCGGCACCTTCATCCGCGGCGGAGACCGGGTGACACCCGTGGCGGGCCCCGGGGCCGGTGCCGGGACTGGCAAGGGGACGTAGCACTAATGGCCTTCAACGTTTCCGGGGCGGCGATTCGCAACCCGATCCCGCCGCTTGTGCTGTTTGCGGTGCTGACGCTGCTGGGTGTGGTCGGCTTCAACATGCTGCCGATCACCAAGTCGCCGAATGTGGACGTTCCCATCGTATCCGTCGTCGTAACCCAGCCCGGCGCGGCGCCGGGTGAACTGGAAAGCCAGGTTACCAAGAAGGTCGAGGACGCCGTCGCCAACGTGTCCGGCGTCAAGCACGTGCAAAGCAGCGTCACCGACGGGGAAAGCCAGACCGTCGTCGAGCTGCGGCTGGAAGTCAGCACCGACCGTGCCCTGAACGACGTGCGCGACGCCGTGAGCAAGATACGCTCCGACCTGCCGCGCGGCATCGACGAGCCGGTGATCCAGCGCGTGGACATCGTCGGCCAGAGCATCCAGACCTATGCCGCGACGGCACCGGGCAAGACGCTGGAAGGGCTGTCCTGGTTCATCGACGACACCGTGCTGCGCGACCTGCAGGGCGTGCGCGGCATCGGCCAGGTCGAGCGGATCGGCGGCGTGACGCGTGAAATCCGCGTGAGCCTGGACCCGGACCGCCTGGCGTCGCTGGGCATCACCGCCGGCGACGTGAACAAGCAGCTCCGCGCCACCAGCGCCGACATGTCCGGCGGCCGTGGCGAGATTGGCGGCCAGGAGCAGGCGATACGCACGCTGGCCGGCGCCCGCAGCCTGGAGTCGCTGGCCGCCACCCGCCTGGTGCTGCCCGGCGGGCGCGAGGTGCGGTTGTCCGACGTGGCGCGCGTGGAGGACACCTATGAGGAGCCGCGCGACTTCGCCCGGCTGAATGGGGAAACCCCCGTCGTGTCCTTCGCGGTGTTCCGCGCCAAGGGCGCCAGCGACGTGACCGTGGCGGACGCCGTGGCCGAGCGGCTGCAGGCGCTGCAACGGGCGCATCCGGAGGTAACATACTCGCTGATCGATGACAGCGTGCGGGCTACGCGCGGCAACTACCAGTCCGCCATGCACGGCCTGATCGAGGGTGCGGTGCTGGCGACAATCGTCGTGTTGGTGTTCCTGCGGGACTGGCGGGCGACGCTGCTGGTGGCCGCGGCGCTGCCGCTGTCGGTGCTGCCGGCGTTCGCGGCGATGCAGCTGATGGGCTTTTCGCTTAACTTCGTCAGCCTGCTCGGCATTACGCTCGTGACCGGCATCCTGGTGGACGACGCCATCGTCGAGATCGAGAACATCGTCCGCCACATGCGCATGGGCAAGCGCCCGTTCGAGGCGGCGGTGGAGGCCGCGGACGAGATCGGCCTGGCGGTGATCGCGATCACCTTCACCATCGTCGCGGTGTTCTCACCGGTCAGCTTCATGGGCGGCATCGCCGGGCAGTTCTTCAAGCAGTTCGGGCTGACGGTGGCCGCCGCGGTGCTGGCGTCGCTGCTGGTGGCGCGGCTGATCACACCGCTGATGGCGGCCTACCTGATGCGACCGGTGGCGGCGCACGTGGAGCGGGACGGCTGGGTGATGCGCGCCTACACCCGCTTCCTGGCGGGCACGCTGCGCTGGCGCTGGCTGACGCTGCTGGTGGGGTTGGCGGCGTTCGCGCTGTCCATCTTCTCCACGACGCTGCTGCCGACGGGGTTCATCCCGCCGCCGGATGAAAGCCGGGTGGTGCTGTCTATCGAGCTGCCGCCAGGCTCCACCTTGGCGGATACCCGCGCCGGCACCGACAAGATCGCGGCGGAGTTCCGGCGCATCCCGGAGGTGACGTCCGTGTTCGTGGTCGGCGGCACGACGCCAACCGGGGCGGGGGCGGAAATCCGCCGGGCCAAGATGATCGTGAACCTGGTCGGCAAGGAGGCTCGCACCCGTACCCAGAAACAGGTCGAGGCCGAGCTGACCCGGCGCCTGGCGGCCCTCCCCGACGTGCGCGGCTGGTATGTGAACGACCGCGGTGAGCGCGAGCTGACCGTCACCGTCCTGGGCGACGACCCGGTGGCGCTGAACCGCGCCGTCGCGAGGTTGGAGGGCGGGATGCGGCGTTTGCACGGCTTTGGCAACGTGGCGCCCAGCGCCGGGTCGGACCGGCCCGAGATACGGGTGACGCCGCGGGGCGACGAGGCCGCGCGGTTCGGCGTCAGCACGGAGGCGATCAGCGACGCCGTGCGGATCGCCACCATCGGCGACGTGCCGGCGAACCTTGCCAAGTTCCGCGACGGCGACCGGCTGATCCCGATCCGCGTGCAGGTGGATACGGCGCTGCGCGGCGACCTATCGGCGATCGAAAACTTGCAGGTGCAGGGCAACGGAGGCCTACCGGTGCCGCTGCTGGCCGTCGCCGATGTATCGCTGGGGCAGGGGCCTTCGAGCGTGGAGCGGTATGACCGGGTGCGCCGGGTCATACTGGGCGCCGACCTGCAGCCCGGCGTGGCGCTGGGCGACGCGCTGAAGGCGATCTATGCCCTGCCGGCGGCGCAGGCGATGCCGCCGGGCGTCCGCATCCAGAATGGTGGCGATGCCGAGATCATGGCCGAGGTGTTCAGCAGCTTTGGCTTGGCGATGGGCGCCGGGTTGACCATCGTGCTGGGCGTGCTGGTGCTGCTGTTCAGGAACGTGTTCCAGCCGGTGACGATCTTGCTCTCGCTGCCGCTGAGCCTGGGCGGCGTGATCCTGGCGCTGCTGGTGACGGGCAACCCGATCTCCATGCCGGTGGTGATCGGCATCCTGATGCTGATGGGCATCGTGACCAAGAACGCGATCATGCTGGTGGACTTCGCCATCGAGCGCCGGGCGATGGGCATGACGCGGGAGGCGGCGATCATTGACGCCGGGCGCAAGCGGGCGCGGCCGATCGTGATGACGACGATTGCGATGGTGGCCGGCATGATGCCGAGTGCTATGGGGCTTGGCGATGGCGGGGAGTTCCGCTCGCCGATGGCCATTGGGGTGATCGGCGGGCTGGTGGTCTCGACGGTGCTGTCGCTGGTGTTCGTGCCGTCGTTCTACACGGTGATGGACGACGTGTCGGGGTTCGTG
>CAXTOB010000650.1:0-3704 GCA_964245505.1 uncultured Acetobacteraceae bacterium | reverse complement strand
GCGGCGCGGCGCTGGGCGGCGCCCTCGGTGGTGGCCGCGGCGCAGCCATCGGCGCCCTGGGCGGTGCCGGCGTCGGCGCGGCAACGGGTGCCGTAACCACACCAAGCCGTCCGTACTATCCGCAGCCGGAATATCAGCCCCGCCCCTACGGATACTAAAGGCTAGTCTGGCCGGGAGCAGCACTCCCGGCCAGTCCGGCTACTTTCCATGACACATCATCGGCACGGACTCGTACCAGGCTTCTTGCACCGGTCTCTGGCATAATCCCAACAACCGGTAGTGCTGCTGACGAACCGAAAACAACTACGCCGAAAGCGCCTCCGGTTCGGTCCGCGCCCGCTTCACCAGCAGCTTATTGAGCGCGTGGACATAGGCCCGCGCCGAAGCCACGATGGTATCGGTATCGGCGCCCTGGCCGTCCACCATCTTGCCGCCCTCCTCCAGCCGCACCGTCGTCTTGGCCTGGGCGTCCGTACCCTCGGTCACCGCCCCAACCGAAAACAGCAGCAACCGCGCATCATGCGGAAACAGCGCCCGTATGGCATTGAACGTCGCATCCACCGGACCGTCGCCGGTGGCGTCCGCCTGGTGCACCGCCCCATCCACCTCCAGCTCCAGCGCCGCCTTCGCCGGCCCGCGCGACCCCGCATGGATATCCAGCGACACGAAGCGGATGCGGGTGTTATCCCGCCCGACCTCATCGTCCACCAGCGCCACGATATCCTCGTCGTAAACCACCTTCTTACGGTCGGCCAAATCCTTGAACCGCCGGAACGCATCGTTCAACTGGTTATCGCCCACCTCGCCATAACCCAGCGCCCGCAGCTTGTCGCGGAACGCAGCCCGGCCGGAGTGCTTGCCCATCACCAGGTTGCTCTTGGTCCAACCCACGCTCTCGGGCGTCATGATCTCATATGTCGCGGCATTCTTCAGCACCCCGTCCTGATGGATGCCGCTCTCATGCGCAAATGCGTTGCGCCCAACGATGGCCTTGTTCGGCTGCACGTCGAACCCGGTGATCGTGGACAGCAGCTTGCTGGTCCGCAGGATGCTGGTCGTCACGATCCCGGTCTTGTAGGGCGCAACATCCGGCCGGGTGCGTATGGCCATCGCCACCTCCTCCAGCGCCGCATTGCCGGCACGCTCGCCGATGCCGTTGATCGTGCACTCAATCTGCCGCGCACCAGCCCGCACCGCGGCCAACGTATTAGCGACCGCCAAGCCCAGATCGTTATGGTTATGCGTGGACAGCACCACCTGGTCGGCGCCAGGCACCCGCTCCCGCAGCATGGTAAAAATGCGTGTCATATCATCGGGCACCGAGTAGCCCACGGTATCCGGCACGTTGATGGTGGTAGCGCCGGCCTTGATCGCAGCCTCGACGCAGCGGCACAGGAAGTCCGGCTCGGTCCGGCTGCCGTCCTCGGCGGACCATTCCACGTCGTCGGCGTGCTGCCGGGCCAGGGCGACGGAATCCGTCGTCAACTGCAGCACGGCATCCGGCTCCATGCGCAGCTTATACTTCATGTGCAGCGGGCTGGTGCTCAGGAACACATGGATGCGCTTGCGCTCCGCCGGCCGCAGCGCCTCGGCGGCGCGCAGGATATCGGCCTGTCCCGTCCGGGCCAAACCGCAGATCACCGGGCCGCGGATATGCCGGGCAATGCTCTGCACGCTTTCGAAGTCGCCAGGCGAGGCAATCGGAAAGCCCGCCTCCATGACATCCACGCCCAACTCGGCCAGGGCCTCGGCCATGCGCAGCTTCTCGGCCAGATTCATCGAGAAGCCCGGCGACTGCTCGCCATCGCGCAGGGTGGTATCGAACATGATGACGCGGCTGTCCGGCAGGTCGCCGAAGCTCGGATGGTTGATGGTCATGACGGGGCCTCGTGGGAAGGTGTGTGTGCGAAACGGCAGCCAGGGCTAAAACCCCCGGGCAATGCCGGCGCAGCTATCCGCCCGGCGCTATGCCCGAGGGCCGATAAGTCGAAGGAGGAGCGTCAGCCCGGTCAGCCGCAGGGCCGCGCGCAACACGGTGCGCAGCATGGCAGCGAGGATGAACATGGTGAGCGACGACAACACGCCCCGAACCTAATCCCGTAGCACCAGCCATGGCAAGTGCGGTGCCGCATCAGTGATCCGCCCCTGGGCATCCCGCGCGCAGGCGCATCGTTGCCATCACTGCGGAGACAAGGAGGCATGCGATGATCCCCACGCGGCTGCACGGAGCGATAGATTACGGTGTGGCAGCCCTGCTCGGCAGCCTCGCCACCTCCAGCAACCTCCCACCGCCGGTTCGGCGCACCCTGGGAACAGCCAGCCTGTATCACACAAGCTACGCCGTGCAGACCGACTACGAAGCCGGGCTGGCACCACGCGTGACCATGCGCCAGCACTTGGCACTCGATGCCCTGGGCGGCATGGCGCTATGCAGCGCCGGGCTGCTGATGCGCCGCCAGCCCGCGGGCGCCCGGGCGCTGCTGCTCGCCTTCGGCCTATCCGAGCTGGCCGTGGTCGCACTCAGCAGCGCCAACCCCGTGAGCGGCCCCGGCAGCGGCGGCGGCCTAGCCGAGCGCATGCTAGGCGGCGCCACCTCCTCGGCCGAGGCCAGTTACCCGCCATTGGACACCCCCAAGCCCGTCGCAGACGACATCCTGATCGTGGACAGCGTGATGCCCGGCCTGATGGGCAAGCTGCTGCCGGTCCGCATGACGGTCATACGCCTGCCGGATGGCGGACTGCTGCTGCATTCCCCCACCCGCTACAGCATTCCCCTAAAACAGGCATTGGAAAAAATCGGCCCGATCCGCCACCTGGTCGCACCCAGCTTCGCCCACTGGATATTCCTGCAGGACTGGCAACGCGCCTGCCCCGACACGACCGCCTGGGCGGCCCCTGGCCTGCGCGAACGGTCGCAGGTGCGGGCCAGCGGCGTGCGTCTCGACCACGACCTCTCGGACGCCGCTCCCGCCGAATGGGGCGGCGCGGTTGGGCTGACAACCGTGCCCGGCGGCCTCGGCTTCCACGAAATCGTCCTCTTCCACCGTCTCACCCGCACGCTGGTATTGACCGACCTCGTGCTAAACGTGGAATCCGGCAAACTGCCTGCTGCATTGCGCCCGCTGGCCCGGTTGCTCGGCATCACCGCGCCTGACGGCATGGCGCCGCCCCAATTGCGGGGGCTTGTCAAGCTGAACCGGACGGAAGCCGCACGCAGCGCATCCAAGCTGCTAAAGCTGGAACCAGAGCGAGTCATCTTCGCGCACGGGCGCTGGTTCGAGCGGGACGGCACGGCGGCGTTGCGGCACTCGCTCCGCTGGCTGCTGGACTGAGCCGGCCCGGCAATCAGCCCAGATGAGCGCCGCAGCCCCTACAGCAAGTGCCCGAACCGCCGTGCCTTGGTCGCCAAGTAATGGTCGTTCACCCCATTAGCCCGCACCACCAGCGGCTCCCGCCCAGCAACCTCAATCCCGCAGGCAGCCAGCGCCGCCAGCTTGTCCGGATTGTTGGTCAGCAGCCGCACCCGCGGGATGCCAAGCTGCGACAGCATGGTCGCCGCCGGCAGGAAGCTGCGCTCATCCGCGTTCCAGCCCAACGCCCGGTTGGCGTCCAGCGTGTCCAATCCGCGATCCTGCAGCGCATAGGCGCGCAGCTTGTTCGTCAAGCCGATCCCCCGCCCCTCCTGCGCCAAGTACAGCAGCACC
>CAXTOB010000649.1:0-3706 GCA_964245505.1 uncultured Acetobacteraceae bacterium | reverse complement strand
GCGCATCGCCGCCGTGCTGGACAGCGGGCCGTGCTCGGTCGGGGTCGAGAGCACGGTGCTGGACCTCTCGGCTGGCGCGCCCTTCCTGCTGCGCCCCGGCGGCGTGCCTTTGGACGCCATCGAGGACGCCATCGGCCCGGTCGGACGCGGGATCACCCCCATGGCGGCAGAAGCGCCGCGAACGCTCCGCTCGCCGGGGCTGCTGGTGTCGCATTACGCGCCACGCTTGCCGGTGCGGCTGGGGGCGGTATCGGCTGAGGCGCATGAGGCACTGCTGGCCTTCGGCCCCTTTCCTGCAGGGGCGGGCGCGGTGTTCCAACTCAGCGCCGCGCGCGATCCCGTGGAGGCCGCGTCACGGCTGTTCGCCGGGCTGCGCTGGCTGGATATGGAGGGCGCGCGGCTGGGGCTGCTGGGGATCGCAGCGATGCCGGTACCGGCGGAGGGATTGGGTTTAGCGGTGAATGACCGGCTTCAGCGGGCGGCGGCGCCCCGGGCTTAGAAAATCCCTGGCTTAGGACATGCGGCGTTAGCACCTGATTGCGGTGACATGACGGGGCCGCCGGTGCTAACGGGATGCTTGCGAGCAGGCGTGCGGCGAGGGCCGCGCCAGGCGCCGCGTGCGGGATGGGGAAGCCAGTTGGAATCGCTGCTGCTGACGCTCGACGGTTTGATGATGGTCGTGGTGATCTACATGGGTCTGCGCGATGACCGCCGCCCGCCGGGCATGAAGCTGCGAAGCCTATTCCGCATGACGGAGGGCGGCACCCGCCGGACGGACGACGCCGCCGAGGAACGTCGCCAGCGTATCGCCCGGAGCTATGAAAAGGGGAGCCGCATCTAGTGCGCGACGCCGCATTTGGACTGATCTTCGCGGCCCTGCTGCCGGCCGTCTTCGTGTCGCCGTGCATGGGCGTGCTGGTTTGGGTGTGGACGGCGCTGCTGTCGCCGAACGAGTTCATGTACGGCTTCATGGCCAGCGTGCAGATGAACCGCATCGTCGCGGTCGTGACGATCCTCGTCATCATGTTCAGCCGAGATAAGAAGGACCCGTATCTAGACCCGCTGCTGGCGCTGCTGGTGCTGTTCGCCCTGGTTGCAACCTGCTCTTGGGCAACAAGCCTCGTGCCGTCCGACGACGGCGATGGCTTGTATCAGAAGCTGCTCAAGGAAATTGCGCTCACTGCCGCCATCGCCAGCGTCATGAGCAGCCGGCACCGGCTGCACCTGCTGGTGCTGGCGTCCTGCGCGGGGTTCGGCATGGTCGGCGTGAAGGAGGGGTTGATCTTCCTGCTGACGGCCGGCGGCCACCATGTCGAAGGGCTGCAGAGCGTTGGCGACAACAACTCGCTGGCGACGGCGCTGCTGATGCTGACGCCGTTCCTATATTATCTGTCCCGCTACACCGCCATCCGCCTCGTGCGGATCGGCCTCCTGGTGGCGATGGGACTGTGCCTGGTGACGGTGGTCGCAACCTACTCGCGCGGCGGTTTCGTCGGCCTGCTGGTGCTGGCGGCGTTCATGGTCAAGAACAGCCGCAACCGCTTCAGCACCTTATTGCTGGTAGTGTTGGCGGGTGGGCTGATCTGGGGATTGGCGCCGGAAAGCTGGTTCGAGCGGCTGAACAGCATCAACCAGGCCGAGACCGACGGCTCCTTCCTCGGCCGAGTGAATGCCTGGAAGGTCAGCACGCTGATTGCGCTCGATCACCCGCTGCTTGGCGGTGGGCCGCATGCGGTGCAGCGCTTTGCGGTATGGCAAAGCTATGTGCCGCGCGTGAGGGTGTTCGACTTTATCCCGACGCCGCCGCCCGACGATTATCCGCGCGCCGCACATAGCAGCTACTTCGAGGTGCTGGGTGATCTGGGCTTCACTGGCCTGACGCTGTTCATCAGTATTCTCGGGGTGGCATTCTGGCAGTGCCGGTCCATCTACCGGATGGCCCGCAAGCACCCGAACCTTGCATGGGCTGCGGACCTCGGGCGCATGATGCAGATCAGCCTTATGGTCTATGTCGTAACCACGGCGGCCCTCAGCATGGCGTATTTCGAGTTCTTCTACGTACTGCTGGCGATGATCTCACGCACGCGGCGGACAGTGCGGCAGGCCATCGCAGCCGAGGCTGTCGAGGCAGCCAAGGAGGTGGGGCTGACGGTGCGGCTACCGGCTGCTGTCCAGCGTCCCCGTCCCGGCTATGCCCGCCAGGCCACCCCAGGCTAAGGAACGTTCCGGTGCCCGATCACTCCCTGCCCTCCGATGCCGGACTGCTGCCGGCCCTGCACGCCGTCGTCGGCGACCGCGGGTTGCTGACCGATCCGGCCGATACCGCTCCATACTGTGAGGATTGGCGCCGCCTGTATCACGGCCGCACCCCGGCCGTGGTGCGGCCCGCCACCACGGAGGAGGTCTCGGCCGTCGTGCATCTGTGCGCGGCGCGCGGCGTCCCGGTCGTGCCGCAGGGGGGCAACACCAGCATGGTCGGCGGCGCCACCCCGTCCGGAGACGGCACCCAGGTCGTGCTGTCGTTGTCCCGCATGACCCGCGTCCGCGCGGTGGACCCGCTCGACCGGACGCTGACGATTGAGGCCGGGGCGCCCTGGAAGGCTGCGCAGGACGCCGCAGCCGGGGCCGGTTGCCTGCTGCCGTTGTCCATCGGCAGCGAGGGCACCGCCCAGGTCGGCGGCATCCTGTCCGCCAACGCCGGCGGCAACAACACGCTGCGTTACGGCAACGCCCGCGACCTCGTGCTGGGGCTGGAGGTTGTGCTGCCGGACGGCCAGGTCTGGAACGGCCTGCGAAGCTTGCGCAAGGACAACACCGGCTATGCACTGCGCCACCTGTTCGTCGGCGCGGAGGGAACGCTGGGCATCATCACCGCCGCCGTGCTGAAGCTCGCGCCGCAGCCGCGGGAGGTAGAGGTGGCGCTGGTGGCCGTGCCGTCGCCCGAGGCAGCCAGCGCCGTGTGCCGCCGCTTCCTGGCGCATGACCCGGCGGCGGTGCAGGCGTTCGAATACATGTCCGGCCCGGGCCTGGACCTGGTGCTGCGGCACATTCCCGGCGCTGTCCTGCCGCTGGGCGCCCCTGCCCCGCATTATGTCCTGGTGGAGTTGGCCACGCCCCGCCCCGACGCAGGGCTGCGGGATGCGATGGAGTCGGTGCTGGAAGCGGCGATGGCCGACGACCTCGTGCTGGACGCCGTGCTGGCCGAGAGCGACGCCCAGCGTGCGGCCCTGTGGCGCTTGCGCGAGGAGCACAGCGAGTCGCAGAAGCGCGCCGGTGCCAACGTCAAGAACGACGTAAGCGTGCCGACCAGCCGGGTGCCCGAGCTGATCGTGCGGGCGACTGCGGCGTGCGAGGCGCTGATCCCCGGCATACGCGCGGTTCCGTTCGGCCACCTGGGCGATGGCAACATCCACTTCAACCTGGTGCGGCCGGAGGACTGGGCCGACGATGCCTTCCTGGCGCGCAGCGCCGACATCATGGAAGCAGTCAATGCGGTCGTGGCGGAGTTGGGCGGCAGCTTCTCGGCCGAGCATGGGGTGGGGCTGCTGAAGCCCTACATGATGCCGGGCTGGCGGGGCGGGGCGGAGCTGGACACGATGCGGCGCATCAAGGCCGCGCTGGACCCGCTCGGGATCATGAACCCGGCAAAGCTGCTGCCTTAACGACGGCAGTTGCCCAGCCGCCTGGAATACCGGCAAGCGCCGGC
>CAXTOB010000648.1:0-3708 GCA_964245505.1 uncultured Acetobacteraceae bacterium | reverse complement strand
GCTGTCGGCCGGGCTGGTGCCGGCCGCCGGGACGCGATGGCAGCGCGCAGCCGGCATCGCCGACACGCCGCCCGAGTTCGCCGCCGATATCATGGCCAAGGCGCATGACGAGCCCGATCCCGCCATCGTCGCAGCACTCACCACGCAGTGCGGCCCGGCCGTGGAGTGGCTGGCCGACGCGCATGGGCTGCCGTTCTCGCTGGTGGACGGCTTCAACTATCCCGGCCATCGCGCGCGGCGGATGCACGGCCTACCGACGCGATCCGGCGCCGAGCTGATGGACCGGCTGCTGCAAGCCGCCAATGACGCCGGGCTGGATGTGTTGTGCGACGCGCGCATGACCACGCTGTATGCGTCCGGGCGTCGCATCGCCGGCGTCGCCTACGCCCGGCCGGATGGCAGCGTGGAGCGGGTGAGCTGCGATGCGCTCGTGCTCGCCTGCAACGGCTATGGAGGTCACGCTGACCTGGTCGCGCGCCATATCCCGGAGATGGCAGGCGCACTCTATTTCGGCCATCCCGGCAACCAGGGCGACGCGCTGCACTGGGGTGAAGCTCTCGGCGCAGAGGCGCGTGACCTATCGGGGCATCAGGGCCACGGCTCGGTCGCGCACCCTGCCGGCATCCTGATCACCTGGGCGACGATCACCGAGGGCGGCTTCCAGGTTAACACCGCGGGCGAGCGCTTCTCGGACGAGATGCAGGGCTATTCGTAACAGGCCGCCTTCGTCCTGCGCCAACCTGGCGGCATCGCATGGACCGTGTTCGACGGCCGCATCGCGGAGATCGCCCGCCAGTTCCAGGATTTCCGCCAGGCCGAGCAGGTCGGGGCCATCATCAGCGCCGACGATCCCGCCGCGCTCGCTGCTGCGATGCACGTGCCGGAGGCCGCCCTTGCCGCAACGGTCGAAGCGGTTGCCGCACTGAAGGCCGGCCGCGGCACCGACCAGTTCGGCCGCGATTTCACCAACAGTCCGGCGCTGCAGCCACCGCTTCACGCCGTGCGCGTCACCGGAGCGCTGTTCCACACCCAGGGCGGCCTCGCCATTGATGCGAGCGGCGGCGTGCTGGATGCCGCCGGGCAGGTGTTCGACAACCTGTTTGCAGCCGGCGGTGCGGCCTGCGGCGTTTCCGGACGGCAGGCCTCGGGCTACCTGTCCGGCAATGGCCTGCTGTCGGCTGTCGCGCTCGGCGCCATCGCCGGCGAGGCAGCGGCGCGGCGCGTCGGAGAAGCGAGGAGACATCCCCATGCCTAAGACGCTGCTTGAGAAGATCTGGGACGCGCATGCGGTCGTGACCCGCGAGGACGGCGCCAGCCTGTTGTGGGTGGATCGCCACTTCGTGCATGAGGGCAGCTTCCACGCCTTCGGCATGCTGGACCACGCCGGCCGACGCGTCCTGCGGCCCGATCTGACGTTTGGCGTCACCGACCATTATGTGCCGTCGCATAGCCGCGCTCTGCCGATCGCCGATCCCGAGGTCGCCGGCATGGTCGAACGCTTGCGCGGCAATGCCCGGCACAACGGCTTTGACCTGATGGACCCCGACGATCCGCGCCAGGGTATCGTCCACGTCGCCGGGCCGGAACAGGGTCTGACGCTGCCCGGCTTGACCATCGTATGCGGCGATTCGCACACCTCCACCCATGGCGCGTTTGGCGCACTGGGGTTCGGCATCGGAGCGTCCGAAGTGAGCCACGTGCTTGCCACTCAGACGATCTGGCAACGGTGCCCGGGCGCCATGCGCATCACGATCGATGGCACACTGCCGCCAGGCGTGGCGGCGAAGGACGTCATCCTTTCCATCATCGGCAAGATCGGCGCTGGCGGCGCCACCGGTCACGTCATCGAATACGCTGGCAGCGCCATTCGCGCCCTCGGCATGGAAGCGCGGATGACGATCTGCAACATGAGCATCGAGGCGGGAGCCCGAGCCGGAATGGTGGCGCCCGACGACACCACCTTCGCCTTCCTCGCCGGCCGCCCGCGCGTCCCACGGGATTTCGACGCCGCCGTCGTCGCCTGGCGAACGCTGCCGACCGACGATGACGCCCGCTTCGACCGCGAGATTGCCCTGTCAGCCGCCGAGATCGCGCCGACCGTCACCTGGGGCACCAGCCCGGAAACCGCGCTGCCGATCACCGCAAGCGTCCCCGACCCGGCCAGCGCCTCCGACCCAGCCGGACGCGGACGCATCGCCGAGCAACTTGACTACATGGGCCTGCAGCCGGGACAGCCGCTCGACGGGATCAGGATCGACCGGGTATTCATCGGCAGTTGCACGAACGGACGCCTGTCCGACCTTCGCGCGGCGGCTGCGGTCCTGCGCGGGCGCCGAGCTACGGTGCCGGGTCTAGTCGTGCCGGGCTCCGTCCCGGTAAAATGCCAGGCCGAGGCGGAAGGGCTGGACCGCGTGTTCCTCGGCGCCGGGCTGCAGTGGGGTGAGCCCGGTTGCTCGATGTGCGTCGGGATGAACGGCGACCTCGTGCCGCCCGGCGAGCGTTGCGCGGCCACCAGCAACCGCAACTTCGTCGGCCGCCAAGGTCCGGGCGCCCGCACTCACCTGATGTCGCCCGCAATGGCTGCCGCTGCGGCGATCGCCGGCGCACTCACCGACGTGCGGAGGCTCGCATGACGGCGTTCGTCACCCTTGAGGGCGCGGCAGTTGCGATCGAGGCCGCCAATATCGATACCGACCAGATCATTCCCGCGCGCTTCCTGCGCAAGGATCGCAGCGCCGGCTACCAGAACTTCCTGTTCCACGACCTGCGGCAAGACCCGGCGTTCCCGCTGAACGGCCATGCCCCGGTTATTCTCGTGACCGGGCCGAATTTCGGCTGCGGGTCCTCGCGTGAGGGCGCGGTGTATGCCCTCGTGGACGCAGGCATACGCTGCGTGATCGCCGCCAGCTTCGGCGACATTTTCGCTTCGAACGCCGCCAAGAACGGGCTATTGACCATCAACCTGCCGGAGTCCCACCTCCAGGCTATGCGAAGCGACCTGCCCGGAAGAGTGGCTGTCGATCTGCCCGCTCAGCGTGTGCGCTGGCCCGATAGGCGGGGGGACGCGTTCGAGATCGATCCTTTCCGGAAACGCTGCTTGATCGAGGACTTGGACGATATCGCACTCACGTTCGAACACCGTGCCGCGATCGACGCGTTCTGCGCACGTGATCGGTCGAGACGACCTTGGGCGCAGCCCGGCTGAACACCACTTACCTCCGCAGTGGTGTACGGACTTGAGCGGGGCAGATTGCGGTTTCGTTGCGAACGCTGTGAGTCAGCGGTGGGTTTCAACGTTAATCAGCGCCGTAACATAGTCAATTTTCAAACCTATCCCAGGTCCATTATCCGTGCCGCTTAATACGGAGAGAAAGCGTTGTGCCTGGCCGGCTGACTTGAACCGCTTCATCTGCCGCTCTCGCCGTCGCGTGGGCTGGTGCGAGTTTTCCGCCCTGTTGTTCAGCCCCTTGTGCTTCCGGTGCTCGACCGAGGGCATCACCTCGCGCTTGGCTGCCCCGTAACTCGCCAGCTTGTCGGTGACCATGACGCGAGGCGCCCGGCATTGCCGCTTCAGCAGCTTGCACAGCAGGCGTTTGGCAGCCTGCGTGTCACGGCGGCTTTGGACAAGGATGTCGAGCACCATCCCGTTCTGATCGTAAGCGTCTGGTGATGGCCGCCTTGTTGGCCTGGGGCTGATTTGGTCTGCTT
>CAXTOB010000647.1:0-3714 GCA_964245505.1 uncultured Acetobacteraceae bacterium | reverse complement strand
CGGTGGCCCCGGCACGTAGCGAGCCGCCGGCGCCGGCCATGAACAGGACCGTGCATAGCGCGGGCTCGCAGTTCTCGCCGATGCGGGCGACGGCGGCGGCGATTGTGCCGGGCATCGGTGCGGGTTGGGGGTGCAAGGCGTCGTCTAGCACCCACCAGCCCGCGTGCTCGCCGGTGGTGGAGACCATCAGGAGCCGCAGGCCGGGCCAGGCGGTGCGGGGGTCTATGCGCTCGATGATTTCCAGCGGGTCCTGCACGTCGGTGCCGCCCCAGCCGGCGCCGGGGTTGGCGACCTGGAAGTAGCGGCCCGGCGTGCTGCGACGGCCGCGCACCCGGATGCCGGACGGGCGCATGTCGAGGTGGCGGCCGGCCTGGTGCTCGGTCAGGACGCCGGTGATGTGGTCGTCCACGACGATCACTTCGTCGGCGTAGCCTAGCCACTGTGGCGCGAAGATGCCGATGGTGGCGCTGCCGCAGCCTACGCGCATGCGCGCCTCCTCCACGCCGTTGATGACGGGGGGGTGGCCGGACTGGATGCGGAGGGAGGCGCCGCCATCCACCGTCAGGTCCACGGCGCCGCGGTTGGATAGGGTCAGCAGCGATTGGCAGGTAACGGTGCCTTCCCGTTTGCTGCCGCCGGTCAGGTGGCGGACGCCGCCGAGGCTGAGCATCTGGCTGCCATACTCGGCGGTGGTGACGTGGCCGATTTGCTCGCCGCTGGCGCGGACGGGGGCGCATTCCGGGCCGATGTGGCGGTCGGTGTCGAGCTTCACCTTTAGGCCGCAGTAGCTGAACACACCCTCGGTGACGATTGTCACCATGTCCACGCCGTCAATCTCGCTGCCAACGATGAAGGGGGCGGGCTTGTAGTCGGGGTAGGTGGTGCCGGCGCCGATGGCGGTTAGGGTCACGTCCTGGGCCTGTAGGGCGTTGCCGTCCCAGGCGCCGACGGGAATGCGGGCGGGGTCGTGGGAGAGGACGACTAGAGGGTCCATGCGGGTGAGGCGGCCGTCGGTGTTGCCGTAGCGGTCGCAGGCGCCGGTCTTGCCGGGGCGGATGCGGCATAGGACGGGACAGGCGTCGCAGGTGACGATATCGGGCGCGGGAGCGGGGGCTAGGTCCACGGGATTTGCCCGGCGTTGGAGGCCGCGGCCGAGGAGGCATCGTTGCAGGCGGCTTGGGGCGCAGCAGGCAAGGAGCCGCACGCATCATGGCCCGGCGTTGGCGGTCCCTGGACTGCCGGGGCGCTGCGCGCCTTGCGATGATGGAGGAGGATTGCGGACGCAGTGATGCATGCCGGAACGCTGTCCTGCTCCCTCTCCCTCCAGGAGAGGGTCGGGGTGAGGGAGCTGGTTCGCGCTGCGCTGTCCGGCACGAGCCTACGCGCTGGATGCGCCATCGGGTCTTGACGCACAGCCAAGACCCCCTCACCCCGGCCCTCTCCCGACGGGGGAGGGAGAAGCAGGCTGTAACCTGCCATTATTCCGGGGGGTGCAGGAGGTGCCCGTCTGGCACTGCATTTGCCAAGGCCGGCAACTGGGTTAGGTCTGATCATAACGCCCGAAGCGCTGCCAGGACGCGGGCTGGCGTGGCGGGGACGCGCAGGAGGCGGGCGCCGGTTGCGTCGGCGATCGCGTTCAGGATGGCGGGGGCTGTCGCCACTAGCGCCGGTTCGCCTACGCCTTTGGCGCCATAGGGGCCGAGGGGGTCGGAGTCCTCGATCAGCAAGACCTCGATAGGCGGGACGTCGCCGATGGTGGGGATCAGGTAGTCGTGCAGGTTCTCGGTGCGGCCGGGGACGTATTCCTCCATCAGCGCTAGGCCGAGGCCCTGGGCGATGCCGCCGTGGATTTGACCCTCGACCTGCTGGGGGTTGACCGCCCGGCCGACGTCGTGCGCGGCGACGATCCGTAGGACGCGCACGGTGCCAAGGCGGGTGTCCACCTCAACCTCGGCCAGTTGCGCAGCGAAGGCGTAGCTGGCGTAGGGCACCCCCTGCCCGTCCCCGTCCAGCGGCGTCGTCGGCGGGTCGTAGCGTCCGTCGCCGCGCAGGACAAAGCCGTCGGCGTCGGGGATCAGCCCTTGCAGGTCTAAGGTGCTGGCCACTGCGTCGTGCAGCACTTGGACGGTGCCGTCCCCCAGCACGATCTGGGCACCCTGCCCCGCATTGGCCCGGCGCAGCACCTCGGCCCGCAACGCCTCCCCAGCTAGACGCGCGGCGTTGCCACTCACAAAAGTTTGCCGGCTGGCGCTGGTCTTGCCGGCGTCCGGCGTGCGGCCGGTGTCGCCGGACACCAGGCCGAGCGCCGACGCGGGCACGCCGAGGGCGTCGGCCGCGATCTGCACCATGACGGTGTTGGACCCCTGGCCGATGTCCACCGCGCCGGATAGCAGCACGGCCGTGCCCTCCGGGGTCAGGCCGACCACCATGTGCGACGGGTTGCTCATGCTGGTGTTGCCGATACCGTACCACATGCATGCCACGCCGACGCCGCGGCGCAGCACGGGATGGCGAAACGTCGCAGCCTCGGTCCGTAGTGCCGTCCAGCGCGGGCGCAGAGCTTCAAGGCAGGCGGCCAGGGACGCGCCGGCCCCTAGTACCTGCCCGGTCGCAGTCGCATCGCCGGGACGGAGCGCATTTAGGTAGCGGAACTCCAACGCGTCCAGGCCGAGCTTCGCCGCCAGCATGTCCATCAGCGCTTCGGTCGCCAACGCCGCCTGCGGCACGCCGAAGCCGCGGAAGGCGCCTGCCGGGGGATCGTTGGTGTGCAGCGCCGTCGTGGTCGCCAGCACCGCCGGCACGCGATAGGGGCCGCTGGCGTGGACCGGCACCCGGTTGGCGACCGTCGGACCCCAGCTTGCGTAGGCGCCGGTGTTGAAGTCGCCGTGAAAGCGCAATGCCGTCAATCGCCCGTCTGCGTTGGCAGAGGCTTCGGCCTGGATGCGGGCGGGGTGGCGCTTGGTGGTGGCGGCCATGCTCTCGGGCCGGGTATAGACCAGGCGCACCGGGCGGCGCAGCAGCCAGGCGGCGACGCAGGCAAGCGGCTGCACCGACAGGTCCAGCTTGCCGCCGAAGCCGCCGCCCACCGCGGTCGGGACCACGCGGATGCTTTCGGGCGGCAGGCCCATGATAAGGGCCAGCTCGTCGCGGTCCATGTAGAGCGTTTGCGTGCTGGCCACGACCAGAAGAGTGTCGGCGATGCGCTGGGCGTAGCCGGCCTCGGGCTCGATGTAGGCGTGCTCGACGAAGGCAGTTTCGGTTGACACGGCGGCGTGGGCCGTGGCGTGCAGCTCGGCGTCCAGGTCGCCGCACGCGACCCGGCCGCGGCACAATACGTTGCCCAGCGCGTGCGGGTGCATTGCCGGGGCGCTGGGCGCCGTGTCGAAGTTGATGGGCGGTAGCGGTTCCCAGGTGATCGGCAGGTCGCCGGTTGGTATGGCGGCCACGGTCTCGGCGTCGCCGACCAGGGCGCAGACAGGGTCGCCGCGGTGCCGGGCCAGGCCTTCGGCGAGGACGGGCTGGTCCTTGCCGGTGGGGTAGATGCCGTACAGATTGCGTCCGGGGATGTCGGCGGCGGTCAGCACGCGGACCAGGCCGGGGTAAGCCCGGTGCAGCGGGCCGAAATCGCCCAGGGTGAAGCGGGCGTGGGGATGCGGGCTGCGGATGACGCGCAGGGTCAGCCAGGCCTCGTCCGGCAGGGCGTCGGCGCCGAAG
>CAXTOB010000646.1:0-3714 GCA_964245505.1 uncultured Acetobacteraceae bacterium | reverse complement strand
GCGCAAGCCGCGATTCGGCGTGGTGACCGAGGGGCCGCAAGGACCGCACGTCCACCTGGATCGGCGCCTTGCTTTGCCGGTTGCGTCAGCGGAACCGTCGGGACCGCGAGACATTATGTCCCCCGCAGCCCGCATGGGATGATGTCCCGCCGTCACCCCCTGCCCGGCCGCACCGCCAGCGCCACCCCCACGGCAAACGCCGGCACGTCCAGCCGCAGCCCGTCTCGTCCGGACTCGGCCGTAATGGTGCGACAAGCCTGCCCCGTCTGCGTGTCCCAAACCCGGGTCTGGTAACGTCCCGGCGCCAGCCCCGGCACCACAACATTCACCCCGCGCCGCACCGCCGGGTCCACGCAGCCATCCTCCAGCAGTGGCGCCGTCCGCAGCAGGAACAGCACGGCCTGCCGCGCATCCGCACAGGCGAAGCACGCGACGTCCGGATCGTCCACCAGCGCATCAACCGGACGCCGGTCGAACGTCGCCCAGTCCACCAGCGGCAGGAAGTCGGCCAAGTTCCGCTGCGCCCGGCGCATCCCATGCGTCAGCCGGTGCGGGTTGCGGTTCGGCCAGCGCATCCCGCCGCCCACGCCGCCCGACGCCAGATGCGCCCATTGCAGGTGGCGGAAGTACTCGTCGTCGAACGCCTCCTCCAGCGTCCGGCCGTGGTCCTTGAAGGTGTGGATCGGCCCGTGCTCGCTGTCGAAGAACGGGCGCTGGTCGGTGATCTCCGCCAAGGCCTCCCGCACCAGCTTGCCGACCGCCAGCGCGGGCGTCACCGTGTCGGAGGGGTGGTCGATCGTGTCCTCCTCGTAGAAGTGGTTGTTGGCGAAATCGAGGGCCGGGTGGCGAAACACCGGCTCGTTCAGCCAAGGCTTCCAGTGCAACTCCGGCCCGAACACCGACACGCATTGCGGATGGGCGCGTCCGTGCGTGCGCAGCTCGATTTGCTTCAAGAAGGGGCCGACGTCGCCGATGTAGTCCTCAAAGCAGCCGGGCCGGTCCTCGCCCTGGACCGGATGCATCTCGTTCCATAGGTCCCAGGCGAACAGGGTGCCGGACCCGCCCCAGCGCTCCGTCGCGAATTGCAGCCGGCCCTTGATCAGGCGGCGGACCTCGGGATGCACCATGAGGCTGGTGCGCGCGTCGCAGGGGCCGCCATTGGCGCTATTGTAGGGGTGCAGCTCCCAGCGGACCCAGTGGAAGTAGGTGTCCAGCGGCGTCAGCAGCAAGCGCAGCCCAGCCTCTCCGCAGAGGCGAAACAGGTCGTCCCATGCCTGCACCAGCACGGGGTTGAACACGCCGGCCGGCTGTTCGAAGAAGTGGCCGCCGAACTCGGAATACTCCAGCATGAACCGCAGGCAGGTCACGCCCTGCTGCCGCAGCCAGGCCAGGTGCCCGGCCACTGCCGGCAGGTCCCGCTGATGGAGCACTCCGTTCCAATCCACCCAGGGCATCGCGTCGTTTTGGCCGATGGGGGTCCAGGGGTCGCCATCTTCGGTGATGAAGTAGGGCAGGCCAGGCGCGCGCTTAATCCAAGGCAGGTCGGTCAATACGGCTCACTTCATATTGTCGCTGTCGCTGCTGTGGGACAGTACGTCAGGTGCGCGGCAGAAGCTGTGGGCTGGTCCCGGCTGCGTGCCCGCCCTTAATCCAATTCGTCCCCTGGCCGCGGGGGGTTGCCCTGCCCGACACGCGCCAGGATGGCGCGTGCCTGGCCCGGAGCCGCCCGCTTGGCACGGGCGGCGAAGCTGCGCTCCGCCTCGACCTGCGCTCCCACACGGGATGCCAGCACGGTTGCGATGTATTGGTTGAGGCTCACGCCCGACGCCTTGGCCTGCGCCGCCGCCAGTTCCTTAAGGTCGTCAGGCAGCCGCAAGGGAAAGCTGCTCATCCTTCCATCCTCCTTACCATCGCACCCGGCCGTATCACTGGGATGCCGAAGCGCCGAGCGCCAGCCTGCATGTCGGTTACGTTGAACGAGGCGACAGCGTCAGCGGCGCCGTTGATCGCCGTTTCGAGCACTAGGTCGTCATCCGGGTCGCGTGCCTGCGGCCGCCAACGGTAATCGAAGGCGACCGGAACGCACAGGCTTGCCAACTCGTCCAGTATCGCGGCGACCTCCCCAGCCGATACCTGAGCCATCGCGAGCACAGCGGGACGGGTCAGCACGGCCTCATACTCAAACAGCAGCGGCGTCGAGAGCAGCAGCAAGATCTCCCCATCCAGCATGGCCAGCAATAGCCGGCGTGACGCGCCAGTCGCGCTGCTCAGACCCGCAACCATCACGTCCGTGTCGAGAACCACGCGAAGCACCATGATGTTGCATGTGACATCATCGCGTCAAAAGGTCCGGCTTCACCGAGCCAAGTCGTTTGTCCGAACGGCCTCACAGCAAGCATCTACCGCCTTAATTTATCTGCATCAGCGCAAGGAGCGAAGCAGCACGGCGATCGGGCGGTTGCGCAGCGCGCTGCCCACAACGACGAGCCGCGGAATGGGACCGGAGGTATGACTAATTTTGAACAACAGACGCGTCATCCAAGTGCAACCGACGCTCCCGTCATTGCTCATTCCTGATCCGAGTGCGAACACTACTCCGCTCCATTGGGTAAGCAGGGACACCCGCGATGCAAAGCTGCTCCACTGGCAAGGTAACGGGGCCAACCTGCCGCTGGCGGCGCTACAATTTGCAAAATGGATGCGCGCTGCCTCAAACCTGCGCCACGCGCAGCGCGTTGGTGGTCCCTGGCTGATTGAACGGCACCCCCGCCGTCACGACCACCTCATCCCCTGGCTGCGCAAACCCCTCCGAGCGGGCAATCCGCGCCGCCCGGGTCACGGTTTCGGTCATGGTGTGCAGCTCACCGGTCAGCACGGCGTGGACACCCGACACCACCGCCAGCCGCCGGGCCGTCTGCAGGCTGGTGGTCAGGCCCAGCACCGGGCACTCCGGCCGCTCCCGCGCCACCCGCAGCGCCGTGCTGCCGCCGACCGTGAAGGCGGCGATGGCGGCGGCGCCTACGGTTTGCGCGACCTGCCGGGATGCTGCGGCGATGGCGGCCGCCGCCGTGCGCTCCGGCACCGGCCGGCTGCTGTCCATCAGCGCCCGCCAGCCAGGGTCGCGCTCCACCCGCTCGACGATGCGGTCCATCATGTTGACCGCCTCATACGGATACTGTCCGGCGGCGCTCTCCGCGCTCAGCATTACCGCGTCGGCGCCGTCGAACACCGCAGTCGCCACGTCCGACGCCTCCGCCCGGGTCGGCGACGGGGCCGAGATCATGCTTTCCAGCATCTGCGTCGCCACCACCACGGGGATGCCGCGGTCGCGCGCGGCGCGGATGATGCGCTTCTGCGCCAGCGGCACCTCCTCCGGCGGCAGCTCCACGCCGAGGTCGCCGCGGGCCACCATCACCGCGTCGGACAGGGCGAGGATCTCGTCCATGTTGTCCAGGGATTGCGGCTTTTCCATCTTGGTCATGATCCAGGCGCGTCCGGCGGCGATCTCCTTGGCCTCGGCCACGTCCTCGGCACGCTGCACGAAGGACAGGCCGATGTAGTCCACGCCGTGGTGCAGGGCGAAGTCCAGGTCCACGCGGTCCTTTGCCGTCAGCGCCGGGATCGGCAGCGCCACGTCGGGCACGTTTACGCCCTTGCGGTCGGACAAGGGGCCGCCGGTCACGACCTCGCAGTCCAGGTGGTCCTCCCGGACGT
>CAXTOB010000645.1:0-3714 GCA_964245505.1 uncultured Acetobacteraceae bacterium | reverse complement strand
CCTTTCGGCAGCGGCGGCAGAATTACGCTGGCACTGCCCTGCGCGTCCGGCACAAAGGTTCCCGCGGGTATCGGGTCGCGGCCATCAGCTGGCAGCAGCCAAAGCTCGTATGTTCTGTATGGGCCGAGCGCAGCCAGATTGCTCGCGATAAACACCAGCGCACCCTTTGCCGGCAAGTAGCTTGCCCGGCCCACCGGAACCGGCGTTTCCTTCGACCGCGTGAGCGTCACGCGCATGGCGTCGCGGTCGGTCAGCGTCTCCAGCACCTCCCTGGCCGTCGCGGCATCAATTTCGAGCCGCTGCCTTTCGGCCGTCTCCGCGCTGACCGACCGGCGCAAGCTGTCGCGCTGCCGCAGCAGGTTGCCAGATGTCACAGCCAGCCCCGCCGCCACCACCCATCCGACCCACGGCAGCACGCGCGCAAGCCGTGCGCGGCCCGGACTGGCCGGCGTCGCCTCCGAACCACGCTGCCCGGCCTCGCCAAGGCGCGCGAGCAGCTCGGCGTCACGATGGAGGCCACCACGGTCGGCGGCGTGAGGGCGTTCGTGTTCACCCCGCGCTCGATGCCGGAGGCGCACCGCAACCAGGTCATCTTCAACATCCACGGTGGCGGCTATGTTTACGGCCCCGGCGAGTCCGGCACGGGAGAGGCCATGCTGATGTCCGGGCTCGGCGGCTACCGGGTGATCGCGGTGGACTACCGGATGCCGCCCGATGCGCCCTACCCTGCGGCGATGGACGATACGGTGGCGGCCTGGCGCGCGGTGGTGGCCACGACTGACCCCCGGCGGATCGGCGTCGTCGGCACCAGCACCGGCGGCGGCATGACGCTCGCGCTCATGCTACGCGCCAAGGCCGAGGGCCTGCCGCTGCCAGCTGCCATGGCGCCGGGCACACCCTGGGCGGACCTGACCGAAACCGGGGACACCTACCGGACCCACGAGTGGCTGGACAACGTGCTGGTCAGCTACGACGGCTACCTGACCCATGCCGCGAAGCTGTATGCCGCCGGGCACGACATGCGGGACCCGCAGTTGTCGCCGATCTACGGCGACTTCACCGGGATGCCGCCGGCGATCCTGACCAGCGGCACGCGGGACCTGTTCCTGTCCAATACCGTTCGGACCCACCGCAAGCTGCGCCGGGCCGGGGTGGAGGCAGACCTGAACGTGTATGAGGGGCTGTCGCACGCGCAATACTTGTTCGACCCGGCGGCGCCGGAGACCAAGGAGGTGTTTGGGGACATCACGGCGTTCTTCGACAGGCACCTGGCGCGGTAAGGGAAAGCCCCCGCGCTGGACTTTCCAAATCTGCCTTATCACATTTAACGCATGGCGAAGACAAGCAGCAGCGCCGGACGAGTCCAGCGCAGGCGGGACAAGCTGCGGGCTGCCGGGTTGCGACCAGTGCAGATATGGGTCCAGGACACCCGCGCCCCCGGCTTTGCGCAGGAGTGCGCCAGGCAGTCGCGCGTGATCCGTCACGCCGAAGCGTCTGGGGAAGATGCCTGGTTCGACACTTCGGACAAGAACGGCTGGACGGAGTGAAGCGAGGCGACATCGTCACGGTCGCCCTGCAAGGCGAGCAGGGCAAGCCGCACCCGGCCTTGATCATCCAGGCTGATGTCTTCTCCGATCTGCCCGCCGTCACGGTGCTGCCAATTACTGGCACTCTGGTAGATGCGCCATTGTTGCGGGTGTTGGTGGAGCCGACACCCGGGAACGGCTTGGCGAAGCCGTCGCAGATCATGGCGGACAAGCCGCAAACCCCGCTGCGGGCAAAATCGGCCTGGCATTTGGCCGTCTCGACGATGCGGCTATGGTGACCGTCAACCGTGCCTTGGCAGTGTTCCTGGGCCTAGCCTAACAACGCCCACAACCCCGGCTAAGCCCGCCGCAGCAGGAACAGCGCCTGCTCCCCGAACAGGTTCGCCAGTCCCGGAAACCGCCGCCACGGTGCCCGGCGGCCCGCATCGTCCACCGCCAGCCACTGCTCCACCGCATATCCCTCCTGCGCGCACAGCCCGAAGAAGTCGCGGATCGTGCAGGGATGGATGTTCGGCGTCTCATACCAGGGCCGGTCCCACGTCGGCGTCATCGGCATCCGCCCAGACCCCAGGAGCTGCCACCGCACCTGCCAATGGCCGAAGTTCGGGAAGCTGACCAGCGCCCGCGTGCCAATCCGCAGCATCTGCCGCAGCACCTCCTGCGGCCGCTCCACCGCCTGCAGGGTGCGAGACAGCACGACGTAGTCGAACAGCGCGTCGGGGTAATGCTGCAGGTCGGTGTCGGCATCGCCGTGCATCACCGGCAGACCATGCGCCACGGCGCGCGTCACCTCTGCCATGTCGATCTCGATCCCCCGCGCGTCGCACCCGCGAGTGCGGAACAGGTGCTCGATGAGCGTGCCGTCGCCGCTGCCGATGTCCAGCACGCGGGACCCCGGCGCGATCATCTCCGACATGAGCTGCAGGTCCAGCCGCATGTTCTTCGCCACCTGCTGCACCGGCTGCTGCTTCACAGCCGCGCATGCTCCGCGCAGCCCGATAAGAACCCGGACAGCGTGCGGTGGAAGTCCGGCTCGTGCAACAGGAAAGCGTCATGGCCCTTGTCCGACGCGATCTCGACGAAGCTGACGTTTGCCCCGGCACGGTTCAGGGCTCGCGCGATATTCCGCGACTGCGCCGTCGGGAACAGCCAGTCGCTGTCGAACGACACTGCACAGAACCGGGTGCGCGTGCCGCGGAACGCCGCCGCCAAGTCGCCGTCATGCTCCGCCGCCAGATCGAAGCGGTCCATCGCCCGGGTGATCGTCAAGTACGAGTTGGCGTCGAACCGGTTCACGAATGTGCTGCCCTGGTGGCGCAGGTAGCTTTCCACCTCGAACATGTCGGCAAACAGCACCGACCCGTCACGGGCCACGTTCTGCGCCTGCAGTCGGCGGCCGAACTTGCGGGTCAGCGCCTGCTCGCTGAGGTAGGTGATGTGCGCCGCCATGCGGGCCACCGCCAGGCCGCGCGCCGGGGCCTTGTCGGTGCGCCAGTATTCGCCGGCGTCCCAATCGGGGTCGGCAAAGATCGCCTGCCGCCCGACCTCATGAAACGCGATGTTCTGCGCCGAATGGAATGGCGCCGTCGCAATCGGCACGCAGGCGAACACCTGGTCCGGGTAGGTTGCCGCCCATTCCAGCGCCTGCATCCCGCCCATGCTGCCGCCGACGACGGCGAACAGCCGGCCGATGCCAAGCCGTTCCGTCAGCAGGTGCTGCGCCCGCACCATGTCGCGTATGGTGATCGGCGGAAACCCGGTGCCCCACTGCTCCCCGGTATCGGGACACAGGCTGCGCGGACCCGTGCTGCCCATGCAGCCGCCGAGCACATTGGCGCACACGACGAAGAACCGGTCGGTATTAACCGGTAACCCCGGCCCGATCACCTGGCTCCACCAGCCGGGCTTGCCGGTGGTGGGATGCGGCTCCGCGGCATACTGGTCGCCGGTCAGCGCATGGCAGACCAGCACGGCGTTGCTGCGGTCGGCGTTCAGGGCGCCATAAGTGCGGTAGGCGACCGTCACCGACGGCAGCGCCGTGCCGCAATCCAGCATGAACGGACCGCCGAAGGTCGCGGTCTGCTGCGCCAGGGCTGGCTGTGGTTCGGGAAGGTCCATGATAACCGATGAATAGGGCTGCCGGGGCGGGGGGGCAACGTTAGAAGAC
>CAXTOB010000644.1:0-3725 GCA_964245505.1 uncultured Acetobacteraceae bacterium | reverse complement strand
CATAGCTCCACCTTCTCAGGAGTTGGAGCCTCCGGCAAACCCGGCGCGGTTCAGATGCAGCAACCATGCTCCAGCCCTTGTTTCTGCGGGCGTCTCGTCGCTTAGGCGGGGCAACCTGATGCGAGGCGGTGCAGCAGTGGTAATGCGGACAGGGACGCCGGGCTGAGCACCCGCTTCCGCGATGGTGCCGATCGGGGCGTCTAGGACCAGGTTCGTTCACGGTGGCTTAAAAGGTGTCCCCTCCAATCGCGTTCCAGGCGGGCAGGGATGCCCGCCCGGGCAATGGACGGGGCCGCCGCCACTTCGCCTTGCAGCGCCGACCCGTGTCATTCAGCGGCTGCCGCCTCCCTCATCCGAGCCACCTTCGTAGCTGGGACCGCCTTCCCGGATGGAACGCCGCTGGCCGGGCCTCCGAGCATCCGGCTCAGCTTATCCATGTAGAGGTAGACCACCGGCGTCGTGAACAGCGTCAGCACCTGCGACACCAGCAGCCCGCCGACCATGGCGTAGCCCAGCGGCTGCCTGATCTCCGACCCCGTACCGGTGCCGAGCATCAGCGGCACCCCGCCCAGCAGCGCGCACAGCGTCGTCATCAGGATCGGGCGGAAGCGCAGCAGGCAGGCCTCGTGGATCGCGTCCTCCCCCGACAGGCCGCGCTCGCGCTCGGCCTGCAGGGCGAAGTCCACCAGCATGATGCCGTTCTTCTTTACGATGCCGATCAGCAGAATGATGCCGATGATGCCGATTACATCCAGCGGACGCCCGAACAGCATCAGCGCCGCCAGCGCCCCCAGCCCGGCGGACGGCAGCGTGGACAGGATCGTCAGCGGGTGGATCGTGCTCTCGTACAGCATCCCCAGGATCAGGTACACCGCGAACAGCGCCGCCAGGATTAGCGGCGGCGTGCTGCTGAGCGTGCTCTGGAAGGCCTGCGCGTTGCCTTGGAACTTCGCCTGCAGCGACTTCGGCAGGTGCAGGTCCGCCGCCGCCTTCTGCACCGCCGCGACTGCCGGGCCGATGGACGCGCCCGGCGCCAGGTTGAAGCTGATGGTGACGGACGGGAACTGCCCCTGGTGGTTGACGGCCAGCGGCGCGAGCGTCGTGCGTATGGTGGCGATCTGGCTGATCGGCACCTCGGTCCCGCTCTGCGACTTGACGTAGATGCGCGACAGCGCCGCCGGGCCGAGCTGGAAGTCGGTGTCGGCCTCCAAGATGACGTAGTACTGGTTCAGCGTAGTGTAGATCTTGGCGACGTGCCGGCGCCCGAAGGCGTCGTATAGCGTGGAGTCCACCCGTGCCAAGTCAATGCCGAAGCGCGACGCCGCAGCCCGGTCCACGTCCAGGCTCAGCGTGCGCCCGGTGCTCTGCTGGTCGCTGGTGACGCCCGTCAGTTGCGGCAGGGCCTGCAACGCCGTCAGCAACTTGGGCGCGAGCAGGTTCAGCTCCTCGCTATCCACGTCCGTCAGGGTGTACTGATACTGCGTCTTGGACACCGCCGCGCCGATGTTGATGTCCTGCGCCGCCTGCATATACAGCTGCATTCCTTGGACCTGCTGCGACGCCGTTCCCAGCCGCGTGATGACCTGGTCCGCGGTCACGCTCCGCTGGCCCGTTGGCTTCAGGGTGATGAACATCCGTCCGTTGTTCCCCGCTACCGTCGCGCCGCCGGCGCCGACGTAGCCGATGGCGGACGCGACCGCTGGGTCCTGCTTCACCACTGCAAGGACGGCCTGCTGCCGCTGCATGATCCCGGCCGGCGAGATGTCCTGCGCTGCCTCTGTGATGCCGACGATCAGGCCGGTGTCCTGCTGCGGGAAGAACCCCTTGGGGATGACCATGAACAGGCCCACGGTGGCCGCCACCGTCAGCAGCATGACCCCCAGCGTGATCCGCCGGTGGCGCAGCGCCACGATCAAGCCGCGGTCATAGACCACAACCAGCCCGTCAAGTCCCCGCTCCAGGGCGCGCGAGATGCGGCCCGGCTCCTTGCGGTGCTCCTCCCCGCCCTTCAGCAGCCGGGCGCACATCATGGGCGTGAGCGTCAGCGACACGAACACCGACACCACGATGGACACCGCGACCGTCACCGCGAACTCGCGGAACAGCAGCCCGACCACGCCGGACAGCAGGAACAGTGGGATGAACACCGCGATCAGCGAGACCGAGATGGACAGGATCGTGAACCCGATCTCCCGCGACCCGTCCAGGGCCGCCTGCATCGGCGTCGCCCCGTCCTCGATGTGACGGACGATGTTCTCGACCATCACAATGGCGTCGTCCACGACGAAGCCGACCGCGATGGTCAGCGCCATCAGCGACAGGTTGTCCAGGCTGTAGCCCAGCACGAGCATGACTGCGAAAGTGCCGACCAGCGAGATCGGCACCGACACCGCCGGGATCACCGTCGCCCAAAGCTTGCGCAGGAACAGCGCGATCACACTCACCACGAGCGCGATGGTCAGCAGCAGGGTGAACTGCACGTCCGACACGCTGGCCCGTATGGTTTGGGTGCGGTCGGACACGACCTCGACCTTGATGCTGGGCGGCAGCGACGCCTGCAGTTGCGGCAGCGCGGCCTTGATCGCGTCCACGGTCGCGATGACGTTGGCTCCGGACTGGCGCTGGACGGCGATCAGCACGGCGCGCTTCTCATTGAGTCAGCCTGCCTGGGTCGGGTCCTCCGGCGCGATGATCGCCCGGCCCACGTCGCGCACTCGGATGGGGGCGCCGTTGCGGTAGGCCAGGATGGTGTCGTTGTAGCCCTCAGCGGTCATGAGCTGGTCGTTGGTCTGCAGGGAGTAAGCGGTCTGGCCGCCGTAGAGCTGGCCTTTCGGCTGGTTCACCGTCGAATTGGTGAGTGCGGCGCGCACGTCCTCCAGGTCCAATCCGGCGGCGGCGAGCTGCGCCGGGTTGACCTGAACGTGGATCGCCGGGCTTTGCAGCCCGCCGATGCCGACGATGCCGACACCGGGGAGCTGCGAGATCTTCTGCGCCAGGATGGAGTTGGCGTAGTCGCTCACCTTGGTGATCGGAAGGGTGTCGGAGGTGAGGCCGATCAGCAGGATCGGCACGTCGGCCGGGTTGACCTTGCGGTAGATGGGCGGGGACAGCAGGCTGGCCGGCAACTGCGCCGCTGCTGCGTTGATCGCGCCCTGCACGTCGCCTGCGGCAGAGTCCACCGTGCGGGAGCGGTCGAACTGCAGCGTAATCTGCGTGAAGCCGTTGCCGCTGCTGCTCGTCATCTGGGTTATGCCGGGAATTTGGCCGAACTGCCGCTCTAGCGGCGTCGCCACCAAGGACGCCGTCGTCCTGGCGTCTGCGCCCGGCAACTGCGCCGTCACCTGGATAGTTGGAAAGTCTATGTTCGGCAGCGCCGCGACCGGCAGTTGGAAATAGCCAGCGACGCCTAGCGCCACCACGGCCACCATCAGCAGGGAGGTCGCGACGGGCCGGCGGATGAAGCCTAACGAGATGCTCATGGCAGCAGCCCCGCTGTCGCGGTGGAGGAGCTGGGGACATCGGCCGGCTTGGACGGGACAACCGCGGCACCGGCTGTCAGGCGATACTGCCCCTGCACGACGACGGTTTCACCGGGCTTCAGGCCCTTGGTGATGATGGCCACGCCGCGACGCTGCTGGCCGGTCTGCACCGGGCGGACATCTGCCTTGCTGCCCAGGGGCTACGCATGAGATTTCTCTCGCCTGCCGCGCCCTGACGTAAGATGA
>CAXTOB010000643.1:0-3744 GCA_964245505.1 uncultured Acetobacteraceae bacterium | reverse complement strand
CCCCTGCACAGGGACGCAATGCCGGGGCACGAGGGCGTCCCGCCGCGTGGGGACCCGAACCACCTCGGCCACGGCGGCGGCATCGACCGGCAGCGGAACACCGAGCACGCCGAGCGCGGCCCGGCGTCCAAGCGCATCATCGCCGGCTACGGGTTCTGGATCTTCCTGCTGTCCGACATCATCATGTTCAGCGCCTTCTTCGCCTCCTATGCCGTGCTGGTCGGCGAGACTGCGGGCGGGCCGCCGGGACGGGACCTGTTCGACCTCCGCAACACCGGGGTCGAGACCGGGTGCCTATTGCTGTCCTCCTTCACCTGCGGCCTGGCAAGCGTCGGCCTGCAGGCGCGCAACGGCCGCTGGTACTACGGCGCCATGACCGCGACCTTCGTGCTGGGCGCGGCCTTCATCGGGTTGGAGCTGCGCGAGTTCTGGTCCATGGCGGCAGCCGGCAACGGCCCCGGCCGCAGCGCCTTCCTGTCGGCGTTCTTCGCCCTCGTCGGCCTGCACGGCATCCACGTGACCATCGGGCTGCTTTGGCTGCTGACGATGATGGCGCAGGTGTGGGCCAAGGGCTACCGCGACGACATCCTGCGCCGGGTCATGTGCTTCAGCCTGTTCTGGCACGCGCTCGACATCGTCTGGGTCGCGCTGTTCACGGTCGTCTATCTGATGGGAGTTCAGTCATGAGCGGCGCCGAGATCGGCTACGACCGGCACCGCGCCGACACCGCGCCAGGGGACCAGCGCCCCGGCGAGGACGGGACGGGCGAGGGCATACGCAACTACTTGGTGGGCTTCGGCCTGGCGGTGCTGCTGACGGTGGTCTCCTTCGTGGTCGCGCGCACCACGCTCGTGTGGCAGCCCAGCATCCCCATCGCATTGTTCGTGCTGGCCATCGCGCAGATGGGCGTCCACCTCGTGTTCTTCTTGCACATCGGCACGGGTCCGGACGGCACCAACAACGTCATGGCGCTGGCCTTCGGCGTGCTGATCGTCTTCCTGCTGATCGGAGGCTCGCTGTGGATCATGTCGCACCTGAACCACAACATGCCCAGCATGGAGCGTGTCATGCAGATGCAGCGGTGAGGGTAAGGGACAGCGGCCCAGCTGCGTCCTGCATGGCCCAGGTTCCCCGGTCCGCCTGGGCCGGGGCCTCTCCTAACGGCAGCAAGAAAGGGCCATCACGATGCGCCTTCCGCCGCCTCCCTTGAAAAGCCTAACCGACGAGCAGCTGCAGCTTTATGGCGACATGCGGTCCGGGATCGCCAAGGGCTTCAAGGGTCTCGTGTCCGAGACCGGCGACGGCGCGCTGCTGGGGCCGTGGAACCCCTGGCTGCACGACCCGAAGGTGGGGAGCGCCATCTGGGACCTGACGAAGGCGCTTTCGGTTGGCGCGACCTTGCCTGACCCTTGCCGCCAGGTCGCCATCCTGGTGACTGGCGCGCACTTCCACGCCGGCTACGAGATCTACGCCCACGTTGCCGTGGCGCGTGGCGACGGACTGGCGGACGAGACCGTGGCCGCCATCGTCGCCGGGCAACGCCCCGCCGGCTTGCCGCACGACCAGGGATTGGCCTACGACACGGCGGCCGCGCTCTGCCGCGGTGGGGTCTTGCCGGCGCTGAACTACAAGCTTGCCGCGCAAGCGTTCGGCGCCAGGGGCGTGGCCGAGTTGATCTACCTCGTTGGCCTCTACTGCCTGGTGTCGGTGACCTTGAACGGGTTTGACGTCCCCGTGCCAGACCAATCCAGTGCTTCCTGAACCGGCACCCACGACCCATTCCAGTGTATTGTCAGAATGAAAACCAAAGCCGCCAGCGCCCGGCAGACTCAAGCGCCCGGCACTGGGCGGCTGGTCCGGGCGTCGCCGTCCAAGCGTTCCCCCCTGACTGCGCCAGCGCCGGCACACGAACCCTACTTTAAGGAACCAACACATGCCATTCGACGGAGCAGACTACGTCCCGCCGCCGCAAGATCCCCCGGGCCGGGCCACGCGGAACAAGGACACCTTCACAGTCGTCATGCTCATGCTGGCATCGGGCCTGTTCCTGGTGCCGATCCTGGTCGCCACGCTGATTGATGTCATCAGGTTCGTTCGGGGACATTAGGCCGTTTACGGCAAGCGTGGCCGCACCGGCAATGCGCCATCGGTTGCGCGGGCGGCGCCACGGGCTTGCCAGGGCGGGACACTTGAGCCTGACCGGCCCGCAATGGGATCCTGGGACGGGGCGGCCGCTTGCGCGCTGCTGACCGCCGTTGGGCGACGCCGGCCCAGCCCGGCGCCGGCTGCACCGCCCCCATCGTACGGAGCTGCCGCGAGTGCGGCCAGGCGCAGCGGGTCTCGGCCCTGCCGCCCGGGTCCGCCGCACGCTGCGGCCGCTGCGGCGCGCTGTTGCGCCACACATGGGCCGACCCGCTCCGCGTGGCGCTGGCGCTGAACCTGTCCTGCCTGGTGCTGCTCGCTGCCGGTGCGACCAGCATCCTGGCCACGGTCGAGAGCGCGGGCCAGAGCCGGGCGGCCGGACTGTTCTCCGGCCCGGCGGCGCTGGTGCAGAATGGGCTGTGGCCGCTCGGCGGGCTGGTGCTCGCCACCACGGCGGTCGTGCCTGCGCTGGTGGCCGGGCTGTCCGCCTACGTCCTGGGCGGGGTGCGGCTGCGCCGGCCGCCGCCTGGTCTGGCAAAGGCGTTCGCGTGGCGCAACCGGCTGCGCCCCTGGTCCATGGTCGAGGTGTTCCTGGTCGGCTACTTCGTCGCCTATTCCAAGTTGGGCGCCCTGGCAGAGATCGAGCTGGGGCCGGGCCTGTTCGCGCTGTTCGGCTTCATGGTGGCGACCGTTGCATGCGACGCGGTGCTGGACGGGCAGGCCGTTTGGGAAGCCATCGCTCGCCGGGCGCCGGCCCGGCCCAGCCAGGCTGCAGACCCGGCGGCCCCCGCCGCCACCGTCCTGGCACCCGGTCAGTCGCCGGGCTTGGTATGCTGCGGGACGTGCGACCTGGCCTGCTGTCCGGCAGCGCTGGGCGCGCGTTGCCCCCGGTGCGGCGCCGTGCTGCACCGGCGCCGCCCTGGAAGCCTGGCGCGCACGGCGGCACTGACCTTGTCCGCGCTGGTGTTCTACGTGCCGGCAAACATGTTCCCCGTCCTGACCGTCGTCCAGCTTGGGCGCGGCAGCCCGAGTACGATCCTGAGCGGCGTGTGGGAGCTGGCCGCCGGCGGGGACTGGTCCTTGGCGGCCATCGTGTTCGGCGCCAGCGTCGCCGTACCGGTGCTCAAGATACTTGGGTTGGGCGCCATGCTGGCAGTCGCGGCCAGAGGGCGGACAGCCCACATGCACGGCCACCTGCGGCAGCTTTCCACGTTGTATCGAGTCATCGCCGTAATCGGGCGTTGGTCCATGATAGACATCTTCATGGAAGCCATCCTGTCCGCGCTGGTGCAGTTCGGCGCTGCCGCCGCGGTCACGACCGAACCGGGCGCGCTGGCGTTCGCCGCCACCGTCGTGCTGACGATCCTTGCCGCCGCGGGCTTCGACCCGCGCCTGATGTGGGACGCGGGGGCGCGGTGAGTGGACAAGGCGCCAGCCCTGGAAACGCAAGCGACCGGGGCGCCACCGTGCAGGATGCCGCCGTGCAACGGCGGCGCATGTCCTGGGTGTGGCTGATCCCCCTGGCGAGCCTGCTGATCGGCGGCGGGCTGCTGTGGACCACGCTGGCCCGGCGCGGCCCGCTGGTCCGCGTGACGTTCGACA
>CAXTOB010000642.1:0-3744 GCA_964245505.1 uncultured Acetobacteraceae bacterium | reverse complement strand
GCGCAGGGTGGCCGGCGCATGAACCAGCAGCGGCGGCGGCCCGGCGCGCAGCAGGTGCGCCGCCTCGTCCGCCGGCAGGGACAGCAGCTCGCCATCGGTGGTCAGCACGGCGGCGCGACCGTGCCCGGCAACGACGGCAGGCGCGTCTGGGACGAGGAGGGAGTTGGAGGCCATCTGGAATGCTATGTATGGCTGCACGCGCGACATGCGGCAATCTTCCGCCGTGCCGGAGAGGCTGCGAGCGAAGGACCCCGCCCATGCTCCCATCCGAACAGGCCCGTGCCCAGTCTGCCAGCTCCGGCGCCCGCCCGGATGGCGGCTTCGCCCCGCTCGTCCCTGAGCTGGACGTAACCGATCTTTCCGCGAGCCTCGCTTTCTGGTGCGGTCCGCTCGGTTTCACCGTTGCCTATGATCGTCCGGCGGCAGGCTTTGCCTACCTGCAGCGGGCCGGCGCCCAGGTCATGCTGTGCCAACGCAATGGCAATTGGGACACCGGCCCGCTGGAGTTGCCGTTTGGCCGCGGCATCAACCTGCAGATCAGGGTCGCCAGCACCGCCCCGATCCTGGCCGCGCTGTATGCCGCGGGCTGGCCGCTGTTCCGCCCGATGCAGGAGCGCTGGTATCGCGTTGGCGACAGCCAGGCCGGATCGCGCGAGCTGCTCGTGCAAGACCCCGATGGCTACCTCCTACGATTCCAGGAAGACCTCGGCGCCATGCCGGGGTGACACGGCGCGGCGTCCTGGCGCCTGGCCCTTTCGCGCAAGTGCGAAGCGTTCGCATCATTGCGAAAGCGGCTTGATCGTTTCGGCGCTGCTCGCCATTTTAACCCTATGCGAACACTCACCGAACTTGACGAGAAAGAAATCCTAGCCCTGGCCATCAGCAGTGAGGAGGAGGACGGCCGTATCTACGCCGACTTCGCCGAAAGCCTGCGCGATGATTATCCCGACAGCGCCCGCGTCTTCGCCGACATGGCGCTGGAGGAAAGCGAGCATCGCCGGATGCTCATCAACACCTACATCGAGAAATTCGGCAACCACATCCCCTTGGTCCGCCGCCAGGACGTGCGCGGCACCGTCGCCCGCCGCCCGGCCTGGCAGGTCCGTCCCCTGGGGATCGAGGCCGTGCGCGGCATGGCCCGGCAGATGGAGGTGGACGCCAGCCGCTTCTACGCCAACGCCGCCAGCCGCAGCACCGATGCCGGCATACGCAAGCTGTTGGGCGACCTCGCCACCGCCGAGATCGAGCACCAGCACACCGCCAGCGCCATCGAGACCAAGCGCCTACCGGGCGAGGCGCGCGGCGCCGAGGACGACGACGCCCGCCGCCGCTTCGTGCTGCAGATCATCCAGCCCGGCCTGGTCGGCCTGATGGACGGCTCGGTGTCCACCCTGGCGCCGGTGTTCGCCGCGGCGTTCGCCACGCACAACTCCTGGAACGCGTTCCTGGTGGGGATGGCGGCCTCCGTCGGCGCCGGTGTGTCGATGGGCTTCGCCGAGGCGCTGGCGGACGACGGCAAGCTCTCCGGGCGCGGCACGCCCTACCTGCGCGGGCTGGTGTGCGGGTTGATGACCATCGCCGGCGGCATCGGCCATACGCTGCCGTATTTGATCCCCGACTTCTGGACGGCGACGATCGTGGCTGGCGTTGTGGTGCTGTTCGAGCTGCTGACCATCGCCTGGATCCAGTGGAGATACATGGACACCCCGCCCCTGTCTGCCGCGGCCAAGGTCATGCTGGGCGGCGCCATCGTGCTCGCGCTCGGCATCGCGATCGGGAGCAGCTAGATGCAGCCGGTCACGCCAGGCGCCACGCACTACGACCGGCGCACCATCTGGCTGCATTGGCTGACGGCCCTGCTGGTGCTGTCGCAGTGGTTCGGGGCACAGACGATAGACTGGTTCCCACGTGGGCCGCTGCGGGTGGATGCGCGGTCGGTCCACATCACGCTCGGCCTGACGCTGCTGACGATCTACGTGCTGCGCATCGTTTGGCGTGCGACGGACGGGCGACGGCTGCCGGCGGCGGACCGCGGCGTGCTGCACGTCGTCGCCAAGGCGACGCATTGGGCCATGTATGCCCTGCTGGCCTGCGTTCTGGCATTGGGGGTGTCCAACGTCTGGGTGCGCGGCGACAGCATCTTCAACCTGTTCAGCATCCCGGCCTATGCGCCGGACGACAAGGCGCTGCGGTCCTTCGTGGAGGACTGGCACGCGACGCTGGCCACCACGGTGCTGATCCTGGCCGGCATCCATGCTGGGGCGGCGCTGGTGCACCGCTACCTGTGGCATGACGGGGTGCTGGCGCGGATGCTGCCGGGCCGAGTCGCGGCGGAGCAGCGCCAGCCAGGCGACTAGCCCTCCGAGGGCGCATCCCGCAGGTAAGGCTCCACCGTGCCTTGCAGCTTCATCGTCATCGGGTTGCCGGCGCGGTCCATGGTCTTGCCGACGGCGACGCGGACCCAGCCCTCACTGACGCAATATTCCTCGACGTTGGTGCGCTCGACGCCCTTGAAGCGGATGCCGATCCCGCGCTGCAGCAGGTCGGCATCGTGGTAGGGGCTGCTGGGGTTGGTGGACAGGCGGTCGGGCAGGTCGGTCATGGCTGGGTCTCCGTGTCGGCTGCGCCGGGGTGTAGCTACCTGTGCAGCGTGCGCCAAGCCCGGGCCGGAGTCGGGTGATGCCTTTGACCAACGGCCTTTAAAGCATGTTGGGATCAAACGGCTTCGTTCAACCGAATGAATGCTCGCTAAAACAACAGCTAGAGTGGGCTTGGTGCTTCTATCCGCACCAAACCCGCTTCAAGCCTTGCGCTGCCATTGGGAGGAGCGGCAGCGGCACGGCAGGCTTCGTTTCCGCCGGAAACGCCGTACTTTTGCGCGGCGGGCAGGTTCGTGGAAAGACTGTGCGCCACACAGGGGAGGGAGTGCCTATGCCGCAAGGGGAAAAGATCGCGCTCGTCACCGGCGCCGGCAGCGGCGTCGGAAGGGCCGCCGCAGCCGGGCTGATGCAGGCGGGCTGGACGGTGGCGCTGGTCGGGCGCCGGGCCGACGCGCTGCACGCAACGGCGGCGCTGGGCGCCCCGGAGCAGTCGCTCGCGCTTCCAGCCGACGTATCGAAGCCTGATGAGGTGGATGCCGTCTTCGCCCAAGCCGAGGCAAAGTTCGGCCGCCTGGACCTGCTGTTCAATAACGCCGGCCGCGGCACCCCGGCGGTGACGCCGGACGAGCTGGAGGTGGAGTTGTGGATGCAGGTCGTGGCCGTGAACCTCACGGGCTCCTTCCTGTGCGCCCGGGCCGCCTTCGCGCTGATGCGGCGGCAGCAGCCCGGCGGCGGACGGATCATCAACAACGGCTCGATCTCCGCCCATGCGCCGCGCCCGGGGTCGGTGGCCTATACCAGCACCAAGCACGCGATCACCGGCCTGACCCGCTCGCTGTCGCTGGACGGCCGCCGGTTCGGCATCGCCTGCGGCCAGATCGACATCGGCAACGCGGCGACCGAAATGACGGAGCGCATGACCGCCGGCGTGCCGCAGGCTAACGGCACGACGATGGTGGAGCCGCGCATGGATGTGCGGCACGTCGGCGACACGGTGGTGCTGATGGCCGGAATGCCGCTCGACGCCAACGTGCAGTTCGTGACGGTGATGGCGACGGCGATGCCGTTTGTTGGCCGGGGCTAGAGCACGTTCGGATCAAACGGCTTCGTTTGACCGGATGAATGCTCGCAAAAACAATAGCTA
>CAXTOB010000641.1:0-3765 GCA_964245505.1 uncultured Acetobacteraceae bacterium | reverse complement strand
GTGCTGCGGCTGCGCGGCGGCTGGCAGGGCAGACAGCAGCAGGAGGGTGGCGGCGAGCTTTGGCAGCGGCATTGGCCTTACGTTCGGAACTTGCGGCAGAATGGGCGCGTCGTCGGGTAGGGGCCGCACGTGGCTGGAGCGGAGCCGCAGATGTTCGATCGCCCGGGATGGCATAGGTCTGGTTTGCGTCGGAATTTGGACGCTCCATGCTGGCAGATGGTTCTATGAAGCGCATCGGCTGGGATGTCAGCTAAATTTTTCGAGACGCGGACGTTGCAATACAGCATTGAGTCCCTGCGCTTCAAGGGCACGTTGCTGCCGGTCTGACCGTGCTGCTGCGGCGGACGCCCGACGCTGCTTTGCTGTGCTCGAACCGCCCAACGCCTTCGGTGGGCGGTGCTCACGGGCGGGATGCGCGCTCCGCTTCGGTGCCCGGACACCTCGGTCAGCCGGCTTGGTGCGGCGCGTTCACAGAGGTCGCTTGGCGAGGCATCCGCAGAGTTGCCGAAACGATACGCGCGCGTGAGTAGTGGAGGTGTCGCAGAATTTTACAATCTGGGACATTTTCAAGAAATGTTGCGGAACGCGCGCGCCTTTTTTCAAGGTATTAGTTCGATGGCACAACAAATGCTCATTTGAAATCGCAACAACTAAGTCGGTCCGCCATCATGTTGAACAAGTCTTACCTGCTCGCCGCCACCCTCCTGACCGGGTTCGGCACCACGCCGGCCAGCGCCACCGTGTACGGCGTGTTTTCCAATGGGAGCAGCGCCGATAGCGCTGCCATCAGCATCATCCAGGCTGCCGGCGACACCGCATCGGTGCTGCCGGACCTGACGGCTGCGAGCCTATCAGGGATCAACGTTCTATTCCTGCTGAACAGCGACAACGGCTCGCCGCTGGCGGGCCTGAGTGCCAATGCGGCGGCGCTGAATTCGTTTGTGCAGGGCGGCGGTGTGTTCGCGCTGGATGACCGCGAGGTCACGGACGCCGCCAGCACAGTCCCAGGTGCGGCGGGGATTGCCTTTACGCGCAATCCTGCGGCGGACATCAATCCCGGGGTTGCCAGCGTCCTGGTGAACGGTCCTGCGGGCGTCATCGGCGCAACGACCCTGGACAACGGCAGTTCGTCGGACCATGGCTACGCGGCCGTCGGCACGCTGCCGGCTGGCGCTACGACGCTGCTGACCACGGGGAGCGCGGCGCAGGCGGTCGCGATTTCCTACACGCTTGGCGCCGGGTCGGTTTACTACTCTACGGTCCCGCTCGATTACTACCTGTCGAGCGGCGCATCTCCCGCTGCCTTCGACGCGATCTATGCACCAAACCTAATTGCCTACCTGGATACGCTGGTCGTTCCGGCTGCCGTGCCGGAGCCGGCGAGCCTAGCGGTGCTGGGCGTCGGCCTGCTGGGCCTGCGCATGGCCCGGCGCCGCGCCGCCTGACCCTGCCGTGCCTGCGCGACGGACCGGCCGGCCCGTCGCGCCTGGTTCAGGCGGCGATCAGCCCGCCCAGCCGGGCCAGCGCCGCCAGGTGGCTGTCGGTGTCGCCGTAGCCGCGCTCGATCATCGTCATGCGCTTGAAGTGGTGGCCGACGGCATACTCCATCGTGACGCCGATGCCGCCGTGGAGCTGCACGGCCTCCTGGCCGATGTGGCGACCGCTGCGGCCGATCTGCACCTTGGCGGCGTGCATGGCGCGCTGGCGTTCGGTGAGGTCGGGGTCGGTGGACATCATGGTGGCGAACATCGCCATGCTGCGCGCCTGCTCAAGGGACACGTACATGTCCACGGCGCGGTGCTGCAGAGCCTGGTTATCGCCGATGGCCCGGCCGAACTGCTTGCGGGTCTTCATGTAGTCCACGGTCATCGCGTGCATGGCGTCCATGACGCCCACGGCCTCGGCGCAAAGGGCGGCCAGGGTTTCGTCGTTGACGCGCTCCATGACTGGCAGGGCTTCTGCCGGGTCACCTAGGGGGCGGCCGGGAGTGTCCTTGAGGGTGATTTCCGCCGCACGGGCGCCGTCTTGGGTGGGGTAGCCTCGGCGGGACAGGCCAGGGGCGTTGGCGTCCACCAGGAACAGGCCGATGCCGTGGCGGGCGCGGTGCTCACCGGCAGTGCGGGCGGACACGATCAGGGTGTCGGCGCTGTCGCCGTTCAGCACCAGGGTCTTCTCGCCGGTGAGGCGCCAGCCGTCGCCATCGGGGGTGGCCCGGGTGGCGATATCGTTCAGGCTCCAGCGCGCCTGGCGTTCGGCCTGGGCGTAGGCCATCACGCGTTCGCCCTTGGCGATGGCGGGGACCAGCTCGGCGAGCTGGTCGTCGCTGGCGGCATGGCGCAGCAGGCCGCCGCACATGATGACGGTGGCGAGGTAGGGTTCCACCACCAGGGCGCGGCCGAATGCCTCCATGACAATGGCGGTCTCGACGGCGCCGCCGCCGAAGCCGCCCTGGTCCTCGGCGAAGGGCAGGCCCAGCAGGCCCTGCTCGGCGAATTGGCGCCAGATATCGCGGCTCCAGCCATCGGGTTCGGCGCGGTATCCGCGGCGGGCCTCGAAGGCGTAGCGGTCGCCGATCATGCGGTCCACGCTGTCTTTCAGCAGCCGCTGCTCGTCAGTTAGGTCGAAGTCCATGGTTGCAGTCCTCCCCGGCCGGTCAGGATGCCCTGTCCGGCCGGGGAGGGGAAGGTGGGCTTACAGGCCCTGTTTTACGTCGTTGGCGCCGCGGGTCACGGCGCGTCCGGTTGCGCTCACGTCGGCGCCGACGCCGGCGGTGGTGTTGCAGGCGCTCAGCATCGGGGCGAGGGCGGCCAGCGCCAGGGTCAGCAGCAGGGCGCGGGTGGTGGGCTTGGACATGAGAAGCTCCGGCTTGTGGTTTAGATACGTGATCGTAACTCGCGTGGGGTCCTCTGGTTCCCGCTTGGAAGCTGAAATCGTTTGCTTCTCGCTTTCCGTTTGGCAACGGGTTGGGATCAGGGGGCGGACAAGGGCCGCGGTTGCTTTGGCCGGGCCGGTGTTTGGCTGCACCTGCGGCGACCTGCTCCACCGCTAGCCCCCTCCCCCGGCCGTTTCCCGGACCGCGAGGGAAGCAGCGCGGCGCCCGGTTGCAGCGGAGCGCCCGCCCCGGCACCTTGCGGCCAACAAACCGCGGAGGACCGCCCCATGCCCACCCTGTTCGACCTGACCGGCCAGGTCGCCCTCATCACCGGCAGCAGCAAGGGCATCGGCCGCGCCATCGCCGAACGCATGGCGCAGCACGGCGCCCGTGTCGTCGTCAGTTCCCGCAAGGCCGAGGCGTGCGAGGCGGTGGCCGCTGGCATACGCGCGGCTGGAGGGGAGGCGATGGTAATCCCCTGCAACATCGGCCGCAAGGAGGAGCTGCAGGCGCTGGTGGACCGGACGTTCGACGCCTGGGGCCGGGTGGACGCGCTGGTTTGCAACGCCGCGGTGAACCCCTACTTCGGACCCGGCGCCGGCATTCCGGACGACGCTTGGGACCGCATTATGGGCAGCAACATCCGCAGCAACCATTGGCTCGCCAACATGGTGCTGCCGGGCATGGCGGAACGTGGCGAGGGGTCGGTGACGGTGGTGTCCTCCATCGCCGGGCTGCGGGGCAGCACCAGCATCGGCGCCTATGGCATCAGCAAGGCGGCCGACATGCAGCTTGTGCGCAACCTGGCGTGCGAGTGGGGGCCGCGCGGGGTGCGGGCCAACTGCATCGTGCCGGGGTTGGTGCGCACGGATTTTGCCCGGGCGCTGTGGGAG
>CAXTOB010000640.1:0-3776 GCA_964245505.1 uncultured Acetobacteraceae bacterium | reverse complement strand
CATGGAAGTCGGCCAGGTCGAGTGCCGCGTCCTCCGCCGCCCGGCGGTCCGCCGGCAGGGCCGCACGCGCATCAGGCCGCAAGCGCAGGGCCAGCACCGCGCCATCCCGGATCAGCACCGCATCCACACGCCGGCCCAGGCGCAGCAGCCGGAGGCCAAGCACAACGTGCCAACCACGCCCCGCCCCGCCCCGCAGCGCATCCTGCAGCAAAGCAACGCCGGCGACAGCCTCCCCGGCATCGTCAGCCATCGGCCCGGCACAACGTCCCAAGACGGCCGCCGTGCCGGCGAGAAACGCTTCGGCACAACCAGACCACCCCATCCAAACTGGCCTGGGATGTGTCATTTTGGTATCTGAGCGGCTTGCATCCCTCAATGCAACACGCAAAGGTTGAGGACTATTTACAGTATATCAGGTCTTACGATATGAACGTACGCTATCAAACAGTATTACGAGCTTCATCAGTCCTATCTCAACCCGAAGCTGCAACGCGCCACAATGGTGGACCAAGGGCCGGATGACTCCGACTGCCGCATTCATGCAACGGGCCTACCCCAGCGCGAATTCCATCCTGCTGCGCGGCCGCCGTCCGATCCTGGTGGATACCGGCTTCGGCTCAGACGCCCCGGCGCTGCTGGCGTGGCTTGGCCAACAGGGGCTGCACCCACGGGACCTGGCGCTCGTGGTCAACACCCACTCGCATTCCGACCATTCCGGCGGCAACCATGCCCTCGAATCGGCATACGGCACTCCCATCGCCGCCCAGGCCGATGAGGCCGCCCTGGTCAACGCCCGCGACCCCAATGCCTGCCAGGCGGAGTGGCTGCAGCAACCGATCGAATCCTACCAGGTCACCCGGCCACTGCGCGGCGGCGACACCATCAGCACGGGCAGCACGGCGTGGCTGATCGTCGGCACGCCGGGCCATACCGCCGGGCACCTGAGCCTGTATTCGGCCGAGCACGGCATCCTGATCCTGGGCGACGCCCTGCACGAAGCCGACCTGGGCTGGCTCAACCCCTACCGGGAAGGGCCGGATTCGCTCGACCGCGCTTCGGAGACCATCGAGCGCCTGGCCGCCTTGCCGGCCCGCATCGGCCTGTCGGGCCACGGGCCGCCGATCACCGACCTGCCCGCCGCCCTGGACCGTGCCCGGCAGCGCCTCGCAAGCTGGCGAGCCGATCCCAGGCGGATCGCCTGGCACGCCTGCAAGCGCATCTTCAGCCACAACCTCATGGTATCAGACGGGTTTGACGAAGCGGCCGTGACCACGGCCCTCATGGACGCGCCCTGGTTCCGCGACCACGCCGTGGGCGCATTTGGCCTCACGCCAGAGATGTTCGTGCCCATGCTGCTTCAGGAAATGGTGCGGTCCGGCGCTGCAGCCTGGCGCGATGGCCGTCTGATCGCCATGGCGGCGCACAATGTTCCCGCCAGTTCCTGGCCCACCAGTCCGGTGAAGCCCGCTGACTGGCCGCCGGCAACCATCCGCGACAGCGTCCTGCGCCGTGCTTGAGGTATTGCCCGGACCCGGCTCCGGACGACCGCAAGCCTAGAGCAGTTTGCAGCCGGGTCCGGCGCGAAGCGGCCGGACATGAAGCTGCAAGTATCTGCTCGCAAACGAAAAACCTAAAGCGGTTTGCGTCCGGTCCGGACGCAAACCGCTTTACTCCTCTCCGTCCCGCCGGTAGGGCGACCCCTCGGCCAGCGCCGCCATATCCGCCTCCACCGCCGGCCGCTCCTGCGCCAGGTAGCTGCCGATGGCCTTGCGGAGGCCAGGATTGGCGATCCAATGCGCCGAGTATGTCGGCCGCGGCAGGTAACCGCGCTGTATCTTATGCTGTCCCTGCGCCCCGGCCTCCACGCGCTGCAGCCCGTGCGCGATGGCGAACTCGATGGCCCGGTAGTAGCACAGCTCGAAGTGCAGGAACGGCCAGTCGCCGCGGCAGCCCCAGTTGCGCCCATACAGCGCCTCGGACCCCATCAAATTCAGCGCCCCGGCCATGGGAACGCCGTCCTTCTCCGCCAGCATCAGCACGACCGCGTCGCCCAGCCGCTCCGACAGCATGGGAAAGAACTTGCGGGTCAGGTAGGCGCTGCCCCACTTGCGATCCACGGTGCTGGTATAGAACCGGTAGAACGCGTCCCAGTGCCGCGGCTCGATCTCCGAACCCTGCAGCGCCACGAATTGCAGGCCGCAGGCGTTGGCGTCCCGCCGCTCCCGCTTGATCGCCTTGCGCTTGCGGCTGCTCAGCGCCCCCAGGAAGTCGTCGAACGTCGAGTAGCCATCGTTCTCCCAATGAAACTGGGTGCCGAGGCGGCGCAGCCACCCCGCCCGCTCCAGCGCCGCGGCGTCGGCGTCGGTGCAGAACGTGGCATGGACGCTGGACAACCCCAGCTCCTCGCACGCCTGAATCAGCGCCTGCCCCAAAGCCTCCGGCGCAACCCCGGGCCGGGTCAGCAAGCGGGGGCCAGGCACCGGGCTGAACGGCACCGCAGCCTGCAGCTTGGGATAATAATTGCCGCCGCTGCGCTCGAAGGCGTTGGCCCAGCTATGGTCGAACACATACTCGCCGTAGCTATGCGACTTCGCATACATCGGCACCACGGCCACCAGCCGGTCGCCATCGCGCAGCGCCGCGTGCTGCGGCAGCCACCCGGTCCGGGCACTCGCCGATCCGCTGTCCTCCATCGCGCTAAGGAAGGCATGGCTGACGAAGGGATTGCCGCCCCCCGCGCACTCGTCCCACTCCGCCGCAGGGATCTGGGCGATGTGGGGATGCAGCGTCAGGGTCAGGCTGGGGAGGCTGTCCGGCATAGGCGTGATATGGCGGCGCAACCGGCCCAGGAAACCCTTCACCCCACCTCGAACATGCCCTCGACCTCAACTGCGGCATCGCCGGGCAGGGCGGGCACGCCGATCGTGCTGCGGGCATGGCGCCCGGCGTCGCCAAACACCTCCACCGCTAGGTCGGACGCGCCGTTCATCACCAGCGCATGCTGCGTGAACCCCGGCGGCGAGGCGATGAACCCCCCCAGCCGCACCACCCGCCGTACCCGGTCGAGATCACCGCCGCACGCCGCACGCAGGTGCGTCAGCACATTGGTCAGGCAGATGCGCGCCGCCTGCTGGCCCGCCGCCACGTCCAGGTCCACCCCGACCTTGCCGGTCACCGCGATCTTGCCATCCACCGCCGGCACCTGGCCGGACACCACGACCAGGTTGCCCGTCTGCACCCAGGGCACGTAGTTGGCCATCGGCGGCATGGCGGTCGGCAACGCGATGCCGAGTTCAGCCAGGCGTGCCTCAATACGTCCGCTCATGTGCAGCAGGTCCTATCCGTTGGCGACAAGGCGCAGGCCGGGCCGGCGGGTGCGCGGCTGCGCCGGCAAATCCATCGGCAGCAGCGGCGCCGGGTCGGGTGCCGCAGGCTCGGGGATGCCCTCCGGCACCGGGCAGTGGCCGAGGTAGTTGATGGCAAGGTTGCGGAACACATAATCCAGGATGCTGGTGGCGTGTCCCACGTCGGCGTCGCCCTCCACCCGTCCGGCCGGCCCGAACCGGGTCAGGGTGAAGGCCGACACATAGTCCGCCAGCGGCACCCCATGCTGCAGCCCGAGGCTCACGGCCGTCATCATGCTGTCCATCATGCCCCGCAGTCCCGTGCCCTCACGCGGGAGGCTGACGTGCACCTCGCCCAGCGTGCCGTCGGCATACTCCCCGGTGCGGAGCCAAACGCGGTGCCCGCCCACGGCCGCCTTCTGCGTGTAGCCC
>CAXTOB010000639.1:0-3778 GCA_964245505.1 uncultured Acetobacteraceae bacterium | reverse complement strand
TCCCCGCCCCGCCCCGCGTGCTCGTACTCGGCTACGGCAATCCCGGACGCCAGGATGACGGCCTCGGCCCGGCGGTTGCCGCCGGCATCGAGCGCCTGGGATGGCCAAACGTCACCGCCTTCGACAACTACCAGCTCAACATCGAGGACTCGATAGACGTCAGCGAGCACGACGTCGTCTGGTTCGTTGACGCCGCCAAGACCGGCTCCGCCCCCTTCGCCGTACACGAGATTTCTCCGGTCGCCTCGATAGAATTCACCAGCCACCTCGTTCGCCCCGAGGCGATCCTGGCAATCGCCCGCCAATGCTACGGCAAGTCCCCACAGGCCTTCGTGCTCGCGGTCCGCGGCTACGACTTCGCCTTCATCGAGGAGCTGACGCCGGCCGCCACCGAAAACCTGCACGACGCCCTGGCCATGCTCACCGGCCGCATCCGCGCCCAGCAGGCATCGGCGCCCCTATGAACATCGGCCTTGGCAACCGGCGCCGGACGATCCTGCTCATCGACGCCGACCCCCACGCCAGGGCAGCGCTGCGTCTGGCGCTGGAGGCCGCAGGCTTTTCCGTAGGGGAAGCCGCGACCGACCAGGAGGGCGAACGGACGGCCCTGCGCATCCGTCCCGACGCCCTGCTCGCCGACCTGATGCTGGACGCCGGCGACGGCGGCCCGACCGTCGCCGAGCGGCTGCACACCGCGGCCACCGGCATTCCCTGCTACATCGTCAGCAACGCGGCCGACGCGCTGATGGGCTCCATCGGGCTGCATGAGATCGGCATCTCCGGCGTGTTCTTGAAGCCGGTCGATACCGCGGTCGTAGTGCAGACGCTCAGGACGCGCCTCGGCCCAGCTTCCCGAGACCGCACGGATGCATGAGGTGTCCCTCGTCGAAAGCATCGTCGCGCTGATCGAGGACGAGCGGCGCCGCCAGGCGTTCTCCCGCGTCCGCACCGTCCGCGTCCAAGTCGGTGCGCTCGGCCATGTCGAGCCGGATGCCCTGCGCTTCTGCTTCGACGCCGTTACGCGCGGAACGGTCGCAGACGGGGCGGAGCTGTCGATCATCACGGTTGCCGGCGAGGGGACGTGTTCCGCCTGCCACCGGACGGTCGCTCTCGCGGACCGGTTCGACGAGTGTCCGGCCTGCGGCCACGCGCAGGTCCGGATGACCGCGGGCGACGAGCTGCGCCTGGCGGAATTGGAGGTCGAGTGATGTGCACTGTCTGCGGCTGCACGGCGCCGGGCGCTGCCCCGGACCACGCGCATTCCCACGATCACGGGCACGGGCACGCCCACGACCACCCGCACGAGCAAGCCGCCGGGCATGGCCATGTGCACGGGACGATCGACTTCGGCAAAGGTCCCGCCGGCGTCGAAGTGGCCGGCTTAAGCCAGGAACGGACAATCCGCATCGAGCGCGATATCCTGGCAAAGAACGCCAGCTTCGCGGCTGCCAACCGTGCGCGCCTGCGCGCCGCTGGCACCTTCGCGCTCAACTTCGTCTCAAGCCCAGGCTCGGGCAAAACGTCCCTACTGGTCCGGACGATCAACGACCTAAAGGACGCATGGCCGATCGCCGTCATCGAAGGCGACCAGCAAACGTCGCGCGACGCCGAGAGGATCAGGGCCACTGGCGCGCCGGCCATACAGGTCAACACCGGCAAGGGCTGCCACCTCGACGCCCACATGGTCGGCCACGCGCTCGATCATCTGGCGCCGGCACCGGGCAGCCTCCTATTCATCGAGAACGTCGGCAACCTCGTCTGCCCCGCCGCCTTCGACCTCGGCGAGGCGCACAAGGTGGTCGTGCTATCCGTCACCGAGGGCGAGGACAAGCCGCTCAAGTACCCCGACATGTTCGCCGCGGCCGACCTCATGCTGCTCAACAAGTCCGACCTCCTTCCGCACCTGGAGTTCGACGTAGAGGCCTGCCTCGCGGCGGCGTTCCAGGTCAATCCCGCCATCCGGATCCTGACCGTCTCGGCGCGCACCGGCGAGGGCCTGGCCGCATTCTACGCCTGGATCAAGGCGCATGCAGCGATGGTGTCAAACCCTGCCGCCATGCCCGCCACCGGCGGCTGAACCGATGGGCCAGCCGGAAGCCCTATCCCACGACCGCCTGCGTGTCCGCGTGACCGGCGCCGTGCAGGGCGTCGGCTTCCGCCCATTCGTGCATGGGCTGGCGGTGCGCTGCGGCCTATCCGGATTCGTGCTCAACGACGACAACGGCGTGCTGGCCGAAATCGAGGGCGGCGATCTCGACACCTTCCTGACAGCCCTGCATCGGGAACGCCCACCGCTCGCGCGCATCGATGCCGTGGAGGTGACGCCCGTAGCGCGCCAAGGACGGCAGGGCTTCACAATCCGCGAAAGTGCCGGGTCGGGCGGCGGGCGAACCAGGCTCGGTCCCGACACCGCACCCTGCCTCGCCTGCATCACCGACCTGTTCGACCCGGCAAGCCGCTTCCACCTCTACCCATTCGTGACCTGCACCCAATGCGGTCCCCGTTTCACCATCGCACACCGCCTGCCCTACGACCGCGCGAACACCGCGATGGCCGGGTTCCCTCCCTGTGACGCATGCGCCGAGGAGTACGGCAACCCGGCCGACCGTCGCTTCCACGCCGAGACGATCGCCTGCCCCACCTGCGGGCCACGCCTAAGCCACTCCATGCCGGAGATCGCGACCGCACTCCGCCGCGGACAGATCGTGGCGCTAAAGGGGATCGGCGGCTTCCACTTGCTATGCGACGCAACGAACGCGGCAGCCGTTGACGCGCTGCGGCAGCGCAAGCAACGTCCGGCAAAGCCGCTCGCAATCATGGTCGCCAACGCGGCCTCGGCCAAACTCTTCGCCGACCCAACCGACGCCGAAACCGCGTTGCTTCAGGAGCACGCGCGCCCCATCGTCCTGCTGCGTCTTCGCGCCAGGTTGGCAGCCGCGGTCGCGCCGGGGCTTGGCCATGTCGGCGTTATGCTGCCGTCCGCCCCGGTGCATCACCTACTGTTCCACGCCCTGGCCGGTTCCCCCGGCGGCGCTGCATGGCTCGGAACACCACAGCCATTCGCACTGGTCGCCACCAGCGCCAATGCCGCCGGCGAGCCACTTGCGATCACCAGCGCCCAAGCCCAGCGCAGTCTCGCCGGCATCGCCGACCTGATCGTCACCCACGACCGGACCATCCTGACCCGCGCCGACGACTCGGTAATGGCCATGATCGCCGGCGCACCAGCCTACATCAGGCGTTCCAGGGGCTTCGTGCCCGAACCCATCGACCTCGGGCACGACGGTCCGCCGGTGCTGGCCGTCGGAGCCCACCTGAAGGCAACGCTCTGCGTCACCCGCGGCCGTGAGGCGTTCGTCTCCCAGCACATCGGCAACCTGAGCACCGCCGCGACCGTCCGCTTCTACCACGAAACGGCGCACGCAATGCTGGCGATGCTCGGCGTGGCGCCGGACCTGGTCGCCTGCGACCTGCACCCGGACTACCGCTCCACCGTCTTCGCCGAAACGCTCGGGCTGCCAGTCCTGCGCGTCCAGCACCACGCCGCACACATCGCCGCCGTCGCCGCCGAGCACCGGCTGAACAAGCCCGTCATCGGCGTCGCGCTCGACGGCAGCGGGCTAGGCAGCGATGGCGCCGTCTGGGGCGGCGAACTAATCTTGCTGGACGGCCCAAAATGGCATCGCCAGGGCCACCTGCGTCCGCTCGCGATGCCCGGCGGCGACGGCGCTGCGCGGGAACCCTGGCGCATGGGCGTCGGCGCCCTGGCCGCGCTGGG
>CAXTOB010000638.1:0-3781 GCA_964245505.1 uncultured Acetobacteraceae bacterium | reverse complement strand
TCGCAACCTCAGTGCCCCGCGCCGCCAAGCAAAAAACGCTCTGCATTCTGCCGAGCTCGGCATAAGCTCGGATCCTTGCCATGGTCCAGGCTCGGTGCGCGCCGGACTTACGGCGCTGGCGGGCCGCAGACACGGGAGCAGGCGCTAACCGACCGACGCCGGACGGCGGTGCTGCCGTGGCCGGCGACGAGGCGCCTCCCTAGCACGCAGTGTTTGGTTGCCCTGAGACAAGTTGTTCAGGGGCGGGCTGTTCAGGGATTGAGGCTCTGTTGCGTTTGGAGCATTCGGCATCTGCACCCCTTGGGACATGGCCGGCGCGCCTGCTGCAAGCAGCAGGAGCGTTGCCGTCGCGACCAGGTTCTTCATCGCAGGTCCCCCTTGGTTGTCTTGACAAAGACTGCTGAGCCATCGGTCCGCATGGCGCGGCAGGTCGCAACCGTCTTGGCTCACGGATGCGCTATGGTCAACGGATGCGTAGGGCTATTGCACTTCGAATAGTCGGAAAAGTTTGGTGAGGTAGGCATCGTCCCAGCTGGCTCGTTTGGGTTTGCCGCGGAGCGACCCCTTGCTGGGTTCGGCCTGGATGACGTTCAGGGCCATGTGGCGCAGGATGGCCAGGTTCTCGGGTCCGTGTCCCAGGCGGGTGCGGTCCTGATCTTTGTTCATGACGACATCGAGGTGCCAGTGCAGTTGGTTGTCGACCCCCCAATGCGACCGGGCGACCTCGTTCAGGCAGTCGGGTGAGAGTGCCGTGCTGAGCAGGTAGTAGGCGGTCTCAGCCGTCGTCCCGGTCGCGGTTTCACGGATGCGGCGCACCTTGCCGATGGCCGAAAGCCCCGGCCAGCTGTGCTGCTCCTGCAGCCAGCCGATGTCGGTCGAGACGGCGGCCGTGCGCGTTTCAATCCCTGGCAAGCGCCTTCATTCGACCCGCCCGTGGCCGGCATCAACCGTAGGCTTGGCCGTGGCAGCCTTGCTTGCGGGGTCGTCGAGGAAGCGGACGACATCGTCGTGCAGCGTGCCCTGGTTGGCCTTCAGCGCCAGGGCGTAGTCACCGCCCTGATCGACAATCTGCCGGGCCGTGGCGGGTTGGCAGTGCAGCGCGTCGGCGGTCACGATCGAACCCTGGAGCGACAGCAGGCGCAGCAGGGTCGGCACCGCGGTGATCTCGTTCGACTTGGCATCAGTGGCGACTTGGGCCAGCACCAGCCGCTGCTCGCGTCTTCGGGCGCTGACCGTGGGCCGCGCAGACTTGCTGCTGGCACGGTCAAACGGGCGGCGCAGGACATGGCCGTGGATTACCCCGACGCCAACCGCCACAGCGCCCGGCGCGGCCCCGGGCACCAGGCTGCGGCACTGCTCGGAAAACCCAGCCATGCAGCGCTGGAACGCGGCTCGAAACGCCTCCGGGTCAAGCTGGCGGAACAGGCGGCTGAACGGGTCATGGCTCGGCATCCCGTTGGCCAGCGTCAAGACGCCCCGCAGGAATGGTTCCTTAGACTTCGCAAACAGCGCCATGTCCACCGCATTCCGCCCGCCGCACAATACCGAGCACAGCGCGTCGAACAACAACTCGTGGACGTCATGCAGGCCGGCGTTGCCGGTCCACGGGTCGTCCAACTCGTCCCAGCACGCCGCAAACCGATCCAATGCACCACCCCCATGCGCAACCAGCACCCAAAGCGGCAAAATCCATCAACACCGCACCCAGCAAGCCCCTGCCAAGTCAATAATTTTTCAAATACAATCCCCCTGACGGACGCGGCCTTACCGCTGGCCTTGCCCCATCCTGGCCTGCAAGCCACGCAAGGTGTCCAGGTTGCGCCGGACGATGTCCTGGCCTTGGATCATCAGCGCCGCGAAGGCCGGCCTGACCCCGGCGGTGCTCATCAAGTCTTGCATCATCACCTCCTCCTCATGGCTTGCGATCTGGTCGGCGACGTAGGTGCGGTCGAAGTCGAGCCCCTGCTGCAACGTCATGTGGCCCAAACGGACGCGCAGGTCGTTGCGGAGCTCGGTTGGCGGTTTGATGCCCGCGTCTGCCGCGACCGGCGCCAGCTTAGCCGCGAACTGGTTGGCCTCATCGGTGAGCTGCTGCGCCAGAACCTTCACGCGTGGGTCGCGCGCCTGCGTCTGGGCCAGCTTGCCCTCCTGGCGATCGAACTCGATGATCTGGAAGGCGTTGGTAACGAAGTTGACCTCCGCCGAGTTGGTGGTGCTGGTGGCGGTGGGCGTGGCGATTGGGCCTTGGCAGGCCGCAAGCAGGAGCAGCATCCCCGCTGCGAGCCAGCCGGGCATCATGCTGGTCATAGATGTTCCCCTATCTGGATGGAAGCGGTCGAGGGCATCTGGACGCGAGCCTGGCGCGCCGCGCCGGTCGGCTGGCGCGGCGCGGCGCGGCGGGACTAGAAGACCCGGGATCAGAAGACATAGAGCACCCGCAACTGGGCGCCGAAGTCCTGCTTAAAGCCGCCATAGGAGGCGAAGTCGTGGTTCAGCTCAAGCATGGTCTGGACCTTCGGCGTCACGAACAACGCCGCGTTGAAGCGCACCCGCTGCTCGTCGGTCTTGGTGCCGGTCAGGAAGCCGTTGAACTTCTGGTTGCCGCCGAAGAGACCCTCGTAGCCGATGGAGGTGCTGAAGGCTGGGCTCCAGCGGTAGTTGGCCCAGACCTGGGCACGGTACGTCGGGTCCTGGCTGATCTGCCCGTCGCGGGCGGTCGCGTTGCCGTTGTCGCCGTAGAACATGGCGTCGAACTCGGCATCCAGCCCAATATGCTCCCCGAAGCCCTGAGTCAGGCCCAACTGGAGGTTGCCGCGCCACCTGCCGTCGCCGACGTTGATCGAGGAGTTGCGGTCATAGGTGCCGGTCGGCGGGTAAAGGAAGACCGTCACGTTGGTGTTGGTCTTGGTCGCCGTGTTGACGTAGGGGAAGATGAACGCCGAGAGGGCGAGGTTCTGCGCCCCGAACGCGCTGCCGATGCGCTGACCGCCGACGTTGCCGCCCGACGCGGAACCGAACACCTGGAACGCCTGGAAGCCAATGGGATGTCCAGCGAGTTCATTGAAGAAGTGTACGTAGCGCAAGTTGAAGAAGTTGGTTTCCAGCTTTGAATTCTTGAACGTCGGCCCGGCGGCAACATTGTAGGATGTGTCGTGCCCGTAGCTGTAGTAGCCGAGGAGTACGTTGGTGCCTGCCGGCAGCGGCGTGAACTCGTAGGGCTGTATTTCCTGGGCAGCAGCAAGGCGTGGCACTCCCGCCGCGGCACCCAGGCAGGCCAATCCGGCCAGCATGGCGCGGCGCAAAATCCGTCCTACGCCCGTTTGTGTGCTGTGCATGATCGCTTCCCCCGTTCTGTAGGCACGCGGAGCGCATTGAGCCTGCGCCTGTTCCGGTCCCTTGGTCCCCAAACCTCTCTGCCCCAACGGCCGCGGCGGCCCTTGCGCGTCTGTTGTCAGCCTCAACTCTGACATGATATATTATATTCGCAAGCGGCGAGTGCGCGTCGATTTGGTCGAGTTCGTCCGGCGCTGCTTGCCAGCAAAACCATGGCTAGCCTCCACCTGTGTGCCGGGCCGCGTGCAGGTACCCACGGCGGGGCACCTTGGACTGGTTAGTACGCCTTGCGGAGCGCTGACGCAGACGACGAGGGACGAACGGCATGGCGGACAAAAGGCTTGATCTGCGCGGTAGCGTCGCCGTGGTTACGGGGGCGGCCAGCGGCATCGGCGCCGCGTTGGCGCGCGTGCTGGCGGCGCGCGGCTGCGCCCTAGCGCTCGCAGAC
>CAXTOB010000637.1:0-3785 GCA_964245505.1 uncultured Acetobacteraceae bacterium | reverse complement strand
CCCGCCTTCCCCCGCGGCTTATTTGCGGCGCGCCCTCCCACCGGGGCCGGGGCGGGGGGGGCACGGCCCGCCACTTCGCCCCGTTTGTGCAGTGCCAGAGGATCGCCTCCATCGTACGGCGCAGGTCGGAGGGCGGCACCTTGGCGTGGGGTCAGCAAATCTTCATTAGAGGCTCCAACTCCGCCCATTGCACATCGGTCAGCACCGCCGTGCCCCAGCTCTCGGCCGCTCGGGCAGGGGTAGGAATCGCCATTGGCGTATTTCATCAAGCGGCAGCGGGTTCAGGCGAACCGACTGCCTGCAGAACCTCGTCGGTTCGCGTGATCGTGGCGAACTCGTCCGAGAGATCACTGAGTGCGGCTGCGTGAACGTCGGCGGCGGGGCGCGTCTTCCCGTCGAGACCCGCGCGATCAAAGGCTGCCGTCGCGTCCTCGACCACGTAGGTTGTGAAGCCGAGATTACCGGCCATCCGGACCGTGGTCGACACGCAGTGGTTCGTCGTCAGCCCGACGACGACCAGCGTGTCCGCACCCTCGGCCCTCAGGTCGCGCTCAAGAGTCGTGCCAATGAAGCCGCTATTGACTTCCTTCAGGTGGATCGGCTCGCTGGGCGCAGGCATCGCTTCGGGCTTGGGCTCGTGCCCCGGCGCACCCTCGTAGAAGCTCCCGGCTGGAGAGCGGGACGAGTGATGGACGTGGCGGATCGGGCGGCCGTGGCGGCGCCAGGCGGCAATCAGGCGGGCGATGTTGGCTTCCGCATCCGGGTTGTTGCGAGGACCCCAGGACGGGTCGAGGAAACCCTGCTGAACATCGATCACCACTAGGGCGGCGTTCATCGGAAGCATGAGGCTGTCACTCCAGTCGTCTCCAGTGCCCCAGGCAATCGGGATGGCGAACCAGGGAGCCTGAGGTCTGGCTGCACCCTGACTTGCGGTGTTCGGCGCCGACCGGGATCGGCCTGACCGTCGTCAGGATGCAGTCGCCATAGCCGATACCGACCGCCGGGCGGACAACACCCACCACGTCGTCATCACGGCTGCCAGAGCCAGAACCGGCAGGATGGCGATGTTCAACGCAGCCCAGCCCTCGGCGAACAGGAACGGTCCGGCCGCGAGGGTGGCGGCAGCCGTCGCCACGTAGCGCATCAATTCTGCCACGCCCTGCGTTTTCGCGCGCTCGTTCGGGCGGCAGGATTGCGCGAGCAGGGTCGTGCCCCCGACGAACAGGAAATTCCAGCCTACACCCAGGCAAAGCAGCGCCAGGTAGAACGCCGGCAGCGATGTCGATGCCACCGCCGCGACGACACACGCCACGTTGAGTCCCATTCCCGCGAACAGGACGTGGGGCAACCCGAAGCGCTTGATGAGCGTGCCGGTGACGAAGGATGGTGCGAACATCCCGACCAGGTGCCACTGCATGATGTTGGCGCCGTCGTCGATGGTGTGGCTGCACGCGACCGCCGCGAGTGGCGCCGCCGTCATCACGAACATCATGGCGACCGACCCGACCACGTTGTTGGCAACCGACGCGACGAAGACCGGCTGTCGCAGAATCACCCGGAGGGTCCGCGGCGGGTCGCAGGCCGCCTCTGCGGCGGGCAGGCCCGGCGGTGCCGGGTCGCGGTAGAAGCCCAGCAGCAGCAGCATCGACAGGCCGCCGAGAAGCGCCACCATCAGGTAGGCGCCGGCGAACAGGTATGCCGGGAACAGGTCCTTGCTCCAGGCCGCGAGGGCGGGGCCGAGCAGGGCCGCGATCACCCCGCCGGTCAGCACGGTCGAGATCGCCTTGGTCTTCAGCGACGCGTCCGCCGCGTCGGCCGCCGCCAGCCGGTAGTACTGCGCGAACGCTTGGAAGACTCCGACCGCCGCCGTGCCGGCGCAGAACGCCCAGAAATCCGCATGGACCACCGACCACACCGACACCAGGCCGCCGACGGTGCCGATCAGCGCGCCGAGCGCGAAGCCCAGCCGGCGGCCGATCCTGGCCATCAGGAACGAGGCGAACAGCGTGGCGACCGCGCCTGCCACGGTGATCATCGCGAACGGCAGCGTCGCAAGCGACTTGTCTGGCGCCAGCTGGTAGCCGGTCAGCCCGGTCAAGGTCAGGTCGATGGCGATGGCGCAGGTGAACAGGCCCTGGCACAGCGCCAGAACCTGAGCGCTGCGGCGCCCGGCAACGGCTTTGGTCGCGGCAGCTCCGGGCATTTCATCCCTCCATTCAGAAACCTGAGACCGGCAGCTTGCCCCCTAAGGGGGATGGCCGAAACGACACAGATCCTGCTATTCCAGACATCCAGCCGCAAGGACTTCATATGGCTCGCCAAGTCTGCTTCCTCGCCTATCCTGGCTTTCAGCTGCTGGACCTCAGCGGGCCGCTGGCAGCCTTCCAGTTCGCGAATCAGTTCCGGCCTGGCTCCTACGACCTGCTGGTGGTGTCGGCGCAGGGCGGCGCGGTGGTGACTTCGCTCGGGGTGGCACTCGGCACCGTTGCCGTCGCTAACTCCCCGTGCGCCACCTTCATCGTTCCTGGCGGGGTGCATGCCCATCTCCGGGATCCGGCGACGCTGGACATCATCCGCGCGGCCGCCAGCCGCTCGGACCGCATCGCCAGCGTCTGCACCGGGGCCTTCCTGCTTGCCGGGTCAGGCTTGCTGGACGGACGGCGGGCCACCACCCACTGGGGCCACACCAGCCAACTCCAGGCCGAGTACCCAACCATCCGTGTCGAGCCCGACCGCATCTTCGTCCGGGACGGCACCGTGTGGACCTCGGCCGGGATCACGGCCGGCATCGATCTGGCCCTTGCCCTGATCGAGGCCGACCTTGATCCTGAAGTCGCGCGCGCCGTGGCTCGCCAGATGGTGGTGTATTACCGCCGGGCCGGCGGGCAGTCGCAGTTCTCCGCCCTGCTTGAGATGGAACCGCGATCGGACCGCATCCGCCGATCCCTGCGATTTGCTCGCGACCATTTGCACGAGTCGCTCCCGGTTGAGCGCCTGGCGAAGGAGGCATGCCTCAGCCCGCGCCAGTTCAGCCGCGCCTTCCTGGCCGAAACCGGTCTGAGTCCGGCCAAGGCGGTGGACCGCCTGCGGGCCGAACTGGCCAGGGACCGCATCGAGGACGGCAAGGAGCCGCTCGACGCCATCGCCTGCGCCGTCGGCTTCGGCGATGCCGAACGCATGCGGCAAAGCTTCATCCGCAGCTTTGGCCAACCTCCTCAGGCTGTTCGTCGCGTGGCCCGACTGAACCGGTAATCATGTGATCTCGCAAGTTGAATGGACGGCAGCCAGAGCTGACAGTGCGCTACTGGGCATCGCACCCAGGTCGCCGGGCAGCCAACCTGGGTAGGAAGCGGCCGTCGTAGGTCTGTCCCAATTGGACCGTCTCCGGCCGCCGTCCTCCAACCCCCTGGTCCGGTCGGAACTACGGCCGTTGCAATCGAACTAAGACCCCGTTTTGGAAGTCATGAAGCGGGAAGCAGTTTGCGGTTTGGATGAGCGACGCGGTGGACCATGAGGCGGATCATGGCGAGGGTAACCATAACCTCCGACACCTCGGGCAGGTGCTCGTAATCCTTGGACAAACGCCGCCATCGGCCGAGCCAACTGAATGTCCGCTCAATGGCCTAATCACAAATGACAAGTTCTGCCTGACGCGCGCTGTCCGGCTGCGGCTGAGTTGGCGTCGGGCACGGGGCCGCCTGCGTGCCGACCTTCCCCAACCTTCTGGTGAGGTCACTCGCCAGGGAGGAGAGCATGGGACGGCGGCAGCGCAGTTGGCGTGTTCG
>CAXTOB010000636.1:0-3793 GCA_964245505.1 uncultured Acetobacteraceae bacterium | reverse complement strand
GCGCCGGCGCCCTCGCCCAGCATATCAAGCGCCAAGGTCGCACACAGGCACCAGGCCGCGGCAAGCACGAAGCCTACCCCGTCGAATGGCCGCCGGGCCGCCCCGGCTGCGGCAGGCACCAGACGCAGCGCCAGGATCATGCCCAGTACCCCCAGCGGCAGGTTGACCCAGAAAATCATCCGCCAGGTGAAATGCTCCGCCAGGAACCCACCCAGCGGCGGCCCGAGCAGCGGCGCCGTCAGGCCCGGCCAGGTCAGCAGGGCAATGGCTCGGAGCAGGTCGGGTTTGGCCGTCGTCCGCAGCACCGCCAGCCGGCCGACCGGCACCATCATCGCCCCGCCCAAACCTTGCAGCACCCGCGCCGCGACAAACGCGCCGGTGCTGTCCGCCAGTCCGCACAACAGCGAGCCCAGCGTGAACACCCCCACGGCGGTCGTGAACACCGCCCGCGCGCCGTAGCGGTCCGCTGCCCAGCCGCCGGGTAGGATGAACACCGCAACCGTCAGCAGGTAGGCGGTGATCCCGACGTGCAGGTCCACCGGGTTGGTGCCCAGAGACTTCGCCATATAGGGCAAGGCGGGCACGATGATGGTGCCGTCCAGGAACTCCATGAAGAAGGCGCCGGCAACCAGTAGGGCAAGACGGCTCAAACGGTGCGGCCTGGAACGCTGAAGATCGTGGAGCCCCTCTCGACGGACGCCGGCCGCGGCTGACGCTCCATGTGACAGGCGGGGACGTGCTGAGGGAGGGAACGTGACCAGGAAGTATGCGCCTCTGCTCCCTCTCTCTCCGGGAGAGGGTCGAGGTGAGGGAAGCCGCACGTACTACCGTTGCCCAAAAGAAGCAGACGCCACATGCACCAGTAATGGTCCATGTGGCCTCCCTCACCCCGGCCCTCTTCCGGAGGGAGAGAGAGCAGAAAGGCACTGGCCATTATAGGCGATGCCTCTGGGGCGCTAGCATGGTCAGGGCTGCGGGCCCGGCTTCGGCTCCGGCGCTACCTCTGGAACCGGCGCGGCTGGCACGTCCTGCAACGGCTCGTAATCCTCGGTGCCGTTGTTGGCGCCGAACTGGCCGTGGTTGCCCGGCAGCGCCGCATCCTTTGCCCGTGCCTCGGGCGTGTCTCCGGTTGTGCGTGTCATCGTGTTCTGCATCCCTTTGCCAAGCACCTACAACGCGTCGGCCGTCGTCGGTTTGCTTGTGCTGCGCGACGGCGGATGAGCGGCTTGCTATGCATAGCCTTGGCCGGTCTGCGGCCTCCGTAAAGCGGCTGCGGCAATGGTCTGGTACGCCGGCCGTCTCGGCCCCGCCGGTGCACTTCCGCGGCCCATGACCAGCCGGGACGTTATCTGGCAACAACACTTAAAGGAATATGGCCTACGAAGGCTTCCAACCCGGCGCGATGTGCCACATGAACAGATATGTCTCCAATCCGTTCCATTCTACGTGAGGCTACCGCGTCGGCGCATAGCCGGGTCGATGACGCTTTTACTCGATTGAACCTCGGGCAGCGCAACGATTATCGCAGGTTCCTGACCACGCATGCATCCGTGATCCTACCTTTGGAGGCGCTGGCCGGGCAGGCAGGGGCCGGGCAGGTCCTGGAGGACTGGCCCAGCCGGCGCCGGACCGGTGCGTTGCAGGACGACCTCGCCGCCCTTGGCTTGCAGCAGCCTCCGCTGCTTCTTCTTGGTTTGCACCGCGGCCCTGCCTGGGTCCTTGGCGTCCTGTATGTCTTGGAAGGGTCGCGTCTCGGCGCCCAGGTGCTGCGGCGACGCGTACTGGCTGGGTTGGACGCGGAGTGCTGCGCAGCGACAGCGTATCTGAGCCATGGTATGGGGCAGGCGCTGTGGCCAAGCTTCCTGATGCAGTTGGAAGCTTCCCCATACGCGACGGGTGATGCCGGCCCGGTGATCGAGGGCGCCCACGACGCCTTTACGGCTTTCGAACGCGCGGCCCCGCTCGGTGCCGAGACCAGGGACTTTTCCGATGCCGCAACCCCATAGCGACTCCAGCCTAACTGGCGAAGCGATTGACCTCAGCAACTGCGACCGCGAGCCAATCCATCTGCTGTCCACCATACAGCCCATCGGTTTCCTGATAGCCGCATCGGCCGACTGGATCATCACCCGCTTGTCCGCCAATGCGCCGGATTGGCTGGGCCAACCGGTTGAGGCACTGCTAGGGTCTTCGCTGCGCACTCTGTTCAGTTCTGACGCGCTGCATACGCTACGCAACCGCCTGGCGGTCCTGCGCGGCGATGACGCAGTGGAGCGTGCCTTTGCCCTTCATTTGATCGAGGGTGGCCCGGCGTTCGACGTCGCAATCCACCTATCGGGTGGCAAGATCGTGCTGGAATGCGAGCCGAGCGAGAAGGAGGGCGACATGAACGCCGGCACCCTCGTCCGCTCGCTGATCGCGCGGCTGCAAACCAAGGAGGCCATCGGCGACTTCTACCGCGAGGCGGCGCGGCTGCTGCGGGCGATGACCGGTTTTGACCGGGTCATGGTGTATAAGTTCGCCGGTGACGGGTCCGGCAAGGTCGTCGCCGATGCGACCAAGGCTGGCATCCCGTCCTTCCTCGGGCTGCACTACCCGGCGTCCGACATCCCAAAGCAGGCCCGTGCGCTGTATGAGCGTAACTGGCTGCGGATCATCGCCGACACCTCGGCGGAGGGCGTCCCGGTCGTGCCGCAGCTGGATCCTGAGGGCGAGACGCTCGACCTGTCCATGAGCACCCTGCGCGCGGTCTCGCCGATCCATTTGGAGTATCTGCGCAACATGGGCGTCGCTGCGTCCATGTCGGTGTCAATCCTGCGCCGGGGCAAGCTGTGGGGCCTGTTCGCCTGCCATCATCTGACCCCGCGCTGCATCGGCTACGAGCGCCGCACCGCCGCCGAGGTGTTCGGCCAGACATTCTCGCTGCTGCTGGAAGGCCGCGAGCGGGAGCTGGAGATCGACTACGAGACCCGCGCCCGCAAGCTGCACAACCAGCTGATGGCGACAATGGCGGCGGAGGCGTCCACCTTCGAGAACGTCTCGCGGCTGGTCGACTCCATGACCGACCTGATCCCCTGCGACGGCATCGGGATCTGGGTCGAGGAGCAGGCGACGTTGAAGGGGACGACGCCGACGCGGGAGGAGTTCCTGGGCCTGACCCGGTTCCTGAACCGCACCGGAGCCAGCAGCGTGTTCTCCACCAATGAGCTTGGCAAGGCCTACGAACCCGCGCGGGACTTCCCTGAAAGGGCAGCGGGTCTGCTCGCGATCCCGGTCTCGCGCTCGCCGCGCGACTACATCGTGTTCTTCCGCCGTGAGGTCGCCCGCTCCGTCACCTGGGCCGGCAACCCGGACAAGCCGGTGACGGCCGGGCCAAACGGCGTGCGCCTGACGCCGCGCAAGAGCTTTGATGCTTGGCAGGAGATCGTGCGTGGGCAATCCGTGCCGTGGACGGATGCGGAGCTGCGGGTCGCGAACTCGCTGCGCACGACGCTGCTCGAGGTCATCCTCTATCTGGCCGATATCGCCCAGAAAGAGCGCCAGGGCGCTGCCGAGCGGCAGGAACTGCTGATTGCCGAGCTGAACCACCGCGTCCGCAATATCCTCGGCCTGATACGCGGGTTGATTTCGCAAAGTCGGCCTAGCTCCGGCTCGGTCGAGGAGTTTGGCGCCGTTCTGGGCGGACGTGTGCAGGCGCTGGCTCGGGCGCATGACCAGATCACGCGGGATCAGTGGGGGCCGGCGTCGCTGCGCGCCGTTGTGGAGGCGGAGGCGGAGGCTTATGCCGGCGGCG
>CAXTOB010000635.1:0-3795 GCA_964245505.1 uncultured Acetobacteraceae bacterium | reverse complement strand
GAGGGTAGCGGGTGATGGAGGGGCTGCCTATGCTTGGGTGCTCCTTCTCCCGCAAGGGACTGGCTCTCCCAGGGGACTGGCTCTCCTAGGGAACCGGGCCTTCCCATGGGAGGGAACCGGGCCGTCCGTGAAAAGGACACGGACCGTTTCTGGAAAAGAGCCAGGGTGAAGGCAGCCTTGCCGTATGGCGACCATATGTGAATGGGCGCCCGGCTGTCTTCGTTCCCGGCGGGAACACTCCCCATGCTCCCGTCTGGACCCGGCCAGTCGGCTTGGCGGCTTGGCGGCTTGGCGGCTTGGCGGCTTGGCGGCTGTGAACGTTCCTCCATTGGCCGGGACGGCTGCACGCCGGCCGGCTCCTGGCCTTGCTTGCACCTTGAGGAACCGGCGCCCACCCCAATAGCGACGCACAACTGCTGCCCTCCCTGGTTTTGCTTGCGCCTAGAGGGACTAGCGCCTGGCTGGATTATCATGGCTTGGCCCGGCACAGTCTGGCCGGAACAGGAGAGGTAAGCGCCATGCCAGTCATCGCCGTCATCGCAGCAGGTGCAATGGGTTCGGCAGTGGGCCGCGTGCTTGTCGAGCATGGGGCCGAGGTGCGGACGCTGCTGGCTGGACGCAGCCCGGCCAGCGTTGCGCGGGCAGCCGCGTCCGGCATGCAGTCCGTGGACATGGCGGGCATTGCAGCCGCCGATGTCATCCTGTCCATCGTGCCGCCGGGCGACGCCCTTTCGCTGGCCGAGCAGCTCGCCCCGGCCTTGCAGCACGCGAAGCCGGGCCTGATCTACGCGGACTGCAACGCGGTCAGCCCGCAGACGGTGAAGCTTGTCGAGGCCGCGGTCGCACCGAGCGGCGTATGCTTCGTTGATGCGGGCATCATCGGCGGCCCACCGAAGCCGGGGAGTGCCGGGCCGGTGTTCTATGCGTCGGGTGAACACGCGGGCGGGCTGACCTTGCTCGGCCAATATGGGCTGACGGTGAAGCTGCTGGACGGCCCGGTCGGTGCGGCGTCCGGCTTGAAAATGAGCTATGCCGGGATCACCAAGGGTTTGACCGCGTTGGCCGCGGCCATGATGCTTTCGGCGACCCGGTTTGGCGCTGCGTCCGACTTGGCGGCGGAGTTGGCGGAGAGCCAGCCGGAATTGCTGGCGCTGTTCCGCCGCCAGGTTCCGGGGATGTATCCCAAGGCTTATCGCTGGGTGGCCGAAATGCAGGAGATCGCGGCTTTTGCCGGGGAACAGCCCGGTGTCGAGCAAATCTACACGGGGATGGCAACACTTTACGAAGACTTGGCGGCGGACCAGGCGGGCTCCCGGCACAGCATCTCGGCGCTGGATGCATTCCTGAGCAAAGCGTGAGGGGTTGCGGGCTGCCGTGGCCGTGCACTGGCGACACGATCCGGCCGCTTGATCCGGCCCGTGCCGGGTCCGAGGGGACAACAGCCGCGGCTATTGAGCGGCCTGGCCGTCCCGTGTCCTGTGCCGGCGGGAGGCTGCTGACGCCGGGCATCTTCACGATCCCATCAGAGCGAATTGGCAACGGGCGCACAACTGGTGTTAGCTGACCAGCCACGCCGTGCGCCGAATCGCGGCAGTGCCGCATCAGGGGACGCTCAGGGCATGGATTGGGACAAGTTGCGTGTGTTCCACGCAGTGGCGGAGGCCGGCAGCTTCACCCATGCCGGTGAAACCTTGAACCTCAGCCAGTCCGCGGTCAGCCGGCAGATCTCGGCGCTGGAGGAGAACCTGCAGGTCCCGTTGTTCCACCGCCACGCCCGCGGCCTGATTTTGACGGAGCAGGGGGAGAGCCTGAACCGCACGGTGCGCGAGGTGTTCGCCAAGCTGGCGATGACCGAGGCGCTGCTGACGGAAAGCAAGGAGAAGCCGGCTGGGCGGATCAAGGTCACGACGACGGTCGGCTTCGGCAGCTCGTGGCTGGCGCCGCGGCTGCAGAAGTTCCTGGAGATGTATCCCGACGTCACCATGAGCCTGCTGCTGGACGATACCGACCTGGACCTGGCGATGCGGGAGGCCGACGTGGCCATACGCATGCACGCGCCGAAGCAGCCGGACTTGGTGCAGCGGCACCTGATGCAGATACACTGGGTCGTGGTCGCGCATCCGGACTATTTAGCCCGCGCGGGCACGCCGGCGCGTCCGGAGGATTTGGATGACCATAAGCTGATTTTGTTCGGCGATTATCGGCCGCCGGTTGCGGACATCAACTGGCTGGCGGAGGCCGGGCGCCGGGCAGGGTCGCCGCGGCGGGCGTTGCTGGAGGTCAACAGCATGCACGCGATGGCGATGGCGATACGTTCCGGGCTGGGCATCGGCGTGCTGCCGGACTGGATGGCGGGGGAGCTGGACGGGCTGGTGCGGCTGCTGCCGGAGATGAAGGCGCCGAAGGTGGACGTGTTCTTCGTGTATCCGGAGGAGCTGCGCAATTCCAAGCGGGTGGCGGTGTTCCGCGACTTCCTGCTGGCGCGGCTGCAGGAGCTGCATTAGGCGCCCCGGCGGCGTATCGCCGCTGCCCTCCTGGCCCTGGCCGGCTGCGCGATGGAGCAGCCACCGCGCCCGACGGCTGCGTCGTCCGGATACACGCCGGCATCGATGCCCATGTGCCTGCGCGGCTCCTCCACGCCGAAGCCTACCGTAGCGGAAAGCACAGCCGATATCCTGCTGAGCGCACTGGGCCGCGGACCAACCGCCGACAACCGGCGCCTCCTGGAAAACGAAGCCCGGCGCAAGTCCTGCGGCTGTTCCATCTGCTGAGCTGAGCCGGAGCATCATCCTCCGGCTTGTTCCAGCACCGTGCCGCCAAGTCACGGCCAGCTCAAGGCGCGGCGCCTCCTGCCGCCGTGACCTTGCGCTGCTTCCTCGGAAGGCGCTGGCCCTCTGCGCTCAACGGACCTTCATCGCCGCGCATAAGTCAACGCGGCTCGATGCCGGCATTGAACGATTTCTTGACGATTTTCATTGAGGATGCCCCGGCTGCAGCACGCCAGGAGCATCATGAAATCCCTTGTCACCCGCCTCACCATCCGCACCAAAGTCATCGTCGGTTTCGCCCTCGTCGTGTGCTGCACGGCGGCGCTGGGCGGCTTTGCGATTGAGCGGCTTGCTGCGGTCAACGCTGCGGCGGCGGACATCCGGGAGAACTGGATGCCATCTGTACGCGTGTTGGGAGACCTCGAGCAGCGCATGGAATATTTCCGGCAGACAGAAGCTGCCTATGCCCTGACGACCGACCCGGCCGACCGGCAAGCGCAACTGCGCCTGCGAGACGCCGCCGACGCCCAGGTTACTAAGGAATTGGCGACCTACGCCACCCTGGTCAGGTCCGGAGCGAAACGGCAGTTGGCTGAGGAAATGACCGGACTGTGGAAGCAGTATCGGGAACTCAGCGCGAAGTATTTTGCGATGTCTGACTCTGGGGACGCAGGGGCAGTCACGTCTTACCTGGGCGATATGCGTTCGTTGTTCCGTAAACTGCGGACCAAGCTCTCCGAGGAGATGACGGAGAACGTAAACGGCGGCAATGCGGCGGCGGACCTGGGGACAATGCTGGGCACGCAGGCGCGGGCATGGATCCTAGGGGCGCTCGCTTTGACGACTTTGCTGTGCGCGGCCATCGGCCTGACGATGGTGCGCGACGTTGCCAGGCCGATTACCGCCATGACGGCCGCGATGCGCCGCTTGGTGGCCCAGGAGCTGGACATCACCATCCCCGGGGTTGGCCGGGGCGACGAGATCGGGGCGATGGCCGGGGCGGTGCAGGTGTTCAAGGACAATGCCC
>CAXTOB010000634.1:0-3804 GCA_964245505.1 uncultured Acetobacteraceae bacterium | reverse complement strand
GTCATCTTACGGCAGGGCGCAGTAGGCGAGAGAAATCTCATGCGTAGCCCCTGCCTGAAAAGGGTGGGCCTTATACCCCAGAATGCAACCAGTTCCTCGTGTACTACACGCTCCTGCGCCATGGTGTAGAGGGCATAGATCTCGGCCAGCAGAGCATTAAGCGGCTCTGCAACACCGTCACCGTCAGGCATGATCGGTGAGCCAAGGCCGTCTAGAACGGATGCTACCGCGTTCAGTGTCTCGCCGATGTCGCCTGGCAGGTCAAACCGGGTGGAGAATTGGCCTAAGGTGGCGAGCAACGCCTCACCCTGATTGGCGAGCGCCGCAATATCCGCTTCGGTGCGATCGCCGGCATTTCGAATGCGGTCGGAAGCGGCGCTCAGCGCGCGTGCGGCGGCCTGGGTTTCGGTCTCGCTGTCAGGCTCGGCACTCTTGCCGCCACTCAACTCCGCCGCGGAGCAGATTAGCTTGTCTAGAACAGTGACGCACTCGGCGGCGGAGTTTTCCAGGTCGCCACCATGCTGGCCAAGCTCCACGGCGACAACACGCAATGGGCGCCCAGCCTCTCCGACGCGGTTGGATCTCAGTGTCGTGTTGATCGCCATTAAATTCACCTCAGCCTTGATTGCCTGGATCGACGTTACCCGCGCGGCAAGATTGCTGGCAGCGTCGGCGACGAGGGTGCCGGTCTCCGTCGCGGCGCGATCGGCCGCTTCAACTTCGGAGACCAAGTCCAGCGCCAATCCAATCTGGCGTGCAAGCGTGCGGAGAAAGCCGTCTTTCTCACCCGCCGCTTGGCCGTACGCTGCATCGCGCAGCCGCAACAGCTCGCTCAGATCACCGATCAAGGCGGCCATGCTGGCATTGATCTCCGCAACATTCTGGCTGAAATCTTCCACCGTGGCCGCGAGATGGGCGGCCAACAACGCACGCACCAAGCCGCTGATCGATTCGCCTTGGTCCGGCAACAGCGCGGCCTGCCATTGGGCCAGAATTTCCAGTCCCGCCTGGATGTGATCAATCCGCTGGCTGGTGCTGTCGCCGACCTGCAGCGCCCCCAGCACGCAGCCGACTTTTGCCCGCACATCGCGCGCCAGTTTTCCGGCAGCCTCCGCGGCCGCGGCCACCTGATGTTGGTGATGGGCGATCACCGCTGAACTGGCGGTCAGTATCTCGGGAGTGGCCGGGATCAACACGTGGCACCGTCCTTCGAGAATGGCACCTTGAGTTTGCGCTTTATGCAGCGCGGTTCCCAGCGCCGCAACGTCGGTCTTAAGGCCCTGAATCTCTCGCCCGCCGATTGCAATGCAACGGGAGATGTCGTGGGCAAACAAGCCGAACTCGGGGTCTTTTGTGGTGATGGTGCTGGCGGTTATTCTGATGTTGATCGAAAAGGCCTGCATATAGCTGAGACTGCGCTGCATCTCGGCAATACACCCCGCGAGCGACTCCCGGTGACCGAGCAGATCCTCAATCAAGTGCCGGCGCCTGGACTGCGCCAACGGGAGCGCCGACAGCTTAGCCGCAGCCAGACCTAAATCAGCCTTGGTCGCGGCAGTGATTGCGGGATCCAACGCTTCGGTCAGCCGGTCGAGCCCGCCGATTAGGCTTCCGATGCCGTCAACCGCTTGACACAACACGTCCCCGGCCGCAAGAAATTTTCCTTCGATCAGGCCCCTGACGGCAACCAGCCGACTGGCGAGTGCCAGGCTTTCGTGTGGTGCGGTGACCGTCACGACGGCAAGCGACTGATACGTCATGCACGGGTCCAGGAAAGTTAAGAAGGCCGATTATCCACCCGAGATGCGAAGGTACGGTAAATGAGGTCGCCACACGGGCTTACCTTCTTGCACGAGATGACTGGCTTGGCCGCGCGAGGGTCCGGATGACCTCGCAGGTGCTGATCCAGCCGAGGTCATGGATGCTGTGCCGGACCTTGGCTGCAAGGTCGTCAAGCCGGCCCATGATGAGGGTGAGTTCGCGCTCGGCCTCTGCGGCTTTGGCCGCTGTGCGCTGCTGGTTCTGGAGCTGGGCCACGCGCGACCTGAGCCCGGCCGCACGCGGCTCGAACTCCGAGCGGTTGGTCACGCCGGCGGCGTAGCTGTCGGTCAGCTGGCCGATCCCGCGCTGGAGGGCTGCCGCCTGCTGTCCGAGCTGGGCCAGCTCGTCTGCTCGAACCGTGCGGCTGCCGGCGTCGTGCAGGCGGCGCCGGTGTTCGTCAGCCAACTTATCCGGCACCTCCAGCAAGGCGCAGACCCGATGCCAAACCGCCTGCCCGAGATGGCCGGCCCGCACGGACCTGCTGCTGCACAACGCAGCGCCCTTGAAGCGACGCCCGTCAGTGCCGATGCAGCGGTGTTGGCGATACTTGCCCTTTGAGCGGTCCTTGCTCGATTTCGGCACTGTCTTTCCGGACAAGGCACAGCCACACCGGCGGCATACCGTCAGGGCCTGCAGCAACCAACGCCGCCCACGCAAACCGTCCCGCTTGCTCTGGAGGTTTTCGGCCAACTGGCTCTGAGCTGCCTCGAACACCACCTCGTCAACCATGGCCGGCGCCGACGCCTCGATCCATTCCTTCCGCGGCACGGGACGTGGCGCGGGCGGATGGGTGCGGGTGACCGTGGATCGGCCGCAGCCGCGGCGGTGCTGGCTGAACCGCTCCAGGGCGATCCAAACAAAGACAAGACGCACGGCCCGGGCCTCCTCCGGCACCACCTCGAAACCTGCGACACCGCCGCGTTGTTCCCCGGGGCACGTAGCGGTAGCCGAACGGAGCCGTGGTGAACGCGCTCAGCAACCCCGAACGCGCCGCCTGACGGTATCCGCGCCGGCTGCGCTCCAGGAGCTTGGCAGGTTCGCATTCAGCGATCATGCCCTGCATCTGCATGCATCTGCAGCCGCAAACCATCCTCCGCGATGCTGCCAATGGGCCGGTTCAGGAACAGCAAGCACCTTGGTTCCGGCACGGCGGAACTCCTCCATCAGCAAGGCCTGATGCGCATTGCGGCGGGCCAAGCGGTCGGACGCGAGGATACAAAGCCGTCCGATGCTCCCCGTCGCTGCCGCATCGCGCAGCCGTTCCAGCGCTCGGCGGACCAGGAGCGAACCGCCGCAGCCCTCGTCGACATAGGCGCCATCGGGCTCAAGCCGCTCGCCAGCAGCAGCAACCCTCTCGCGCAACGCCGTGATCTGGCTGGCGACGGTGATGTCGCGCGCCTGGCTTTCGGTCGAACCCCGGGCGTAGAACGCACTCCGACGATCAGGCATACTTACCTCCGCCTTTGCGGACCAGCGTGTCCGCTTGTTATTGCTGGTTGGGTTTGGCTTTGCTCACGCTTGCTCGTTGGAATGGGACCAGACGGGCATCGGCGCCGGTCAGGCAGTGCGGGCTGAGCCGGGTCGGCTCGAATGCCTCCCGCACCTCCAAGCGCGGGCAAGCCTCGCGCCGGGCCATCCGCTCCTCCATCGGCATGAACCCCCGGCAGGGATACCCGATGAAAGCTCAGCTTGGCTTGGGTGTGCTCCCAGCCCTCGAGCCGTAAATGGCACCCTTTTTCAGGGTGTTGCCTTAGCTTTTGCGAGCAGGCGTGCGGTTGCGACGTGGGTGCGTGCGGTTTTGCCATCGACGTAGCTTTTGGGTTTGGTGATTTTGGGTCCACGCTTGCTGGTGGCGACTTGGCGCGGGTTGATGGTGCGGGCGAGGCGAAGCAGGTGCTGGGCCAAGCCGGCCGGGTCGGCCGTGTTCCAGCGTGGCTCTGCTATCGAACTTTGGCCCATTAGTGCTGGCGGATTTTGGCCCAC
>CAXTOB010000633.1:0-3814 GCA_964245505.1 uncultured Acetobacteraceae bacterium | reverse complement strand
TGGATGAAGTGCCACCACCCCGACGTGTTCTGCGCGGCGCTGCTGAACAGCCAGCCGATGGGCTTCTACGCTCCGGCCCAGGTGGTCCGGGACGCGCAAGAACACGGCGTCGCGGTTCGGCCGGTGTGCGTCAACCGGTCACGCTGGGATTGCACGCTGGAGCCGTCAAACGTCGGCGAGGGCGAGGTTCTGAGCCAGGACAGAAATGGGACTCAAGACCCGGGCCAGGGCAGACGAGGACGGCGCGCCGCGGTGCGGCTGGGCCTGCGGATGGTGAAGGGCTTGGCCAACGGGCACGTGGCGGGGCTGGTCGCGCACCGGGGTGGCGCGCCCTACGCCAGCGTGGAGGAAACCTGGCGCCGGGCCGGGGTGCCGCCGTCAGCCCTGGAGCGGCTGGCGGAGGCGGATGCGTTCCGAGGCATGGGCCTCGACCGAAGGCAGGCACTCTGGCAGGTGCGGGCGCTGGCCGACACGGTGCTGCCGCTGTTCGCGGCGGCCGACGCCGGCGGACGACCCCGGCCAGAGATCGTCGAGGCGCCAATAGAGCTTGCGCCCATGCGAGACGGGCGCGAGGTGGTCGAAGATTATGGCAGCACCGGCCTCACCCTACGCCGGCACCCAGTGGCGTTCCTGCGCGACGACCTGCGCCGCCGCGGCATGGTGGCCTGTGCCGACCTCCTGCACTTGCGCGACGGCCGGCGCGTGGTGGTGCCAGGGATCGTTCTGGTACGGCAGAAGCCCGGCTCGGCCAAGGGGGTCATGTTCATCACCGTCGAGGACGAGACGGGGGTGGCCAACCTGGTGCTCTGGCCCGACCGTTACGCAGCACAACGCCGGCTGGTGCTGTCCGCCTCCATGTTGGCCTGCCATGGCCGGGTGCAGCGCGAGGGCGAGGTGGTGCACGTCATCGCCGACCGGCTGGAGGACTTGTCGGAGCTGCTGCGCAGCGTGGGGGAGCAGGACGCGATCACAGATCTAGCCGGCTCGGACCCGCGGCAGGAACCGGCGACCGGGCTGGATGCTGGCACAGGCATGGACGCCCTCACCCTGGCGTCCCAGCCCGGCCCCGGCATTCGGGTGCCCACCCGCGACTTCCGGTAGCGGCGTCGCTGCTTCGCCGCATGTTGTGGAAACAAACCGGTGCAAGCCGGTGGAGGGAGGCAGGCGTATGAGGGTCTCGCTAGGCGGGCACCATCTCAGCAGCCTCCGTTGCCTCGTACGCTATCCGCATGGACGCCAACACGGCGGCTGCCTGCCGCGTCTCGGCCTTCGAGGCTGGGTCTATGTCGGCGGCGCTCTCCTCCGTGAGCGCGATGCCTTCCAGCAGGCCCTCGCGCAACGCGTCCAGCCGCTCCGCATAGGCGTCCAGGTCCAGCGCCTCGCGCCAGGCCGCCAACAGCCGATCGACGTGCAGCGTTACGCGGGCCGGGGTCGGGCTGCGGCTGAACAGGTCGAGCAGGCCCTTCATGCCATCGTCGGGCCGAGCCGAGCCGGCGTTCGGCTTACGCTGTGTCTGTGCCATGATGGTCCTCTTGCATGCCCTTGCCATATAACGACGGTTGCCGATTTGTTCCAGGTCGCGGCCCAGCGGCTCCGTCGTCCTAGTGCGCTTCGGCGCTGTCGGCGGCGACGCACGGAGGGGCTTCCACACGCATCCAAAACAACGTCCAACTTCGCCGGCAAAGGTAACCGCCGACCAGCGCCGTAACGCAGGCGGCAGTAGTCTTTCCGCTCAGTGCGAGGTTGACGGACTTTCTGGCCGCAGATGTCGCCCAGTGCCGTAAACAATTGTTCACAGAAAGCATGTTCTAGATAAGGCCCACTGAAACTTCATTTCTTGAAAAGCAGTGTGGAACGAACGTACGAGGGACTGATGAAGCACGCCGCCGTTCCCTTGCCCCTGCTCGAAGTCATCGAGACTGCCCGCACGTCAGCGCTTGCGAGCTATGATGTTCTCGATACCCCGGCTTCGCCGCGCTTCGACCAGATGGCCGAGTTCGTGGCACGCAGCCTCGGCACCGCGATTGCGCTGATCAGCTTCATCGACCGGGACCGGCAATGGGTGAAGGCCTCTGCTGGCATTCACGTCGTCGAGCTGCCGCGGCATCTCTCGTTCTGCCATCATGCCATTGCCACCGACACCGGCACGCTCGTCGTGCCCGACACGCTGGCCGACGTCAGGTTCAACCGGCACCCTCTTGTCCAGGAAGCGCCGTTCATCCGGTTCTATGCGGGAGTGGCCCTGGCCGACCGGGAAGGCTACCGGCTCGGAACAGTCTCGGTCATGGGTCAGCAGCCAGGCGAGCTGAGCACGGCGGACGGCGAGTTGCTGCGAGGGGTCGCAAACCGGGTCGTGGACCTGCTCGTGCTCGACCGTGCGTGGGCCGGCCAGGGTGCGAACGAAGCCCTGCACTGCGCAAGGCGGGCCATTGCTGATCCCGCAAGTCACGCCGCAGGTGATAACCTCCCCATGGCCGCCGTGCCGCTTGAGCTTACGAGCCCTGCGGCACCCCGATCATTGCCGTCCAGCTTGGTGACGTTAAACTCGGCCGCCTCCGTGGATCGCGAGGTCCCGTCCCCAGGCCGGGGCTGGCTGGGAGTGAAGACCGAACTGGCGCGGCCGCTGCCGGGTTCCGGTGATGTCGGCCGCCTGATCGTCAGGATCGCCCGCAACAGCCCCGCCGAACACGCTGGCCTGAAGGTTGGCGATGTCCTGCTGGCCATCGACCGGCAGCTGACCCGACGCGGCAGTGACATCGTGACGGCCATGGCGTGCTGTGCCGTTGGCGAGCAGGCGGAGTTGCGGCTCTGGCGATCGGGCAGGGTCATGCAGACGGTCATCAGGGTTGAGGCTGCGCCGTCCTCGCATCCAGGCCGCTTGTCACCAGCAGCCCTTCCCGGGAGGCACGGTTCCAACCTGATGCGGTGACGTGTCGGCTCGACGATGAGGTGAGCTCTGCCGGCAGGTGCAACGTTCTGCCATGCTTCCTCCGCTGTTGAATGTCGCCTTGAGGCTGAGCGAGCTTGTAGCAGAAGCCGCTGCCTCGCCGACGGGTCCGCAATTGGCGTAGTCGCCCCAGCATTCGGCGTTGGCGGGCTACGCCGACGAGAGCGCCTGCGCCGCAGCACTGGCGGCGCCGGTCCGGCTGAAGCCGGTCATCGCCAGGCGGATGTAGTTCTCGTTCAGGGCGCGGTCCGCCGTTACCGCGCCGCCCGCGGCCAGCTCGCGCAGGCTGGCGGCCACCGCCCGCATGCCCTCTGCCCTGCTACTCATGCCGTGCCATCGCGTTCAAAAGCCAGCCAATGCCAACACGACCCGAGTACGCCGCCGCGCTCCCACGCACGTTGCTCTGGCCATCTAGGTCTAGGCCGCCTCCTGCGGTTCTGTCTCGCGCAACAACCGCATCGATGCCGTAAGATCCTGGACAGCAAGCAGCAGAACCTCTTTCGTCAAGTTCCACTGCTGCGCGACAATCAAGGTGAGAACGCCCGTCAATCAGGATGAGAAAACGTTCTGCGGCTTGCGGCGCAGGGAGGGCGAAGCCCGACCGGAGGTGCAAGCCGCAGAAAATCTGGCCTGAGGTCTCCAGGGGGAGGGCGATGGTCTGGTGATCGCGACCGGTCTGGTCTGTGGATGGGTCTTCCCGAGGGGACCCGCCCATTGCCCGGCCGCCATGTCACTGACTATCAGATGAGGCTTTACATGACCTTCCGACACACAGACGGCCCGGCGGTCGCCGCGGCCAAGACGTCCATCAGCACCGCCACCGCCTACCGCTATGAGCAGGGCCACCAGCTTCCGTCATCGCAGAAG
>CAXTOB010000632.1:0-3819 GCA_964245505.1 uncultured Acetobacteraceae bacterium | reverse complement strand
CCGCATCAAGCTGCGAAAACTATACCCGTCAGCTTAAGGCTGACGGACTACTAGAATGATTTACGTCCACAGCCTCGACGCGACACGCACCCGCTTCCTTATTTGCGACCGGATGCTTGCAGCTTCCGGTCCGACCGCTTTGTACCCGGACATTCAAGCAACCCGTTAAGCCGCCAATGCGCGGCCTCCGCCAGTTTTCTGCCGCCAGGCTCGATTGAAGTCTGGTCCGGATAACCAGCGACCGGATGCCAATTTGCAAGTTTCTGCTTCCAAACAAAGAAGCTAGGCCGATAGCTTCCTGCTTGGGCGCAAACCGGTCTATGCCCTTTGCAAGCGTATAGGACCCGAGCGGATCGGCCTTTGGAATGCCAGCCCCTCCGCGCACCTTGTCATGCCAAACGCACTTCCCTCTGACCGTTTCCGTCATTGCGAGGAGCGCAGCGACGCGGTAACCCAGAGCGGCAAGCATAATGCTGGCGGCTCTGGATTGCCGCGCCGCAAGCGCGGCTCGCAATGACGGCGCAGCAACGTCTGGGTCAGTGCGAAGGGCGGTTGGTATCACTCCGACCGGGCCACCACGCATCAGTCAGCCGCAACGCCGTGCGCCTGTGGATCTGCCGCGGGCGATGCGCGGTTGGCGCGGAACCCGGTCGCCTGCTCGAAGGCGTGGGCGGCGCGGAACAACACAGCCTCCTGGAACGGCTTGGCGGCAGTATCACTCCGACCGGGCCACCACGCATCAGTCAGCTGCAACGCCGTGCGCCTGTGGATCTGCCGCGGGCGATGCGCGGTTGGCGCGGAACCCGGTCGCCTGCTCGAAGGCGTGGGCGGCGCGGAACAACACAGCCTCCTGGAACGGCTTGGCGGCAACTTGCACCGCGACGGGCAGGCCGCCGGCGCCGAAGCCGGAGCACACGCACATGGCCGGCCAGCCCGTGAGGTTGAACGGGTTGGTGAAGCTAGGCCGCGCAAGGTTGTCCCACTTCGGCATGTCGTCAATGCGCGGCGCCTCCGCCGGGGCGCCTGCGGTGACGAGCAGGTCCACGTCCCGAGTCGCGGCTGTCGTGGCCGCGCAAAGCTCCCGCCGCCGGCGCAGCGCCTGCACGTAGTCGGTCGCAGCCAACAGTCCGCCGAAGGCCATGCGGTCGCGCAGCAACACCCCATAATCGTTGAACCGCTCCCGCATCCAGGGCTCGTGCAGGGTGAAGGCCTCCGACACCAGGATGACGAAGTTCGCGGCCTGATACTCCTGCAGGGACGGCAGGGTGATGTCGCTGATGTCCGCCCCCTGCCCCCGCCAAACCTCCACGGCGCCATCAATCCCGGCCTGCACGGCGGGAGTGACCGGGCGGTCCTCCTCGTGCCAGTTCCGCACGACGCCGATACGCAGCCCCTTCACGCCCCCGCCAAGCCCGGCGGTGAAGTCCGGCACTGCCCGGTCCGCACTCGCCAGGTCCTTCGGGTCATGGCCCGCCATCGCCTGCAGCAGGAGGGCGCAGTCCTCGGTCGTCCAGGCCATCGGACCCGCATGGTCGAGCGAAAACGACAGCGGCAGGATGCCGAACCGGCTGCACAGCCCATAGGTCGGCTTGATGCCGGCGATGCCGCACAGCGAGGCCGGGCCGCGTATGGACCCCCCCGTGTCGGACCCGGTGCCGCCGAGGATCAGTCCGGCCGCAACCGCCGCCCCGGTTCCGGAGGAGGACCCGGAGGTGAAATGGTCGGTGTTCCACGGGTTGCGCGCCGGCGGCCAGGGCAGGTCGAAGCTGGGGCCGCCAAACGCGAACTCATGGGTCGCCAGCTTGCCGAGCATCACCGTGCCGGCATCGGCCAGCTTGCGGACGGTCGTCGCGTCCTCGGTGGGCACCCAGCCCTGCAGCAGCTTGGAGTGCGCGGTCGTGGCAATCCCGGCGGTGCCGTAGATGTCCTTGTGCGCGATCGGGATGCCGTCCAGCGTGCCCCGCGCCTCACCGCGCATGATGCGGGCTTCGGCCGCCTTGGCGTCGGCCAGCGCCCGGTCCGGGGTCACCTGGATGAAGCTGTTCAGCGCCGCATCCTCCTTGGCGATGCGGCCGAGCAGATGCTGCGTCAGCTCGACGGGGGACAAAGTGTGGGCCGCGAACTGCCGGGCGGCGTCGGCGATGGTGGGCGTTTGCATTACGACGGCTCCGGCCGGAAGGTCAGCGCCGGCTCTGCCTCGCGGCCACGGTGATCGCCGCGGATGCGGGCCAGCATGGGTTCGACGTAAGCCCAACCAGTATGCAGCTCGGCGACCTGCTCGGGCGTCAGCGCCAGGCCGGCACGGCGGATCAACGCCTCGAAATCGGCCAGGGGTATCTTCGGCTGCATGTGTTTCTCCGGGTCAGTACGGGTCTGGCCAGGATATCCCTGGCCCACGGGCAAATTCATGCACGACGACGCCGTTCGGGCAACAGCCTACCCCCGCGGCTGTCGGTCCATGATCCGGTTCACCTCCTAGCTTCAGGGGCAGATATATCCGGCCCCACCCGGCGCCTTGAAGCACCCTACGGACTCCGGGAACAGCGTCTTAGGCAAGTAGAGGATGACGTCCGGCCAGAGGATGGTGAACGCGATCGTGAGGAAAAACACCACGTAGATCGGCAGCGACGCCCGCAACGCCGAGGAGAACCGCACCCCCACGAACTTGGACGCCATCAGCAGCGATAGCCCATAGGGCGGCGTGATCAGCCCGAAAGCTAGCGTCACGATCAGCACTACCCCCATGTGCACCGGGTTGATCCCGGCGCTTTCAGTGAGTTGGTTCACCACCGGCATGAATATGATGATGGCCGGGATCGGCTCAATGAAGTCGCCGACGATCACGAACACCAGCACCAGCAGGAACATGATCGCCATGGGGTCGGTGCCCGCCACGTCGCCGATCCAGCCGGCGACGACCAGCGGACCCCGCAGGTAGGCCACCAGCCAGCCGAACGCGCTGGCGGCGGCAATGGTGATCAGCGGCAGGCTGAACACCAGCCCGGCATGGACGAAGTCCCGCCATAAATGCCGGAAATGGCCGGGCCTCAGCAGCGGCAGTATGACTACCAGGATGTAGGTGATTGCGATCACCCCGGCCTCGGTTGGCGTAAACCAGCCCGTCAGGATGCCACCCAGCAGGATGCCGGGGATCAGCATTGGCAGCGCCGCCCCGCGGGCGGCACGGCCAAGCTGCGGCAGGCTGGCCCGCGGGCGGCGGAAGCCGACGGGACCGAAAAAGTAGCAGTAGGTCATCAGCCCCGCGCCGATCAGCAGCCCCGGCACGATCCCGCCTAGGAACAGCCCGGCGATGGACACGTTGCCGATGGCCCCATACACCACCGCCATGATGGACGGCGGCACCAGGGCGGCAATCGTGCTGGCCGCGGCAATCAGCGCGGCGACGAACTCGGGGCGGTAGCCCTCCCGGGCCATCGGCTGTGCCATCGTGCGGGACAGCACCGCAACGTCCGCCGATGATGAGCCGGACATGCCGGAAAAGAACATACTGAACACGGTCGTCACCTGCGCCAGCCCGCCGCGGACGTGGCCCACCAGGGCCTGCGACAGGTCGGCGATCCTGACGATGACGTTGGCCGAGGTCATCAGCTCGCCCACCAGCAGGAAGAACGGGATCGCCATCAGGCTTTCGCTGTCTATGCCGTTGAAAAGCTGGCCCATCATGGATTGCAGGCTGATCGGCGTCAGCGCCGTGCCGACCAGCACGCCGGCGATCAGGCTGAACGCCACGGGCACGCCGAGGTAGCCAAGCCCCAGGAACAGCGCCGTCATCAGCGCCAGGACGTCGGCGTTGCTGGC
>CAXTOB010000631.1:3552-3824 GCA_964245505.1 uncultured Acetobacteraceae bacterium | reverse complement strand
CACCCACCCCAGATGACGCCCCTGCCCTAGCCGCCCTCATGACGCCCAGCATCAGCCAATGGCTCGGCCATTGGCCGGTCCCGTTCACGTCAGCGATGGCTAAGGCAAAGATCAGCGACGCCCTGAGCGCTGACGCCCGCGGCGGTTTGACGGAGATCGTCTTGAATGACGGCGTCATCGCCGGCTGGATCGGCGGCGGCGGCGGCCCACCCGGCCGCGCCGGCTTCGGCTACTGGCTTGGTGAAGCACACCAGGGGCGTGGCCTGCTTCGT
>CAXTOB010000631.1:0-3542 GCA_964245505.1 uncultured Acetobacteraceae bacterium | reverse complement strand
GGGTGGCACGCTTGCACGCCCGCCTCCATCCCCGCACAGTCTGGGCCGCAACCCAGCCCGCAAATGTGGGAAGCCGCCGCATCCTAGCCGCCTGCGGCCTGCAGCCCGTCCGGCTCACGTGGATGGACACTCCAGCCCGCGCCCGATTCGAGTGGGTCGAGGTTTGGGAGCGCGTCTGGCCACCATCAATTACTTAATAGCCTTGGCCGGGGCAGACGGTCAAGGAAATCTTTCCTTACAATGGCTTACGGAGGATTTCTGCATCCTCAATGCTAACTTTTCTTTACCGCCCGCTTAGGACCAGCTACCTTGTCGAACATGAGAATACTTCAGATCCTCGTCGTCGAAGATGATTTAGATTTGTCGGCGGAACTGGCTGAACAGATCGGCAATGGCGGCTATGGTGCAACTACCGTTGGCACTCTCGCCGCGGCTCGTGACGCCCTAGCGATCACGCCCGGCAACTTCGATCTCGTTCTGCTCGACGTAGGTCTCCCCGATGGCGACGGATGCACTTTGTGCGCCGACCTGCGCCGCAGCGGCCAAACCCTGCCAGTGATCATCCTAAGCGGCCTTACCGATGAGGACGACGTCGTTCGCGGCTTAGAGGACGGTGCCGACGCTTATATGCGCAAACCTTTTAACACTGCAGAGTTGATGGCGCGTCTCAAGCACCTGCTCCCTCAGCAATCCGCCTTGTAGCCTCCATAAGTCCAGTCGCCGGTGCAGCATCCACCCCCCGAGGGTCATGGGTGCAGACAACCTGCACATCTCCCACAGTATCCCGCACGACCGCACGCAGCGCCTTCAACGACCGACGCCGTTGCGTCTGACTCGTTTCCATAAACCATTGATAGCCGCGTGCCGCCGTAGGCATCGAAGGCCGATCCTCCAACTCTGACCGGAAAAACACTGCGTCCCCGGCATGAAGCAGCCATGCCGCCCCTTGCCGCACCGCCACTCCGCAATGCCCCCTTGTGTGCCCAGGCAATTCCACCAACAGCACATCTGCTCCCAGCACCTCCGCCGCTGGAAACCCGAACCAACTCCGCCCAGCCCGGTAGGTCCGCCACCTCTCCACTCCGCCCCACTGCCCCGGTCGGTAGCGCGCAGCTGCCTTCGCCCCCTCCGGCCGGCTAGCCGCCGCAGCCTCCGCTTCAGACAAGTGAACAGCTGCCCCAGGGAAATCCACCAAGCCCGCAGCATGGTCGAAGTCGAGATGCGTCATCACAATATGACGCACGTCCTCCGCTCGGTGTCCCAACGCTCGGATTCGAGCCGCCGCGCTCTCCCGAGAGTCCAGCCGCAAGTTATCTACTGCTAGGAACGCAGGGCTATGCGCAGACCTGGATTGCCGCTCATCCTGCCCCACGACTCCGGTGTCCACAAGAACAAGGCCGTCCGGCCCCTCCAACAGCAGGCAATGACACGCTAGCGTCGCTGGCCCCAATCCAGGTGTCACACCGTCGAACAACGCTCCGCCAAGCGGTTGCATGGCGCCGCAATTCAAGTGATGGACCTGCATTCGAATAACCTCCACGTCTAGCTTCGTGGAGAACGGTTCTCTGCCGTACCTGGTTCCTATGTCGCCAGCCCACCGAACCCGGCAGAACATAACAACCCAGTCAGCCCATCGTCCCTGGCCGGCCATTTATATCAGCTAGCACCGCACCTTAAACCGGTTTACAACCCCTGCCTTTCGGGCAGCGGCAACGCCGTCGTGGTTTTTACCCGCTCCATGCTGAAACGGCTGCTGACATTCTTGATCGGCACAGCTGCAATCAATCGCTTATAGAACCGGTCATACGCCGCGACGTCCGAAGCCACGACCCGAAGCATGTAGTCAATGTCCCCCGCCATGCGATGAACCTCCACCACCTCCGGCAACTCCGCCACCGTCGCAGCGAACAGGTCCAGCCACTCCGGCGAGTGGTCCCCCGCCTCAATGGACACGAACACCGTCAGACCCAGCCCGAGCAACTCCGGCGAAAGCAGCGCAACCCGGCGCTGGATCACCCCTTCTGCCTCCATCCGCTGAACCCGCTTCCAGCACGGCGTTTGCGACAACCCCACCCGCTCCGCCATTGCGGCAATGGACAAGGTGCAGTCTTCCTGCAGCAGCGCTAGCAGGCGCATGTCAATTCGGTCCAGGGCAACTCTCCACGGGAAGCTCTGCACCAGACTAGGACAGCACGCCCTTAAACGAAGTTAATGCTCCCGTCAGGCCGCCTCCGCCCGCACATCCTTGATGTCCCGGAACACCAGCTCCGGATTCATCTCCTCAGTCCGACGCAGCATGAATGCGCTGCTCGCTAGGAACACCGGGTCCCCGTCCACATCATCCGCCATTCCCGTCCGCTGCTCGGCCACGAACCGCTCCAGCAACGCCCGTTCCCCGCTCACCCAGCGCGCCAGGGCATACGGCACCGCCTCAAACCCGATCGCCACCCCATACTCCCCAGCCAACCGGGCAATCAGGACATCCAGCTGCAACGTGCCCACCACCCCTACTATGGGCTGGCTCCCATCCTGCGGCCGGAACAGCTGCACCACCCCCTCCTCCGCCAGCTCCTGCAGCGCCGTCCGCAGCTTCTTCGCCTTCATCGCGTCATCCAGCCGCACCCGCCGCAAGATCTCCGGCGCAAAATACGGCACCCCCACGAAATTCAGTCGCTCGTCCTCGCTCAGCGTATCCCCAATCCGCAAAGTCCCATGGTTCGGTATCCCCACGACGTCCCCGGCAAACGCCTCATCCGCAATCTGCCGGTCCCGCGCAAAGAAGAACTGCGGCGCGTGCAGCGGGATCAGCTTCCCCGTCCGCACCTGCACCAGCTTCATCCCCCGCTGCAGCCGCCCCGAGCACACCCGCGCAAACGCGATCCGGTCCCGGTGGTTAGGGTCCATGTTCGCCTGAATCTTGAACACCAGCGCTGTCAATTTCCCCTCATCCGCCGCAACGATGCGAGTATCCGCCGGCTGCGCCCGAGGCTTAGGCCCAAAATCCACCAACCCATCCAGCAGATCCGACACCCCGATCTCTTTAATCGCGCTGCCAAAGAACACCGGCGTCAGGTGCCCGGCGTTGAACGCCCCCAACTCGAATTCCGGCAAAGCCGCCTGCACCAGCTCCAGTTCCTCCCCCAACTGGATCATCCTTGGATCACTCTGCCCCAACGCAACCGGCACATGCACCTCCCGCGTCCGCACGTCGTAAGTCCCCGCAAACGTCGCAGCCCGCCCTATGGGCCAAGTGACCGGCGCCGTATCCAACGCCAGCGTGCTCGCCACTTCATCCACGATCTCGAACGGATCCCGCGCCTCCCGATCCATCTTATTGATGAAGGTCAGGATCGGGATGTCCCGCAACCGGCAGATCTCGAACAGCTTTCGCGTCCGCGCCTCGATCCCCTTGGCAGCGTCAATCACCATAACCGCGCTGTCCACCGCGGTCAGTGTCCGGTAAGTGTCCTCGCTGAAATCCTCATGCCCGGGCGTGTCCAGCAGGTTGAACACGCACCCCCGATAGTCGAACGTCATCAGGG
>CAXTOB010000630.1:0-3832 GCA_964245505.1 uncultured Acetobacteraceae bacterium | reverse complement strand
CCTTCGAAATAGAGCACGGCGTCCACCATGTGCTCCAGGACGCGGGGGCCGGCGAGGGCACCCTCCTTGGTGACGTGGCCGACCAGAACGAGGGAGAAGCCGCGGGACTTGGCCAGGCGGATCAGCTCGAAGCTGGTGGCGCGGACCTGGGCTACGGTGCCGGGCGCACTTTCGATGGTGTCGAGCCACATGGTCTGGATGGAGTCTATGACGACCAGCGCCAGATCCTTCTCGGCTTCGAGCGAGGCGGCGATGTCGCGGACGTTGATGGCGGCGGCGAGGTCCAGCGGGGCGTCGGCCCGGTCCAGCCGGCGGGCGCGCAGGCGGACCTGGTCTATGCTTTCCTCGCCGCTGATATACATCACGCGCTTGCCGGTGCGGGCCAGGGTGGCGGCGGCCTGCAGCATGAGCGTGCTCTTGCCGATGCCGGGGTCGCCGCCGACGAGGACGACGCTGGCGGGCACTAGGCCGCCGCCTAGCACACGGTCCAGCTCGCCGATGCCGGTCTCGGCGCGGGGGGGCGGGGTCGTGCTGCCCTGCAAGCCGACGAAGGTGACGCGCTTGCCGGCGCTGGCGCGGCCGGCTGGGCCGGGGCGGGCCTCGACGGTTTCCTCGACGATGGTGTTCCACTCGCCGCAGGCGTCGCAGCGGCCGGCCCACTTGGGATAGGTGGCGCCGCAGTTCTGGCAAACGTAGCGGGTGGTGGGCTTAGCCACGGCGGGTCCACTTGTCGGACAGGAGGAGGGCGGTGAGGAACACCTGGGTTTCCGGGAGGGCTTGGATAGCTGCGAAGTCGGCCAGGGCGGACTCACCCGTCTGAACCAAACGCACCGCGTCGGTATATAGGACTGTGAAGGAAAGGTCGTAGTCTGCCGTATGGCGGGCTTCCTGAAGCTGCGTAAACGCCGCCGCAACATTGACGAGTTGCTTGTTGGGTTGGCTGGGGTTCAGATGGGCCGCAGAGGGCGGGAATGGCTGGCCCGGCGACCTAACATAGGCATCGCACACTTTCCGCATTGCCGTGTGGCTGAATGCGCGCGTGACCTGGTTCTGCAATGGGTCGTTCGCCGGGGCGATGATCTGTGCTCCTGCTGCCGCCAGGGTGTGGAACAGGGCGTAATAGGCCGCAGATGCGGCGCGGCGCAGGTCAACCTCTGCCGGGGCCGAGCCAGGTGGCCCGGCGGGCGGCGCGATCAAGCCTTGAGCATGGCGCAGAAGCTCGGACGGGTTCACGCTCCGTTGGCTGCAGCGGGTTCAGGGACCGCCTCGTAGCGGAAGTAGGGGTAGCGGTCCTCGAAAGCTTCCAGCAGTTCCGGCATCAGCGCGGCGTGCAGGGCATTCATCTCGCCCACTTGCCGGTCCACCTCGGCCTTGTCATGGCGGGAGGTCTGCACCGCGCGGAACACCACCCACAGGGCCGGGTCCCCATCGAAATCACCTAGGCGCACGTCATAGCCTAGGATAAAATCCGGCAGCGTGTGGCGATCCACGATCCCGCGGACCCTGGCGAGGGCGTCTTGGTGCTTCATGGAGGTAGCATACACCATCTGACTGCCCTGCACCTCTACCCGCCGTACAGCTCAACCTGCATCTTCGTCAGGATATCGCTCAGCTCGTCCCTGTTGCGTGCGGGAGCGCGAAGCTTGGCGCTGAACAGCAGGAGCGGACCCAACACCGTATACAGAACCAATCTTCTTTTCCACTGGCTCACCCTGGCAGCCAAACGAGCCCGGCGCTGCCCGCGCAGGACTGTATGGTGTAGGGAGCGAAAAGCAGGCTCTGAGGTGAACCCTTGAGAGCAAGCGCATCCTGCCGTGCAAAGCACGCCGCATGCCCTACCGCCGCAACTCCATCTGGATCGGCCCGTCCCGGCGCCCATGGGTGAACTGGTCCACCATCGCATTGCCGCTGTGCAGCAGATCGGACGCGGCGCCCTGCCATACCAGCTTGCCGCGGAACAGCATCGCCGCGCGGTCGCCGATGCGCGTGGCACTGGCCATGTCGTGGGTGATGGCAATCGCGGTGCTGCCCATGCGCTTCACGCAGTCCACGATCAGGCCGTCGATGACCGCGCCCATGATCGGGTCCAGGCCCGTCGTCGGCTCGTCGAAGAACAGGATGTCGGGCTGTGCCGCGATCGCCCGGGCCAAGCCTACGCGCTTCTGCATGCCGCCCGACAGCTCCGCGGGTGACAGGTCGCCGACACTGGGGTCTAGGCCGACCTGTTTCAGCACTTCGCCGGCGCGGGCCTGGGCGTCGGCGCGGGATAGGTGGTTCTGCGCCAGCAGGCCGAAGGCGACGTTCTCCCAGACATCCAGGCTGTCGAACAGGGCGCCGCCCTGGAACAGCATGCCGATGTGGGCGTTCACCGCCTCCCGCTCGCGCCGGGGCAGGCCCAGGATGCTCCGGCCATCTACCTCGATGCTGCCGCTGTCCGGCTCGATCAAGCCCAGGATGCACTTCAGCAACACCGACTTGCCGCTGCCGGAGCCGCCGATGACGACGGTGCTGGTGCCGGGCATGACGTCCAGGTCTATGCCGTCCAGCACCTGCTTGTCGCCGAACGCCTTCGTCAGGCCGCGTATCTTGATCTTGGGTTCGCGGGTTTTTGATTCGAGAGTTTGAGGTTCCAGGCGGGGCGGCTCGGTCATCGCGCGAAAAACAGTTCGGTCAGCACGTAGTCGAACATCAGGATCAGGATGCTGGCCGACACCACAGCGCCGGTGGTCGCCGATCCAACGCCCTGCGCCCCGCCCCGGCTGTTGTAGCCGTGGTAGCAGCCCATCAACGCTATCAAGAAGCCGAACACCGCCGCCTTGGTCAGTCCGGCCACTACGTCGTTCGTGGTCAGGATTTGCAGCGTATTGGCGAGATACGCCGCCGGGTTGAAACCCAGTTTCGCCGTGCTGACGACGAAGCCGCCGAACACGCCCAGGATGTCCGCCACCACCACCAGCAGCGGCAGCGCCAGCACGCCGGCCAGCAGGCGGGGCGCGACCAAGTACTTCATCGGGTTGGTGGATAAGGTGCCCAGCGCGTCAATCTGGTCGGTGACGCGCATGGTGCCGATCTCCGCCGCCATCGCAGCACCCATGCGCCCGGCCACCATGAGCCCCGCCAGCACCGGCCCCAGCTCCCGCACCACCGACAGCACGACGACGCCGGCGATGGCGCTTTCGGCGCTGAAGCGGGAAAAGCCGGTGTAGCTTTGCAGCGCGATCACCGCGCCGGAGAACAATGCCGTCAGCGCCACGACTGGTAGGCTGAAGTAGGCGAACTCCTCGAACACGCCAAGGAAGATGCGAACGTAATATGGCGGGCGCAGCAAGTGCGACAGCCCGGCCGCGCCGAACAGCGCGATGGCGCCGGCATGGCGTACGCCGCTCAGCGTGCCGCGCCCTACGGCCGCGACCGCATCCAGGGCGCGCATCATGCCGGCAGGTAGATGCGGCGGTAGCGCGGGCCGAGCTGGGTCAGGATCTCGTAGGCGTTGGTGCCGGCGCGGGCCGCCACCTCGTCCACCGGCATCCCGGGACCGATCAGGTCCAGCCAGGCGCCGGGCTGGACGCCAGGCAGGTCGGTAACGTCGAAGGTCGCAAGGTCCATGCTGACACGCCCTACCAGCGGGACGGGTGCGCCGTCAAAACACGCCTCGGCGCGGTTGGACAGGCTGCGGGGGTAGCCGTCGGCGTAGCCCACGGGAACGGTGGCGATGCGGCTGGGGCGCAAGGCGGTCCAGGTGGCGTTGTAGCCGACGCCGGCGCCGGCTGGGATGTCGCGGACTTGCAGCACCCGGGCACGCAGGCGGATGGCGGGACGCATGGGGTTGGGC
>CAXTOB010000629.1:0-3843 GCA_964245505.1 uncultured Acetobacteraceae bacterium | reverse complement strand
GTCGCGGGTCAAGCGGGCGCCGAGCACATGGGCTCGGAGGTGCCAGCCGTCCTCGTCGTGATCAACCCAATGGATCGCCTGCGGGGGCGCGTAGGCGAAGCGGCCATTGCTTTTGCCGGGGTCGAACGGGGCAACCGGCTCGGCGAACACGGCGAGGAGGACCATTACGGAGATGACCACCAGGCCGACTATGGCAAGGCGGTGGCGGCGGAAGCGGAGCCAAAACAGGCGGGCCTCGGAGGCGGTGTCCAGCCGGCTCGGGAGGTGGACCGGGTCGGCGGCGAGCGCCTGGCTCATTGCACGCGGATCCTCGGGTCGAGCAACGCCAACAGGATGTCGGAGACCAACGTGCCAAGCACCGTCAGCAGGCAAAGCAGCAGCAGAAAGGCACCGGCAAGGTATTGGTCCTGGGCGAGCAGCGCCTGCAGCAGCATCGGCCCGGCAGTCGGAAGGTTCAATACAATGGAGATGATGACCGAGCCGGACACGAGATGGGGCAGTACCCAGCCGAGCGTGCTGACGAAGGGGTTGAGGGCAATGCGGACGGGGTAGCGCAGCAGCAGCCGGACTTCGGACAAGCCCTTGGCGCGCGCCGTCTCGACGTAGGGCTGGTGCAGCTGATCAATGAGGTTGGCGCGCATGACCCGAATCAGGCTGGCAGCGCCGGAGGTGCCGAGGATGATCATCGGGATCCAGAGATGCGACAGCAGATCGGCCGCGCGGCCGAGGGACCACGGCGCATTGGCATAGGCGGGGGAGAACAGGCCGCCCACATTGGTGCCGAACCAGGCGACGGCGACATACATCAGCACGAGGCCGAGCAGGAAGCCGGGAATGGCGAGGCCGGCAAAGCCGAGGAGCGTGAAGAGATAGTCACCCCAGGAGTAGCGGTGGACCGCGGTGTAGATCCCGATCGGCAGCGCGACGGCCCAGGTGAACAGCAGGGTGGCCAGCGAAAGCAGCAGGGTGAGGCCGATCCGCTTGCCGATGAGCGCCGAGACGGGCTGCTGCCACTGGAACGAGTAGCCGAAGTCGCCGTGCAGCAGGTGGCTGACCCAGAGCCAATACTGCATGAGCCAGGTTTGATCGAGGCCGTACTGGGTGCGCATGGCGGCGAGCATGGCGGGGTCCACGGTCTCGCCGGCGGAGGCGAGCGCCGCGGCATACTTGTCCACGAAGTCGCCCGGCGGAAGCTTGATGAGCGCGAACACGGTGATCGAGACCAGCGCCAGGAACGGGATGAGGCCAAGAAGCCGGCGGAGGATGAAGCGGCCCATGCTTCAGCGGGCGAAGAAGTACTGCTGCGGCAGCGTCGGCGCCGGGGTGGGGTAGTTCCAGCTATACGGGATTTGGTCGGGGACGTTCATCAGCGTTGCTTTGTGAATGCCGAATAGGGTGGGGCCGCGGACGGTTCCAAGCACCTCGAACGCGTCCGCAGCCTTTTGCAGGATTTGTTTGAACAGGGTGTCGGCCTCCTGTTCGCTGCTGGCCTGCTTCCACCGCTCCCACAAAACCAGGCGTTCGCGCATGCTGGCCGAGGGCTCAGCGCCTTCCTTGCCGGCGGAGGCATACCAGCGCTGCCAAGGAATGCTTTGGCGACTGTCAAGCGAATGGGTGGAGAGCCACAGCCGCGGGTCGCTGGTGGGATCAATGCCGCCTGGCGCGGTCTCGATGGCGAGGTCGTAGTCGTTGTTCTGGGCGCGGTCGTAGAACAGCGAGCGTTCCTCATTCTTGATGCCGAGATCAATGCCGATCTCCGCCCATTGCTTCTTGATCAGCTCGAGCGTGTCGGCGGCGCCGAAGTCGCTGAGCGAGGCGTCTGCTGTCAGGAACAGGCGGGAGCCGTCAGGCAAGGTTCGCATGCCGCTGCCCTGCCGCTTGAGCCCGAGCTTGTCGAGGATGGCGTTGGCGCGGTCGGGATCGTGCTCGGTAAATTGCCGGGCAAGCTGCTCGTTGTAGAACTTGGTTTCCTCAAGCGGGCTGGTTTGCCAGGGGCCGCTCTGGCCGAGGAAGACGATGTCGTTGATCTCGTCGCGGTCCATGCCGAGCGAAAGCGCCTCACGGAACTCATGCCGGGTCAGCAACCCGGCGAGCTTGGGGTCCTTGTCGGTCTGATTGACCCAGAGCACCAAGGCGCTGGCCTCGCTGGAGGTGAAGGGCTGCAGGACGTAGCCGCCATCGGCCTGATGCTGGGCCAGGACGGGCTTGTTGGCGATCGCAATGATATACCGGCCCACGAAGTCGAGCTGGCCGCCGATTGAGGCAAGGATCATGGATTGCAGGTCGGAGATGACCTGGAACGAGATCGCGTCGATATACGGAAGCTGGTTGCCGGCCGGGTCAACCTGCCAGAAGTAGGGGTTGCGGCGCACGACGACTTCGGTGCCGCCGCCAGTATAGGGCACGCTGATCAGCCAGGGATCGAGCGTCGGACGCTCGGGGTTGGCCCAGCGGGACGGGATCTCGATGTCGCCGCAGCGCAACCGCAGCAGCGCGGCCCAGTTGGGCTGGCGCGCCGCGGCGACCAGGCTGGCGATGGCTGGGTTGTGGGTTGGGGTGAATTGCTCACAGTAGTGTTTCGCGTAAAGCACGGGGTGCTGGCCGAGCGGCGTGGCGAGGAGTTCGGGCAGGCGTAGGCTGGGGCCGCCCATGATGAGCTTTACGGTGACATCGTCGAGCTTCTCGGCCCGCATGACCTTGCCGGCGACGACATATTGCGCCGGCGGTGAGGCGAAGAACGCTGTGTTCGGCAGCAGTTCGTTGACGGTGAACAGGATGTCGTCGGCGGTGAACGGCACGCCGTCGGACCAGCGCATGCCGGGGCGCAGCTTGAAGGTCCACTCGGTCGCGTCCGCGTTGCGCGTCCAGCTTTCGGCGACGTTGGCGACGACGGTGTCATAGTCAGGGGACCAGCGGGTGAGGCCTTGCGGGCCGACCATGCGCAGGATCCCGTTCTGGTCACCATCCCCGCGGAGCGGCGTACGCAGCGTGCCGCCGTAGCGGCCGATCGCCTTGGCGGGCTGAACCACCTGCGGCTGCGCGGGCAGGCGCTGGTCAACGGGCGGCAGCTTGCCGGCGGTGACCTCGGCCGCAAGCGCCGGCGCCTCGTGCCACGGCGCGGCACCGGCCGTGGCGGGCCCGGCGAATAGGGCGAGGAGTGCCAGTAGATGGCGCATGACGTTTCCCGGGATGCCGCGAGGGCTTTGTTGCTTGGTTAAGCCTGGACGCACTCAGATTACCATGTCATATGACAACCTGATGAATACAGACGATCATGGCGCCCCGGCGCTGTCAAGAACCGAAGCCCCGGCAAGCCGACGCAGGCCGGCGTCGGGCTGGTCGGGACTAGCGACGCCGATCGTGCCGCGCGGCAGCATGGCCGACGCACTCGTTGCGCGCCTGCGCCAGGATATCGGCAATGGGACGCTCGCTCCTGAGGCGCGGCTGCCGACCGAACAGCAGCTCGGGGCCGCGCTGGGCGTGAGCCGGACGGTGGTGCGCGAGGCGATCGCGGCGCTGCGGGCGGAGGGGCTGGTGGTTGCCCGGCAAGGCTCCGGGATGTTCGTCGCCCTGCGGGACGAGCGGCGGCCGTTCCGGATAGACCCGGAGGCGCTGGCGTCGCTGACCAACGTGCTGAGCTTGATGGAGCTGCGCACCGGCCTGGAGAGCGAGGCGGCCGGGCTGGCGGCGTCACGGCGGACGGCAGCGGACCTGAAGCGGATCGACCGGGCGATGGATGCCTACACCACCGCTTCCGACGAGGGCACGGCGGAGGCGGATTTCGAGTTCCACGGTGCGGTCATGCTGGCCACGCACAACCCGTACTTCGAGGAGTTCCTGCGT
>CAXTOB010000628.1:1542-3848 GCA_964245505.1 uncultured Acetobacteraceae bacterium | reverse complement strand
GTCGGCACCTACGCGCAGGCGGGCCAGCAGATGTTCTACCTGGTGTCGCCGCTGACCTGGATCGTGGCGAACTTCAAGGAAACCCAGCTCGACCGCATGCGCGTGGGTCAGCAGGTGCAGATCACGGTGGACGCCTACCCGCACCTGAAGCTACGTGGCCATGTGGATAGCATCCAGGAGGGGAGCGGCGCGCGGTTCACCACCTTCCCGACCGAGAACGCGACCGGCAACTACGTGAAGATCGTGCGCCGCGTGCCGGTCAAGATCCTGATCGACAGCGGGCTGGACCAGAACAGGGGCCTGCCGCTCGGCTTATCGGTCGAGCCGACGGTGCTGTTCAAGTGAGCGGGTCCGCCAAGGGCAAGTCAAACCCGTGGCTCATAGCGTTGGTGGTCACGCTCGGCGCGTTCATGGAGGTGCTGGACACCACCATCGTCAATGTCGCCCTGCCGCACATCGCCGGCAGCCTGGCGGTGAGCAGCGACAACGCCACCTGGACGCTGACGACCTACCTCGTCGCCAACGGCATCGTGCTGACCATCTCCTCCTCGCTCAGCCGGCGGATCGGGCGGAAGAAATACTTTCTGATCTCGGTCGCCGGGTTCACGGCCACCTCGTTCGGGTGCGGGATCTCGACCAACTTCGTCGAGCTGCTATTCTTCCGCGGGCTGCAAGGGTTGTTCGGCGGCGGGCTGCAGCCGACGCAGCAGGCGATCATCCTCGAGGTGTTCCCGCCGGAAAAGCGGCAGCAGGCATTCGCGCTGGCCGCCGTTGCGACCATCATCGCGCCGGTGCTCGGTCCGATGATCGGCGGCTACCTGACCGACACGTATTCCTGGCATTGGATCCTGCTGATCAACGTGCCGGTCGGGGCACTGACCTTCTTCGGCGGCCTGAGCCTGATCCAAAGCCCGCCGGAGGAGGCGGAAGAGATCAAAAACGCGCCGCCTTTCGACTACTGGGGCATGCTGTTCGTGACCCTGGCGCTCGGCTGCATGGAGCTGGCGGCGGACCGGGGCGAGGATTACGACTGGCTGGCGTCCAACTTCGTCCGCGTGATGGTCGTCCTGTCCATCATCGGCTATACCGTCGGGCCGGTGTACTTGCTGCGGGCCAAGAACCCAGTGGTGAACCTGCGGGTGTTTGCGGACCGCAACTTCGCGCTGTCATGGTTCTGCATCGCGGTCATGGGCTTCGTCCTGTATGCCAGCGCCGTGCTGATCCCGCAGTTCGCGCAGCAGCAGCTTGGCTACAACGCGACGTGGGCTGGGATCGTGCTGGCCCCGGGGGCAGTGGTGCTGGTGTGCTTGATCCCGATCGTCGGCCGGGTGCTGACCGTCATCCCGGTGAAGTTTGTGATCGCAACGGGCGGCATCGCGCTGTCGGCGGCGCTGTTTTACTCCATGGGCCTGGTGCCCAACATGGACTTCTTCCACCTGGCGGTGTTCCGCTCGGCACAGACGGCGGCGCTGGCGCTGCTGTTCGTGCCGATTAGCTCGGCTGCCTACTCGACCATCCCGAAGAAGCTGAACGACGATGCCGCGTCCATGTTCAGCATGGCGCGCAACGTTTATGGCGGGGTCGGCATCTCCATCTCCACCGCGCTCGTAACCGACCACCAGCAGATACGCCAGCACCACATGGTGCAGTGGCTGGACCCGACAAACCAGCCCTACAACGACACGCTGCAGCAGATCCAAGGGGCGATGATCGCTAACGGCATGTCGGCGCAGCAGGCGGTGAGCAATGCGCCCGGCCAGGTGTTCCAGATGCTGCGCGACCAGGCCTCGACCCTGGCCTACATCGACGTGTTCTTCATCACGGCCATCATCTCGCTGACGATGACCGTGGCGGGGCTGATGCTGAAGAACGTCAAGGTCAAGCCTGGCGGCGGAGGAGGAGCAGCTTGATCCACCCGGCTTGGCGTGCCGCAGCCGTAGGGCTGCTGCTCGGGCTGAGCGGATGCACGCTGGGTCCAAACTTCCTGCGTCCGTCACCGCCCGAGGTGCCGGCCTACCGCAACGCCGACCAGAAGGACGCCGCAGTCAGCCTGTCCACCAACCCGGACCCGCGCTGGTGGAAGGGCTTCAACGACCCGGTGCTGACGGAGATGGTCGAGACGGCAATCCGCAACAACCTCGACGTGCAGCAGGCGGTGCTGCGGGTGATCGAGTCGCGCCAGGGCATCGTCACGGCGCGGGCGGCCGGGCTGCCGATGCTGAACGGGACCGGCAGCTACATGCGCGAGCAGCTGGGTCTGCAGGGCATCCTGGAGTCCCAAGGCGTTTACCGGCAGTTCAATGCCC
>CAXTOB010000628.1:0-1532 GCA_964245505.1 uncultured Acetobacteraceae bacterium | reverse complement strand
GGGCCAGCGCACCTCCCTGGGCTTGTCGAGCGTCAGCTCGGGCAGCGGGCTGCTGGGCGGGCTGACCCAGCCGATCGACCTGTTCCAGTATGGGCTCAGCGCCTCGTGGGAGCTGGACCTGTTCGGCCGGGTCCGCCGCTCCGTCGAGCAGGCACGGGCCCAGGCGGAGGCACAGGCGGAGGCGGCCAACGACGCGCTGACCAGCCTGGAAAGCGAGGTGGCGCAGGCGTATGTGCAGCTTCGCGGAGCGCAGGCGCTGCAGGCGAGCCAGGAGGACAACATCCGCTCCGCCCAGGCCTCGCTGTCCCTGACGGAGCGGCGGCAGCGGGAGGGACTGTCCACCTCCATTGACGTGGAGCAGGCGCGCACGCAGGTGCTGAACAACCAGCGGCAGCTCCCGGAGTATGACAAGCAGCGGCTGCAGGCGATCAACCGGTTGAACGTCTTGATCGGCGCCGTGCCGGGCACGTTGGACGACCGGCTGATGCGGCCGGCGCCGGTGCCGGCCCTGCCGAACGTCGTGGGCGCCGGTATCCCCTCCACGCTGGCCCGGCGGCGCCCCGACATCCGGCAAGCGGAGGCGCAGCTGCACGCCGCCACCGCCGGGGTGGGGGTCGCGGTCGCAAGCTTCTACCCGGACGTCTCGCTGACCGGCAGTCTGGGGTTGCGGGCAACGGATGTGGGCTACCTGACGCGGTGGGTCAGCCACTACTACTCGGCCGGCCCGAGCATCTCCCTGCCGATCTTCCAAGGCGGGCAGTTGACCGCGAACCTGACGCTGAACCGGGCGCAGGCGATCGAGGCGGCGCTGCGCTACCGCGGAACCGTGCTGAACGCCCTGCGGGAGGTGGAGGACGCGCTGGTCAGCTACCGCTACGACCGGATCGAGCGGGAACGGCAGGCGCAGGTGGTGCGGGCGGCAAGCGACACGCTGTATCTGTCGCGCAACCGCTACTCGCACGGGCTGGGCGACTTCCTGCAGGTGCTGGACGCGCAGCGCACGCTGGAAACCGCCCGCCAGCAACTGGTTCAAGAGCACATGACGCTGGCCAACGACGTCGTGGCGCTTTACCGCGCGCTGGGCGGCGGATGGGAAGACCCCGGCGCCAAAAGCCAGGCGCCTCCGGTCCCGAGCGTGCCGCCCGTCGTCCCCGCGGCGTTGGACAGCCTGGCAGCGCATGCCAATTGACGAGCGCGCGGATGCCGAACCCTCCCGCAAGCTGCAGCTTCCCCACCTGGGCCGAAGACATGGCCCAGCATGACCCAGGCTGGGGACATGCCCGCTCGGGACATGACTGCCGGGGACATGACCATTGATGGCCGGTGACGGCGTTCTGGACGCGCCCGCACCGTCCACGGCAGGCCGCACCGCCCCGGCGGTTCGCAGTTGCCGCGACTGCGGCCAGGCGCAACGCGTGCCGGCCCTGGCACCCAGGACCGCCGCGCGATGCCGCCGCTGCGGCGCGCTGCTGCGCCAGGCATGGACCGACCCGCTGGCCGTGGGACTCGCCTTGAACCTGGCCTGCCTGGTC
>CAXTOB010000627.1:0-3851 GCA_964245505.1 uncultured Acetobacteraceae bacterium | reverse complement strand
CGCCCACCCTGGTTCCCGACCTGCCCGGCCGGCAGTTCCACCTGACTGCCGCGCGGCTCGGCCCGATCAACCTGGGCACGCCCGTGTTTTTCCACGACCTGGACGTGGGCAAGGTCGTCGGCTGGGACTTCACCGGCAGAGCGGACAAGGTGACGCTGCACGTCTTCGTCAGCGCACCCTATGCGGAGTGGGTGACCCGGGACAGTCGGTTCTGGAACAGCTCCGGCATCCAGTTACAGGTCGGGCCGGAAGGGGTGCGGCTGCAGGTGGATAGCCTGAAGGCCGCGATCCTGGGCGGCATCACCTTCGACACCTTGTCGCAGGGTGGCGACGCGGATGCCGCCCCAGCTGTGGCGGACGGGGACAGCTTCCCCCTGTACGCGACCCAGGAGGCTGCCGAGACGGCCATGGCGCCGCGCCGGGCCGTGCTGGCCAGCTATTTCACCGGGTCGGTGGGCGGGCTTGCCGTGGGGGCGCGCGTCACCTTGCAGGGCCTGCCCATCGGCGACGTGACCTCGGTGGACCTGCAATACTCGACCGACACCGACCAGTCCCGTGTCCGCGTCGGCTTCGCCTTGCAGCTTGACCGGGTGACGGCAGTTGGCAGCAGGCCGGTGCAGCCGTTCCCGCAGTACCTGCATGAGCTGGTCGCAAAAGGCCTGCGCGCCCGGCTGAAGGGCGGCAACCTGATCACCGGCCAGAAGGAGGTCGCGCTGGAGTTCGAACCGGGCGCGAAACCGGCTGAGGTCGGGGAGGAAGGCGGCGTGCAGGTCATCCCCGCCGACAACGGGGGTGCCGGCTTGGACGACCTGACCGCCACCGCGAACCAGCTCATGGCCAAGGTCAGCGCCATGCCGTTCCTGGAGATCGGGCAGAACTTGAACAGCATGCTGCACGGCGCAAGCGGGGCGGCCAACGACCCGCAGCTCCACCAGGTGCTGGCCCGGCTGAACGGCACGCTGGCAGCGGTGCAGGACACGATGCGGCACTTGGACGCGGGGGCCGCGCCGGCGCTGCGGCAATTGCCAGCCGTCGCAGCCGACCTGCGGGACACCCTTGCCCAGGTGCGGACGCTGGCGGCCTCGGTGTCGGCCGGCAGTGCCGGCGACGGCAAGTTCGGCCGGGACTTGGACCGCTTGCTGATGCAGGCGTCCGACGCCGCCGCGTCCGTCCGCATGGTGGCGGACTTGTTGGCCCGCCACCCCGAGGCGCTGGTCCGGGGCCGGGTTACGCGGGCGGCGGAATAGCGTGCGGCGCTCGGCCTCCTGCGCGCTCCTGCTGCACGTCTTCGTAGGTGGCTGCGCGTCGTCCAGTCCCGACCTTTACAGCTTGGAGCCGCGGCCTGGCGTGGCGCAGGCGGGCGTGCGGCGGGTGATCGTCGTCCGCGGCGTCGGCCTGCCCCGCTACCTCGACCGGCAGGAGGTGGTGCGCGCCGCCGGTCGGACGCGGCTGCGGGTGGCGGAGAACGACTGGTGGAGCGAACCGCTGCGGACGATGCTGCAGCGCGTGCTGGTGGCCGACCTGGCGCAACGCCTGCCCGGCGCTGACGTGCTGACCGATGGGGGGCCGATTGCCGCGCATCCGGATGCCGAGGTCGAAATCGAGGTGCAGCGTTTCGAGCAGGACGCAGGGGAGGTGACATCAAGGGCGCCAGTGGTGCTGGGCGGCTACGCCGCGGTCACCGGGCCGGGCTGGCCGCGCACGCTGGACCGGTTGCGCCTCAGCCTGCCCGTAGAAGACGACACGACCAAGGCCCAGGTCAATGCCATGGACGATGCGCTGGGCCAGGTGGCGGACGCGGTGGCCCGGCGGCTTGCGCGTTGACTCTGCGCCTTCGGCAAGGCGTCTGCAAGTGGTGCGGCTCTCAAGCTGACACGCGTGCGTGGGCCGCCTCCATGAAGTATGGCAACAAGGGCTGGCACTTGTGAATCAGGGCACAGTTTACGGCGCGCATGGCCGCCCGCCGCGCCACTTTCTGGATGGCACCGGCACATTGTCAACGTTCCCAGGCTAACGGAGCCATGAGGCGGGGGCCCGACTGACGCGGGGCCAGGTTGAGGCCCGCCTTGCGACCTGGCGGCCCGGACCGGGCCTATGGAAGGTGGCTGCACGGCCACTGCGGCTGGCCCGCATGCGGCTGGTGGCCGGGCCAGTCCGCCCGGATGCTGACCGTCGCGTGCCGTCATCCGGAACTGGCGCGTTCGGACCCAGCGAACTCTTGAGGCCGCCATGAGTACTTTCCGAGCCTTCCGGAAGACGGTGGATGGCCTGTACCGTCCATCAACTGGAGGCACGCCCGGGGATGGCGGTGCCCTGAATGAACCCCTCGAAAGGACGGCGTCATGGACCAGCAAGCCACAACCCATCCCGTGCCTGCCGGCTTGGCGACGCCGACTGACCTTGGTGCGAACGCTACGCGCGACAGTGCGGCCGCGATCAACGGCCTGCTGGCCGACGTGTTCGCGCTCTACATGAAGACCAAGAACTTTCATTGGCACATGAGCGGCCCGCACTTCCGCGACTATCACCTGATGCTGGACGAGCAGGCCACCCAAGTCTTCGCCATGACGGACGTGCTGGCCGAACGGGTGCGGAAGGTCGGCCATCTCACCATGCACTCCATTGGCGAGGTTGCGCGCAACCAGCGCGTTGCGGACAACGACGCTCCCTATGTGACGCCGCAGGACATGCTGGCCGAGTTGCGCGAGGACAACGGCGACCTGGCGAAGCGGATGCGCGAGGCGCACGGGATGGTTGACGAGCAGGGCGACGTTGCCACTGCCAGCCTGCTGGAAACGTTCATTGACGAGACCGAGCGGCGCGCCTGGTTCCTTTTTGAGGCCAACCATCAGGCTCCGCACACGGCGTAGCGCGATAGGGGGAACCGCTCCAATGCTGTCGCTGGCCGCCGGCCCGGCCCTGCCACCCCGGGAGTTCAACCCAGGCGGCCATCAGCGGTGCTGGAGCCATGAACGGACAGGCGGACGTGAGAAGCGTTCCGGAGATGGGAGAAACCATACGTCCAGCGAAACTTGCTTGCAGGGTCAGCATGGCGTGCGCTCCAGCCGCAGGTCAGCGCAGCAAGATGAAAGCCGCACCGATGAGCACCCAAGCTAGCCGATTGCGTCACGGTACAACTGACCGAAGCCTGCTCCCACCTCCATCGAAAAATCGAAGACGTAATAATTAGTGGCCTTCACGTTACGTGGCCAAGGCCGTCGACAGCAACTTAAGTCAGTCATCGGCGGCAGAACTCAAAGGCCCTCCGTTGCTCGAGCCTCCACCTCGCCGGATTAGCTACCAAGCCAGTCAGTCAGAAAATCATCCCAAGAATAAAGGTGCGTGATGTCCAGATTCGGTTCCGAGAAGATAGGGGATGAAGTCATCCTCGTTGCCCGCATCCTGCTCGTCGTGCTGTTCCTCACATCGGGGTGGGGCAAGTTGATGAACTACTCCGGGACAGTTGCCTACATGGCGCAGAGCGGCGCGCCCCTGCCGCCTGTCTCCGCGGTCGTGGCGACCGCGGTGGAGCTCCTTGTCTCGGCCGCGATACTCGTTGGCGGGTTGACGCGGCCATTGGCTGTCCTGATGGCGCTGTATACGCTGGCGACGGCGCTGATTGGCCATCACTACTGGACAATGACGGGCGCTGCCCAGGCCGAGAACATGGTCAACTTTTACAAGAACGTCAGCATCATGGGTGGATTTCTTCTGCTGTACGTTACCGGGGCCGGCAGGTACTCGGCCGACGCCCGGCTGAACCGCAACCTGGCTTGGAGCCAGGGCTGTTCAACGTTATGAGACAGCGAGCATTCTGAGTAGCTCTTTGATGCCTGCGAGACCGGCGCGGT
>CAXTOB010000626.1:0-3856 GCA_964245505.1 uncultured Acetobacteraceae bacterium | reverse complement strand
TGCCAGGTCCGCACGCGCTTGAGTACCCGTTTCGATGACGTTTTCACACAATCTCGATCCATTGCAGACATTGGATCAGACCAAGTGTATGGCATGGGTTGGCCAGCAGGCCGACATATCTCGTTGCGACCGCGGCTTATTGTGCCTAAGCTGATCGAACTAGGATTGGGTAGGTGGTGCGCTGCGTCGCCGTCCCGATTCCACCGACCGTGGAAGGGGGGAAACCATGCCGTTGGCCTCACATCCGCCTGGAAGACGCCAATTCGTTTGCGGTTGTTGTGCAACGTTTGCTGTTGCGGCCCTGCCTTCTAGAACAATGGCTGCGGACGACCCGGTTGTGGTGCCAGTGGAGATGGCACCGTTTCATACGGTGTCGACTGGAAACAGGTTTGCAGACGTCATTAGCGCCCGTATCCCTCCAGGCAAGGTAGGGTCATGGCATCGGCACGCTCAAGACTTTGCGCAGATCTGGATGGGCGTCTCTGAATCGGAAACGACCATCCTTGGCGGAAAACCGGTCCGATTTCCTCCCCGCAAAGTTGGCCAGGCTGCATTTGCGAGCTACGCCAGTCAACCGTTAGTGCACAATGTGGCTAATGTCGGTGACACTGAATTCCACGTCGTGGGCATACAGCTCAAAGACTTCGCCCCCAGCGGTCATATGCTTGACCAGCGACCAAAGCCTTATGAGACTGTGATGAATAACGAGCGCCTGGTTGGATGGCGCCTTACTCTTGAACCTGGACAGACAGCTCCTCCCGTCAGACAGGTCGGCCCAGTCGCTCGTTTCATTGTGCAATCCGCGGATGTCGCGGAGGTATATTCCGACGGCGCCAGCCATGAAATGTATCTTACACACGCCGAACTCCTGTGGCTGGAACCAGCGATTTCCCGCACGATCACCAATGTAGGAAAGACCACGCTAGAACTTGTCGACTTCGAGCTAAGATAAAGGCTAGTTACCCGCCAAGCGGACATCGTTTCCAGGTTGCCGATCCCGAAGTGCTAGTTCTGCAGCGGGCCGGCGGCGCTAGGATGCCTCGTCCCGGATTGCGCATTAGTTATGCGTTCTCGAAGAATGCTGACATCTTAGTTTATGTCCGAGGTGGGCGCGAAGCAGCTTCACCAAGCCTGATCACCTATGTCTGCTCACCATCAAGAGCCGACATTCAAACTGAGACATTGCCCCTTGCTGCCCTGGATTGCCGCGTCGGTGCGCTCCTCGCAATGGCGCAAACGGCCAGAGCGGAGAACGGTTGGTATGATGATCCACCGTAGATGGATCCGGTGATGGGATGCTTGGGCCGGCGTCGGAAGGGGTGGTCGTTCTACGGTGCTGTTAAGCCCAGGAAACTGATTTTTCATCCCGCACGCAACGGCGGCGCAAACGGGTCCGGCGGCGGGTCAGGCCACCATCTGCGCCAGCAGCGCATCCAGGCGCAGGCGGCCTGCGAGGGTCGCGGCGAGGCGGCCATCGGATTGGGTGACGTATCCGGCCTCCAGCGCCTGGTCCAGCACGTCCGGGTCCAGCGCGTCCGCGAGCGGGATGCCGGTCCGGGCGGCGAAGTGGGTGGCGTCCACGCCCTCGGTCAGGCGTAGGCCCATCAGCAGCATTTCACGGGCGCGGTCGCGGGGGCCGATGCGCTCTTCCGCGGTGCTGCCGTGGCCCTGGCGCTCCACGCGGGCGGCCCAGGGTTCCGGGGCGCGGTGGCGGCGGGTAGCGATCAGGTTGCCATCCAGGGTGATGCGGCCGTGCGCGCCGGGTCCGATGCCGGCGTAGTCGGCGTAGCGCCAGTAGGCCAGGTTGTGTCGGCTTTCGCCGCCGGGCCGGGCTAGGTTGGACACCTCGTAGGGTTGGAGGTCCTGGGCGGCGCAGGCGTCGAGGGTGGCGTGATACAGCTCCGCCGCCAGGTCGTCGTCGGGCAGCACCAGCTCGCCCCGGCGGTGCAGCGCCTCGAAGCCGGTGCCGGGTTCGATGGTGAGTTGGTAGAGCGAGAGGTGGTCGGCGCAGAGGGCTAGGGCTTGGCGCAGTTCGGTCTGCCAGGCGGCGACGGACTGGCCGGGGCGGGCGTAGATCAGGTCGAAGGAAACGCGGGGGAAGGTGGACCGGGCGGCCTCCAGGGCTTCGGTGGCCTGGGCGGCGGAGTGCTGGCGGCCGAGCATCTGCAGGGCGGCGGCGTCCAGGCTTTGGATGCCGAGGGAGACGCGGTTGACGCCGGCGGCGCGGAAGCCGGCGAGGCGGGCCAGTTCGACGCTGGTAGGGTTGGCCTCCAGGGTGATCTCCAGGTCCGGCGCCGGGTCGAATAGGGTGGTGGCGTCGGAGATCAGGGCGGCGACGGTGTCCGGCTCCATGAGGCTGGGGGTGCCGCCGCCGAAGAAGATGGAGGCTAGGGGGCGCCGGCCCAGGCGCGCGGCTTCCCATGCCAACTCAGTGCGGAGGGCGCGGGCGAAACGGGCCTGGGGGATGCGGTCGCGGACGTGGCTGTTGAAGTCGCAGTAGGGGCATTTGGCCAGGCAGAACGGCCAGTGGATGTAGAGGGCGAGGGGAGCCATCGTCCCTATATGGGGTGCGCGCGGCTGGTTGCGCCGGGTTGGGGGATCGGCGGCTGGATCAGATGCGCAGTGCCTTGTTGTCCGCGTCACGCGGCACCACCCGGAGGCTGATGCCGGTGACGCCGCGCCTCATTGATGAGGCGGAGTGCGTGTTGTCGGTGCTGCTCGCGATCACGTTCGCGCACTTGCTGCACGCGCAGAACGTCGCTTGGGCGGCGTTTTCCGGCTACATGGTCATGCGTGGGCATGTTTCGGACAGCTTGCTGCGTGGGGCGCTCCGCATTCTTGGGACTGCTGTTGGCGCCGGGGTGGCGCTGCTGGTGGCGCCAGTAGTGCAGGGGTCCGTGATGGCGTCGGCGCTTGCCAGTGCGGTGCTGGGAGGGGTCGCGCTGTATGGGGCGCTGACGGGGCGGCGGGCTTATGCCTGGCTGTTCGCGGGGCTCACGTTCGAGATGATCCTGCTGGATACGCTGGCGCATCCCGGTCTCGACATACGTGGCTTTGCGGCGACGCGGCTGCTGGAGGTTGCGGCGGGGACTGCGGCGTGCGTTGCCGTGAGCGCGGTTTCGACGCTGACGGTGCGCCGCCGTTGGCCTGGCACCCGCGCCGCGTCGGCCCGGCGGATCGGCTGGCATCCGCATGCGGTCCGTCATGCCGCCCAGGGCGCTGCGGCGCTGGCGCTGCTGCCGGTGCTTTGGGCGCGGTTCGCGGTGCCGGAGCTGGCGCAAAGCGCGGTCGCGGTCATGGCGGTGATGCTGGTTCCCGTCAGCAGCATTGGCCCGAGCGGGTTGGCGCCGGTCAGCCGCAAGCTGCTGCAGCGGGTCGCCGGGTGCCTGGCCGGGAGCGCGCTGGCGGGCGCGTTCCTGTTTGCCGCGCATGGCAGCCCGGTGCTGCTGATCGCGGGGACGGTCGTCGGAGTGCTGCTGGGGCGCCATATCGAGAATGGCGGGCACACCGTGACCTACGTCGGCACGCAGTTCACGCTGGCGGTCCTGGTGACGTTGGTTCCCGACAGTTATGCCGGCATAGCGATCACTCCGGCTTTGGAGCGCCTGACTGGCACGCTGGTTGGGCTGGCGTTGCTGGAGCCGGTGTTGATCGCCTGGCACTTGGTCGCGCCCACGGGCGTCGCACGGGCCTAAGCGAGCCTCTGAGGTTCGCGCACAGATGAAAAGTGAAGCAGGATTGCGCGGCCCGGTATAACCGCACGCCGTTCGTGTGACGGGCCACGCAACCCTGCTTAGCTCACGGGAGGCGGGACTGGGGTGGGGCGGTGGTTTTGCTAGAATGTGCGCCGGGGTGA
>CAXTOB010000625.1:0-3890 GCA_964245505.1 uncultured Acetobacteraceae bacterium | reverse complement strand
GCGGTGACGGCCAGCAGGTCTTGCTCGGCCCCGTCGATCTGCAAGCGCACCGGGCGGCTCAGCAGCGCCAGTTCCACCCCGAGGGCGCCAGGGGCCGGGTGGGTGGCGAGCCTGCCATCAGCCGGCAGCGGCAAGGTCGTGGCGGCCGAGCGGGGTGTGCGGTGCCAGTGCAGCCGGTTCAGCGTGCCCTGGCCGGCACCGTCGGTGGCGCTGGCAGCGGCATCCAGACCGGAACTTGGCTCCTGGCTGGCGGGGTCGTCCGCGGCGGGGTCCGGCGCGGCGCCGGGCAGCTCCAGCGCCGGCTGAGCGTGATAGGTGCCCCAGCTTGCCTCCACCCCGATGTGCGTGGCGTGGCCGGGTAGCAGGACGGACAGGCCGATGGAGGAGGGGCGGAACGCCTGGCGGGTGCCAGCGGCGTCGTCCCCGCCGTCGTCCAGCCCGTCTGCGCCGCCCTGGATTGTGCCCAGCTCGCCCTCGGCTTCGGCGGGCGTAGCGCGTTGCGGGGCGGGGGCGCCGCGGGGAATCAGGTATCCGGTCAGGTACCAACGGCTGGGCCGGGCGGGCAGCACCTCGTGCTGCAGGTCCGGGTCGCGGCCCGGCGCGGGGCCGACTAAGTCGCGCCGCAGCGTGTCCACTAGGTGGCTGCGGACGGCGGGGGCGTCCGGGAAGGGCGATGCGGTCATAGGTGTTCCAACAGCGGGGCGGCCTCGGTGGGGCGACGGCCGCGCTTGGCGGATCTCGGCTTGGCAGGGCCGGGCTTGGCGGATTTCCGCTTAGAAGCGGCACCCTGCACGGCGGCCTCAGCCTCATTGCGCTGCCAAAGGAACTCCAGCACGCGGGCGCGGTCGGCCTCGGGCCAGCGGCGGCGCCAGGGGCCGGGCTTGTCGTCGTCCTCCCACTCGCGCTCGTGTATGGAAGTGGGCGGCGGGTGCGGCCAAGCGTAGGCGCACAGCACGGCAGCGTCCATGGCGTCATGTAGGGTGCGGAGGTGCAGGATGGCGGGGTCTCGCTCCCCGGGATCGTCCAAGCGGTTGTGCGTGGCGGTCAGGCCCTCCACGGCGGCGAACATGCGGGCGGCGCGAGCGTCGTGGAAGGCTTGGCCTGTAGCTGCAAGGGCGGGGTCGGCCAGGGCGGCGGCGAGCATGGGGAAGGTTTCAAGGCAGTCCGAGAGGGAGTAGCGTAGCCTATCCTCCAGCGACGACGAGAAGAAGCGTGCCCAGATTTCGTGGACACGGGATTGCAGCATAGCGAAGTGAGCGAAGCCGGATTGTGGGAAGACGACGAGCGTTTCAGCAAAGATTGCGGTTGAGGGGACACATGCAAAGGCATGGCTTGGCGTCACCCGGCTGATTGCGAAGGCTTGCTCAACCCGCGCTAGCGAACTGAAAAGTGCGGGAGCGCGTTCGGCATGACGCCACCAGAAATACTTTCGCACGGGGCGGTTATTTGAATCCCGCTCCGGTTTCACCCGCTCGTGGACAATCGCGAGGATCTCTGGCCAGTCGGCCGCAACCGGCATCGGATAGTCCTGCGGAACCATCCCTCCCAAAAGATAGCCTTCGCGTTCGGTCAGCGTCGCTTCGGTCCAACTCGGCTCCAAGCCCCTTCGCCGCTCCAACGGAAAGTCCTCGAAGTCAATTGCCCACCGCCGATGCGCGTGCGTCGGGCTGTCGTTGACCTCCTCGCCCCCGATGTACGGCCGGATGCGCGTCGCGTTGTGCGCGCCCTGCGGGTGCTCCGGCGCTGTCAGCCGCCGCATCTCCGACATCGGGTTGGCCGCGGGGTCGCTGGAGTCGTCGTCAAAGGTGAAACCCATGCCCAGCAGGATGCTGCCCTGGAACGCCAGCCCCTTGCTTGCCTCTAGCGGCTTCGGCGACTCGTCTCGCTCGCCCTCCTCCAGGAAGGCGCTGATCCGCCTCACCTCCCGCCCATCCAGTCGTGGCGGCAACGGCGACGGCCCGCGCACCAGATGCACGACGCACACCACCACCGCCGCCTCGCCGGGCCACCGCGTGCGGCGCGTCACCGCCGTGATTGTCGCCCCCTCCGCCAGCAGTACTCGCAGCCCGCTCTCCCGCGTGTCGCCCTGCCGGATGGTGTTGGTGGCGACGAACCCCAAGCACCCCCCATGCCTCAGCAGCGCATAGCCGCGGCGGAAGAAGTGCGCCGACAGGTCAGCGTTACCGTGCGCCGCCTGCCCGGCCGCATCCACATGGATCGCTTTCAGCCAATCCGGGAAGCCCGGCGCGTTGCCCTTCGCATAGGTGTTCTTGCCAGCGTAAGGCGGGTTGCCCACCACGGCGTCGAAGCCGGGGTCATCACGCTCGAACACCTCGGGAAACTCGATATCCCAGTGGAACGGATACCACTCCTGCCCCTCCGCCGCCATCCGCTGCCGCAGGGCCGGCCCGGCTGCTAGCGCCGCCTCCCACGCCGTGCCGGCCGTGAGATAGGCCGCCTCCAGCCGCCCCAGCGCCGCCTTGCGGTCGACCGCTTTGGCGCTGCTGAAGAAGGCGGCGCACACCGCATCGCCGATGGCGCGCGCCGGGTCCAGGATTCGGTCGGCGCGGTCCAGCATGGGGCGCAGCACATCCTCGCCCTCGCCGCCCAGCGTGTCGCGAATGCGCCGCCGTTCCACTGCCGCGCGGGCGATGGGGCCGCGCAGAAGCGGCAGGGCGAGCTGCTTGGTCGTGGCCTCCGGCGCCCAACGCAGGGCGAACACCGCCTTGCGGTCCAGCCCGATCAGCGCATCCCCATGCCGCAGCGCGTGGTCGAGGAAGGTGAACTCATGGTCCCGCGCCAGCGTCGCCAGCCACAGCGACAGCCGCGCCATTTCAACCGCGAAGGGGTTGCGGTCCACGCCGCACAGGCAGTGCACCGCGACCAGCCGGCGCGCGTGCTGCAACGCGTCCTGGTCCGGCGGCAGCGGCGGCATCCCGCCGCTGCGTCCCCAGGCGGCCACCAGGTGCGCTGCGAGCTGCCGGCACGCCTCAACCAAGAAGGCGCCGCTGCCCATGGCGGGGTCCAGCACGCGCAGGCCCAGGATCGCCTCCGGCGCCGGCGCGGGTCCCAGCCGCGCCAGCACGGGGGCGAGCGTGTCGGCGACGATGGGCCGCGTCAGGCTGGACGGGGTGTAGTGGCTGCCGGAGCGCCGCCGCTCCGCCGTGGGTTGCAGCACCGGCGTGCCGGCCGGGACGATGCCCGGCGTCGAGTGCCGGTCCACCGCACCCGCCAGCGCGGCCTCCAGGTCCTTGATGCCGCGGGCGGCGGATAGGGCCTTGGCCAGAGCCGGACTTGGCTTGCGCTCGGCCTCCCGCTTCAGCCAGTCGGCGCGCTTGCCGGGCGGGACGGCCAGCAGGTCGTCGAGGTTCACCACCGCCGAAGCGCCGCCGCGCTTGTCGCCGGCGATGGCGAGCGACGGGCCACAGGCCAACTCGGTGCGAAAGCCCATCATGGTCTCATACACTGCGCCGATCTGCTCGACGTCCAGCACGCTGTACAGCAGGCGCTGGCCGCGCAGCACCAGCAAGCCGCGCAGGATGGCGAGCACGACTGCGTCCGATACACGGGGCGGGTCCGGTGGATCGGCCGGGCCGTCGCGGCCCTCCATAAAGGGGTAGCGGTCGGGGTCGAACAGCGCGCCGCGGCGGGCGGGCAGCCGCAGCGCCCCGTGGCTGGCACCGCCGTGCACGATGCGGCACAGCGCGAGGATGCCGGGCCAGGCGCCGAAGCGGTCGTCCATCGTGCCGGGGTGGCGGGCCTCGTCGGCCTGCAGGCGGACGAACAGGCCGCCGAGGCTATAGTTGTCCTGCCAGACCTGCGCCTCCGGGAACAGTCCGCGGTCCTCGGCATACAGCACGAACACCAGGCGCATGAGCGCGGTCAGCAGC
>CAXTOB010000624.1:0-3891 GCA_964245505.1 uncultured Acetobacteraceae bacterium | reverse complement strand
CGGCAACCCCGCTGACCCGAACCGCCCGCGGTTCGGCCAAGTGACCGTGCAGTGGCTGGTCTTCGACAAGGGAGACGGGCGTCCCCTCCAGGTGGACCTGCGCAGCGCGGAGATCATGGGCCGCGGCTCGGCGCCGGCCGCCACGCTGTCCCATGCGCAGCTGCTGTTGTCCCCCGCCGCGCTGCTGCACGGTGAAGTGGCGCCACGCGCCGTCATGCTGGATGGGCTGCGACTGCGTTTGGTGCGGGATCAGCAGGGCCGGGTGGACCTGGACGATGGCGTCCCGTCGGAACCCGGGCCGCCGGCCGGCTCTCTGAGCGAAACCATCGCGCTGCTGCGCCGGCCCGTCGGAGCCGAGGCGCCCGGCAACGGCACCTCCATCAGGACCATCCTGGCTCAGCTTGCCACCGTTCAGGTGCGGGATGTTGACGTGGCGATGCAGGATCGCCGGCTGGGCGCCGTCCTGCGCCTGGACAAGGGCGGCGTGGACCTGCGCCGTCAGCCCGGCGGCGGCGTGCTGGGCACGGCCAACTTCCGCCTATCGGCCGGCGATGTCTCCTCCGACCTGACGCTGCGGGCCGAATTGGGGGAGGCAGGGGCAGGAACCCGCATGACCGCGTCGCTGTCGCCGGTCTCGCCTGCTGCCCTCGCCCGCGCCGCGCCAGGGTTTGCACCGCTCGCGCCTGCGGACACGCTGATTGGGGCTTCGGGCACGCTGGACCTGTCCCCCGGCCTGGCGCCGCGCAGCGCCGCGGTGAATGCCGATGCCGGGGCCGGCAGTATCGTCCTGCCCGATGCGTCGGTTCCGTTCGAGGGAGTTTCCCTGGCCGCCGCCGCGTCCTGGAACGGCCCGGAAACCTGGCGCGCTCCGGACCGGCTGGATGTCAGCAGGGTCCAGGCCGTCGTGGCCTCCCCGCGCGGTGGCTGGCCCACCACCATCGCAGGGTCTGGTCAGGCGGTCAGGGATGCCGCCGGCATCCACGCCGACCTGACGGCCACACTGGACCATGCGGCCTTCGCGGATCTGCCGGCGATGTGGCCTGCGGTGTGGGGCGGTCATACCCGGCCTTGGATCACGGAGAACCTGGCCTCCGGCACCGTCCGCAACGGCCGCTTCACTGCCACGGTGCAGGCGGCGGCAGATGGGTCGGGGGCGCGGCTGACCGCTGCCGAGGGCACGCTGCTGGGTGACGACGTGACGATCCACTGGCTGCGCCCGGTCCCGCCCATCGAGCATGCGCAGGCCGTTCTGACGCTGGTGAACCCGGACTTGCTGGAGATCGCCATCCCCAGCGCACGCCAGGGAACGGCTTTGCTGTCCAACGGCATCGTCCGGATCAAGGGGCTGTCCGTCAAGGACCAGGACCTGGCGCTGACCGCTGACATCAACAGCAGTGTGCCGGAGCTGTTGACGCTTTTAAAGCATCCGCGGCTGCATCTGCTGGACCGCCATCCCATCCCGGTCCAGCGGCCGGGAGGAACCATGACGGGCACCTTGCGCATCATCCTGCCGCTGAAGCACGAACTGGTGTTCGAGGACCTGGACATCCACGCCAAGAGCCGGTTCGCCGGGCTGCGGCTGGGCGGGCTGATCGCAGGCCGGGACCTAGACCACGGCGAGATTACGATGGACGTGAGCCAGGATGGGCTGCACGCAACCGGCGAGGCCGCGGTGGGCACCGTTCCCTCTACAGTGTCGGTTGACATGAACTTCCGCAACGGCGGCCCGGCGGAGGCGGTACTGCAGGCGACGGCAGCCGGCCAGGCCACGGCAAAACAGTTGCTGGCGGCCGGCCTGGATTTCGGCAGCATGGCCGGCGCTGGGCAGGCAGACTTCAAGGTGGCCTATCTCGCGCAGCGGGACGGGCAGGCCAGCGTCAAAGTGCAATCCGACCTTCGGGACATGGCGCTGGCGCTCGCCGGCTGGGCCAAGGCGCCGGGCCAGCCCGCCACGGCCAGCGTGCAGCTCGTGCTGCGCAAGGACAAGCTGGAGGGCATACGCGACCTGGAGGCACACGGGCCTGACATGGACGTGCTCGGCCGGGTGGAGATGGTGGGGGACCGGCCGCTGCGCCTGGTGCTGGACCCGATCCATCTTGGACCCACCCGGGCGCGCGGCGAGATCCTCTTGCCGTCTCATCCCGGCGATCCCATCCGCGCCACCCTGAACGGTTCCGTACTGGACTTGGCAGCCAACGTGTCTCGCCCCAAGACGGCGGCCCAGTCCCGCAGCGTGCGGGAGGAAGCAGGGACGCCATTCATGGCCGACGTGCGCTTCGACAAGGTGCTGCTGGCCAAGGGACGCGGAATCGGCGCCGTCACGGCCCATGCCGAAAGCGATGGCCGCCGCTTGAACGTGCTGCACGTGCAGTCGAGCGGCCGGGAGGCGGTCCGGCTCAACATCGTGCCGCGCGGGAGCGGGCGGGCCATCAGCTTGCGGACTGGCGACGCCGGCGGGCTGGCGCAGGCATTGGATTTCACGGACAGTATTGAGGGTGGTACCCTGGTGCTGGAAGGCGCCTACGATGACAGCCGTGCCGACCCGCCGCTATCGGGCACCGTAACGCTCGACAATTTCCACGTCCGGGACGCGCCCGGCGTGGGCAAGTTCCTGCAGGCGCTCACGGTGTATGGCATCGGCGAGGCAGTCAGCGGCCCGGGGTTGCTGTTCAGCCAACTGACGATGCCGTTCCGCTGGGAAAGCGGCGTGCTGACGCTGCGGGATGCGCGGGCGTTCAGCACCTCCTTGGGCCTGACAGCGGAGGGGCGGATTGACACCGTTGCCAGCACGCTGGACCTGAAGGGCACCGTCGTTCCGGCCTATGTGGTGAACTCTGCCCTGGGACGCTTGCCGCTGATCGGCAAGCTGTTCAGCCCAGAGCGGGGCGGTGGCCTGGTGGCGGTGAATTATACCTACCGCGGGCCGATCAAGGATGCGTCGGTGTCGGTCAACCCGCTTTCGGCACTGACGCCGGGGTTCATGCGCAGGCTATTCAACATGTTCGACTAGACCGGTCTGCGTCCAGACTGGACGCAGACCGGTCCGGCTTGGTTGTTTGTGGGCAAAGGCTCGCGGTTTCAGGTTCCATCGCTGCACGTCCGGACGTGACCGACATCTGGCTTTAGGAGAGTTTCCGATGAACGTGCAGGCAATCCTGTTCGACGTGTTCGGCACCGTGGTGGACTGGCGCAGTAGCTTGATCGAGGAGCTGTCGGCCTGGGGCGCCGAGCGTGGGATCGGTGCGGACTGGACCGGGCTGGTGGACACCTGGCGCGGTGCCTATGCACCTAGCATGGACCGGGTGCGCCGCGGCGAGCTGCCCTGGACCAAGCTGGACGACCTGCACATGTCAACGCTGCGGGAGATTGGGCCGCGGTTCGGGCTGGTTGGGCTATCGGACGCGGACCTGGATTGGGTGAACCGGGGCTGGCACCGGCTGCGGCCCTGGCCGGACTCGGTGCCGGGGCTGCGGGCGCTGCATCCGCAGTATATCCTCGGGCCGCTTAGCAACGGCAACGTTTCGTTGCTGGTGGACATGGCGCGGGGCGCGGGGCTGCCTTGGGACGCGATCCTGGGGGCTGAGGTGTTCGGACACTACAAGCCTGATCCGGAGACGTACTTGGGCGCGTGCAGGCTGCTGTCGCTGGAGCCGGGTCAGGTGATGCTCTGCGCGGCGCACAACCATGACCTGGCAGCAGCACAGAAGCTGGGACTGCGGACGGCGTTCATCCCGCGGCCGACGGAGTGTGGGCCGCTGCAGGTGCGGGACTTCGGGCCTGAAGGGGAATGGGACGTGGTTGCGGCGGACATGGAGGACTTTGCTGGACGCATGGCGGCGTAGGCTGTCTGCTCCTGCTCCCTCTCCCTCCGGGAGAGGGTTGGGGTGAGGG
>CAXTOB010000623.1:0-3896 GCA_964245505.1 uncultured Acetobacteraceae bacterium | reverse complement strand
TGCCCGATGAGGAGCCCTGCCCCTGGGGCGGCGGCAGGCGCACCGTGGAGCTGGTCGAGATGTGGGAGGACGGGCACGAGTTCATGCTGGACACGTGCTGCCCGGCTGCCTTGGAGGAGATCAGCGCCGGGATCGTCGAGGACCCGGCTTGGGGGCGCGACCTGTTGCGGCGCCTCGGCGCCGAAGCCTATGTCGGCCATCGCCTGCGCCGGGTGGCGGACGACGGAGTGGGCGGGCTGCTGCTGGACTACCGCTTGCAGATCCGCCCCGTGGCGTTCGCCGCGGCGCGGGCTTTCGTGGCGCGGCACCATGCCCACTGCAACCCGCCCGTCGCCATGCGCTACGGCTACGCCATCCTGAACGCGGGTCTCCTGCTGGGCGTGGCCATGGTCGGCAACCCCGTCGCGCGTGTCTTGTGTGGCCGCGGCATCCTGGAGGTGAACCGGCTGTGCGTCCGCCGCGACGTTCCGCGGGCGCTGGCGTGGAACGCTTGCTCGATGCTGTACGGCCGCTGCGCCCAGGAGGCGGAGCGTCGCGGCTTCAGCCACATCGTCACCTACACGCGCGCCGACGAGGATGGCGGCAGTCTCGTTGCCGCGGGATGGCTTCAGGAATCGGTCGTGCGTGGCCGGGGCTGGCACAGCGCGCGCCGGGCTCGGGGGAACGCGAACGCCTGGATCGACAAGGTGCGTTGGGGTAGGGCGCTGCGGCCGAAGCTGCCACGACCGCCGCCTGTGCCCGTCTTGGCACCCCTTACGTCCATGTCCGAGTGGATGACCGGGGCCAGACAGGGGTCGCCGTCCGCGTTGTTCTGAACCGTGGGCGGCGAAGAGGGAGGGTGAGGAAGCGCGACAAGGACGCGCGGCGAAGGAGGGTGACGAGAGGACGGGGGAGAAGGTCGCTACCGCACTCCCCGGCACCCGCCGCAAGGGTGCGGCCGCAAGCGGCCCGGGCTTCGCCCGCCCTTGCCCCGGGCACCGTGGGTGCGGGGCGCTGGAGGTGTTCAGGAACCCGAGGAGGGAGAGCACCCCATGGCGAAGCAGCCCAGCCGCAAGCCGTTCACCGAGCATCGCGACCACCACCAGGAGGTTACGGACCGGATCATCGCCGCCCTGGAAAGCGGCACGAAGCCTTGGCAGCAACCGTGGAGCAGAGACGCCGCGGCCTGCCCGCTCGCGCCGATGAACCCCACCACGGGGCGCAAGTACCACGGCATCAACACGCTCGTCCTCGCCATGTCCGCCTTCGCGTTGGGCGGCGACCCCCGGTTCTGCTCCTACAAGCAGGCTGGGGGTCGTGGCTGGCAGGTGAAGCGCGGCGAGCGCGGCACCACGGTGTTCTTCTTCAAACGCATGGAGGTGGAGAACCGTGACGCCCCGCCCGAGGCGGAGGACCGCACGAAGCGCGTCCCCCTGCTCAGGGCGTACACCGTGTTCAACGGCGCGCAACTTGAGGGCGTCCCGCCCTACGTGGCGCCCACCCCTGCCGAGGCGCCTTGGCGCCGGCCGGAGGCGGCCGACGTGATCCTGCGCAACAGCGGCGCCTACATCCGCATCGGCGGCGACCGCGCGTTCTACAGCCCGGCCACCGACCACATCCAGCTGCCGCCGGAGGAGAGCTTCAAGTCCCCGCAGGGCTGGGCCGCCATCGCGCTGCATGAGGCCGCCCACTGGACGGGTGCGCCGCACCGCCTGAACCGCGAGCTGCGCAACAGCTTCGGCTCGGACAACTACGCACGGGAAGAGCTTCGGGCCGAGATGGCGAGCGCCATGATCGGCACCGAGCTTGGGCTGCCGTGCGACCTGCCCAACCACGCAAGCTACGTCGCATCATGGCTCAACACCCTGCGGCAGGACAAGCGGGAGATCTTCCGCGCCGCGGCGGACGCGCAGCGCATCGCCGACTACCTCCTGGCCTTTCACCCGGACCACGCGGGGCGCTTCAGCGCCGACACCGTTGGCAGTGCCGGTGAGGGAGACGAGCAGGAGGGCGCGACCGGGCGCGAGGCAGCATGACCCGGCGTCGGACAGCGCGGGACGGCGTGGCGGACATGCGCGCGGTGGAGGCCGGGCTGATCCGCTCGGCCCTCCAGGTCGCCGGCGGGCACCTGTTCATCGGGGGAGGGGGCTGGCAACTGCACTTCGCCCACGGTGCGACGCTGCGGGGCTACGACTTGTCCGAGATGAAGGCCCGGTGCATCGACGCGGGCCTACCCGTTATCGACATCCTCTACGGCCCGCACCGCCTGTGCCTGCCGTTCCCGTCCAGCCCGCCCATGGTTGCCGTGGGCCGTGCGCCCGACCCGCAGCCATGGACGTCCTGGTCAAACGTGCCGCTTGCGCACGCCGCCGCCTTCTACCGGGCAGCGGGAGCCGAGGTGCTCAACCTCGGCCAGGACGGCACGGATGCGCCGGAGCCGCTGGGCAGGTGCGTTGTGCCCGGTCTCTTCGGCACCAGGCGCTGACGACGATGCCAACATTCCAACGAAAGGCCACGACGCCCCACCCCATGGAGGAACCACACGCCATGCACACTCTCGACGACGCCCAGGCCGCGGCCATCCTGGCTGGCCTGCGCCTGCTCCAGCGCCAGGGATGCCCGGCCGACCTGGAGGAGGTGGCAACCAACTGCGGCAGGTTCGGCCTGCCGGGCAACGCCTTCCTCGATGCCCTGTGCGAGCAGCTCAACGCCTGGGGCGGCGAGATCAGCAACTGGAACACGGGCGTGGACGACGCGAGCGGCGGGCGGGTCCCACCGGAAACGCGGCCCTACACGGTCACGCACCTCCATTCCACCGCAGCAATCCGCATCGAGATCGGGACTGGCGCCCGCCTTGGCCTGGCTGGCGACGACACATGGATCGTGGACACCGAACTGGCCGGGGGCAGGCCGGTGGTGCGCTTCTACCAGCCCGGCCAGGACACGCCGGCCGGCACCTTCAAGTTCACCGCCGTTACCGCGCCCGCTTTGGACGGAAGTCACCCCCCGAGCCTACCGCCCCAGGGGGCAGCATGACCGCCCTGGGCATCAACACCGGCTTGGATAGCTGAGACCGCATCCCGGCTGCCTTCCCTGGTGGCCGGAGCAGTGTGGCCACGCCCCTAGCGGCGCTGGTGCGCCTGGACAGATCAAGCCGGCCGGCGCCGCGGGCGACCACTGCGGCCCTGGCCTGGAGGCCGTGGGCCGGAGCACGAGCACGACAAGCAAGGAGCAAACGATGGGTTCGACCGTGACATGCCAGAAGGCCGCCGCCGCGTTCAGGTCGCCGGCCGGCACCCCGACCTACGTCCTGTTCGAGAGCACCTACTCGAAGAACGTCAGGCCGCACACGCCGCGCTGGGCGTGCTGCCACGTCGGCGGCATCGAGGGCGTGCTCAAGCGCATCTTCGGCTACGCCGCTGACTGCGAGGGCGGCCTGCTGCAAACGCGGCACGGCGTGACCAGTCCCGAAGCCTACATCGCGGACTGGCTGCGCTGCCTGGCGGCACCCGCCGCGATGCCGGACCGGGCAGTCAGTCTCCAGGGCGGCGCGTCCTGCCTTGACGCGATCAGCCCTGACCGCGTTGCCGACGCCGGGGCGCTGCTCGCCTCGCACGGGCTGGCCGAGGCGTCGCGCACGTTGCAAGCCGGCGGCAAGGCGGAGCTGCGCCTGCACCGGGACGCCGAGGCCGTCGCAGCCTTGTGCGGAAACGGCCTCGCGATGCCGTATGACCTGATCCGCATGATGTGGCCACCGGGCGATCCGGCCTGCGAGCCGAGCCTCCGCTACGTCCCGGCGCGTGCCGCCCGGACAGGTCCCACCCCGCCAGCCCTGCTGAGGCTCGACGACAACAACCTTCTGATGCAGGCCGGGGACGGCGTCTGGCAGCTTGCCGGGTGGGCCTACGACCTTATCG
>CAXTOB010000622.1:0-3898 GCA_964245505.1 uncultured Acetobacteraceae bacterium | reverse complement strand
AGGGCGCCGCCGTGAAGGCAGCCGACCCAGCGCCATCCGTCGCAGCCGGACAGGATCGCATTGTGCACCCAGATCCCGTGCTGCTGTTCCGCTACTCCGCCCTGACCGGCAACGGCCACCGCATACACTATGACGCGGACTACGTGCGCAACGAGGAGGGCTATCCCGGCCTGGTCGTCCACGGCCCTCTCCAAGCCACCTGGATGGCAGCGCTGCCCGGCGTTGCGCTGTCCCGGTTCAGCTTCCGTGGACGCCGCCCAGCCTTCGCCGGCGCTGCCCTGCGCCTGCAGGCGTGGCGGGATGGCCCCGGCTGGAGGATGCGGACGCTGGACCCGTCCGGCGCCGTGTGCATGGAAGGCGAGGCCACGCCTTGTTCCTGACGGAGCCGGAGCCGGCCCGCGGGACCGTGCTGCCCGTGGCGCCCGGCATCAGCCGCATCGTCGCGCCCAACCCCGGCCCGATGACCTATTGGGGCACCAACACCTACCTCATTGAGGAACCCGGCGGCTGCGTGGTCCTGGACCCCGGTCCGGACGACGCCGGGCACCTCGCCGCAATCCTGGCTGCCGGGCCGGTGACGCGGATCGTGCTGACCCACACGCATCCCGACCACCTCGACGGACTGCCGGCCCTGCGCGACGCCACGGGTGCGCCGGTGTTCGGCTGGCACGCACCGGAAACGCCGGTCGTGCTGGACGGTGCGCTGCGGGACGGGGATCGGGTGGGCGATTGGCAGGCTGTTCACACGCCGGGCCATGCGCCGGATCATCTGTGCTTCGCCGGGCCGGACGGCACGCTGTTCAGCGGTGACACGGTGATGGGTTGGAGCACCAGCACCGTCGCCCCCGGGGGGATGGCGGACTACTTCGCAAGCCTGCGCCGCCTGCTGGCCCGCGACGACCGCATGATGCTGCCCGGGCACGGGCCGCCGATCCCGGATCCGCACGGCTTTATCCAAGCGTTGCTGGACCATCGCCTGCAACGGGAGACCGCGATCCTGGCCGCCCTCGGCCCGCAGGCGCGGACATCGCGGGCGGTCACGGCCGAGTTGTATGCCGACGTGGACCCCCGCCTGCTGCGCGCCGCGGAGCGCAACGTGATCGCGCACTTGGACAAGCTGCGCGGCGAGGGCCGGGTGCAGGACGTGCCGGAGGGCTGGATCGCCCTGTGATTCGGCCCCTGCCATGCCGTCCCAAAGCTTGCAAAACCGCGTTTCCTCCCGCACATAGGCGTCAACGTGATCGTGCCAGCGTTGCAGGACACGTCCAGTTCGCACGGCGCGCGGGGCAGGGGTCCCGCTGCGCCTGCTGCCGTATGGAGATCAACCGTGTCTGAGACCAACCCGCTCGCCCGCATCCGCAACATCGGCATCACCGCGCACATCGACGCCGGCAAGACCACGACGACCGAGCGGATCCTGTACTACACCGGCGTGTCTCATCGCATCGGCGAGGTGCATGACGGCAACACCACCACTGACTACATGGCGCAGGAGCGTGAGCGCGGCATCACCATCACCTCCGCCGCGGTGACATGCGAGTGGAAAGACCACCGCATCAACATCATCGATACGCCGGGCCACATCGACTTCAACATCGAGGTCAACCGGTCCCTGCGCGTGCTCGACGGCGCGGTGTTCATCATCGAGGGCGTGGCAGGCGTGCAGCCGCAGAGCGAGACCAACTGGCGTCTCGCCGACCGGTATAACGTGCCGCGCATCATCTTCATCAACAAGCTCGACCGCACCGGCGCCGACTTCTACCGCGCGTTCGACACGCTGAAGGAGAAGCTAGACATCATCGCGCTGCCGCTGCAGCTGCCGATTGGGATCGAGGACGGCTTCCTCGGCGTCGTGGACCTGGTCGAGATGAAGGCGATCATCTGGGAAGGCGGCGAGCTTGGCGCGAAGTTCCACGACGAGCCGATCCCGGCCGACTTGGCGGAAAAGGCGGCGGAGTATCGCACGCTGCTGCTGGACACCGCGCTGTCGGTAGATAACGCCGCGATGGAGGAATACTTCGACAAGGGCGACGTCTCGGTTGCCACCCTGAAGCGATGCATCAAGGCGGGTGCCATCAGCGGCGCCTTCCGCCCGGTGCTGTGCGGCACTGCGTTCAAGAACAAGGGCGTGCAGCCGCTGCTCGACGCCGTGCTGGACTACCTGCCCAGCCCGATCGACGTGCCCGGCATCAAGGTCGCCGCCGAGGAAGGCGTCGAAGAGTCCCTCACTGACGACCGCCGCGTGATCCCCGCCAATGCCACCGCGCCGTTTGCCGGGCTGGCATTCAAGATCATCAACGACAAGTATGGCACCCTGACCTTCGTGCGGGTGTATGCCGGCACGCTGAAGTCCGGCGACACGGTGATGAACACCACCAAGGACCATCGCGAGCGCATCGGCCGCATGTTCCAGATGCACGCCGACAAGCGGGCGGAGATCAAGGAGGTGCACGCCGGCGACATCGCCGCCTTCGTCGGCCTGAAGGACACCGGCACTGGCGACACCTTGGCCGCTGCCGAGGATCCGGTGATTCTGGAGCGCATGAGCTTCCCGATTCCCGTCATCGACATCTCGGTCGAGCCGAAGACCAAGGACGGCGTCGAGAAGATGACGCTCGGCCTGCAGAAGCTGGCCGGCGAGGACCCGAGCCTGCGCCTGCGCACCGACCAGGAAAGCGGCCAGACCATCCTGTCCGGGATGGGCGAGTTGCACCTGGAGATCATCATTGACCGCCTGCAGCGCGAGTATGGCGTGGACGCCAACATCGGCGCCCCGCAGGTGGCCTACCGCGAAACCATCAGCAAGACGCACACCGAGACTTACACCCACAAGAAGCAGACTGGCGGCAGCGGCCAGTACGCCGAGGTGAAGGTGATGTTCCAGCCGCTGGAGCGGAATGGCGGCGTGGTGTTCGAGAACAAGGTCGTCGGCGGCACCGTACCAAAGGAGTATATCCCGGCCGTCGAGAAGGGCATCCGTAGCCAGTGCGAGACCGGCGTGCTGGCCGGGTTTCCGACGGTGGACTTCAAGTACACCCTGGTGGACGGCAAGTACCACGATGTGGACTCGTCGGCCCTGGCATTCGAGATCGCGGCCAAGGCGTGCTTCCGTGACGGCATGAAGAAAGCGGCGCCGATCATCCTGGAGCCGATCATGGACGTGGAGGTCACCACCCCGCAGGACCATGTGGGCGACGTGGTTGGCGACCTGAACCGCCGCCGCGGCGTGATCCAAAGCCAGGACAGCGCCGGCAGCACGGTCATGGTACGGGCGCACGTGCCGTTGAAGGAGATGTTCGGCTACATCAGCCAGCTCCGTGGCATGACCAAGGGCCGGGCGAGCTTCACGATGCAGTTCCACCACTACGATCCCGTCCCGCGCAACATCGCCGACGAGATCATGGCCAAAAGCGCCTAAGTCCGCCGTTAAGCCCTCTCCCTCCGGGAGAGGGTTGGGTGAGGGGGTCTGTCAGCCGGAACCGAATTTGGTTTAGGCAGACAGGTCCTTTTTCTCATCCAGCGTACAACAACAGGCCATCACAAACTGATGTAGCGTAACGGCAGCAGGCCTTCGTCAATATCCGGAAACTCCTCTTCAATTGGATCTAGGGTTGCGAGAAGTGCAAGCAGCCCTCCCTTTGGTGGCGGTATCGGCTGCAAAATCAATCGCTCCCCTCCCCGATGCATCAGCATGGCATCACCGGGTATGGCGAACTCCTGCGGGGTCTCAACCGTCTGCACCGGCCCGGTGCGGACCAGTTGAACCCTCTTAATTTCCGACATCGCACCACCTCTGTCATAAGCCTGCTTAGCTTTTTATCTGTGCGCAAACCTCCAAAGGTTTGCTTAGGCGGCGCGCAGCAATTAACGCTCTACAGTAATGGCATCGAACGTGCTG
>CAXTOB010000621.1:0-3906 GCA_964245505.1 uncultured Acetobacteraceae bacterium | reverse complement strand
GTCCTATACCATGGAGCGGCCGGAGGGCCTGCGCCGGGATCGGCTGCACTGCTACGACCTGCCGCTGCCGGAGGACTTCGTGCCCTACCCCAGGGACGGCGAGGTCGAGGCGTTCGAGCTTTGGCCCCTCCCCCGCGTCATCGAACGGGTCCGGGACACCGACGACTTCAAGTTCAACGTCAACCTAGTGCTGATTGACCTAGGCTTACGCCGCGGCCTGATTGCCGGCTCAGAAGCCCGGCCGCTGCGGACAGCATTGGACCTGGGACCGGCAGCCATGCGCCGCATCCAGCCACTAAAGGCCACCGGCAGCGCCGCGGTTCAGCAGAGCCCATCGGGTCGCCCATGACCCCGCCCTACGCAGGAGAAAACCGCTTTTCTCCTACGGTGGAACAGCGGCCAGCGCTAACCCCACGCCGGACGAACCAACCCATACAGCCGTAACACTATTAGGAATTCAGTTAGGAATTGTTCTGATGCTGAACAGCGCCCCGACATTGTGCGATAGTCCTTCATCAACGGAGGGTTAATAGTTATGCAAGCTGTCTATCGTGTCCTGGTCGTAGACGACGATGTCGAACTCGGCGCTGCCGTCGCCGAGCAACTTGAAGCTGCCGGCGGGTTTACGGTGGACGCCGTGACAACGCTCAAGGCAGCGGAGGAAGCGGTCTCGTCACCAACATCGGACGTGTCCGCCATCCTGCTCGACATCCGGATGCCCGACGGGGATGGCAGAGACCTTTGTGCCAGGCTCCGGGAAAAAGGCGTCACGTTGCCGGTGATCGTCATCAGCGGTTTGGATCAAGAGGACGATGTCGTCCAAGGATTGGAACTTGGCGCCGATGCCTACGTCCGTAAGCCATTCGCCGCATCCGAGTTGATTGCCCGGCTGCGACGGCTGCTGCCCGGGACGCCGGTTCTGACAAGTCAGGATCAAACTGTATAGGAAGCGGACCGGCAGCTCCGGCTAACAAGCGCATCCGGCGGCTACGTCGAGAGCAGCGCACCCGATTGTGCGTGACGTAACAATCAGCTCTAGTGCGCTGTCAGCACTGTTGTGAGGCGTCCAGATCCTGCCGAGTGTGGATCAGGATAGGCAGCCTGCGCCTATCACATCAGCAATGACGACCCACTAGTGCAGTGTCAGCACTGACGTGACATGTTTACGCGCCGCAACGTTCGGGCCAAAGCTGGCGGCTGTACTTACCAAATCAGGAATGATGGGGCACGAACCTGCTTTTTCCAGCCTTATGCGGCCGTGAAGCAATTGGGAGCGTCACACCCCCTGCCGGCATCAGGACCCGATTGCTTATGGAGGAAACGGCTCAGCGGTAACAGAGCCGCACACTCAGCGAAAAACCAACCCCACATCAGCCCTCAGGCGGGGCCGCAGCAATGGGGATTTCGCGCGCGTCATGCGACTCAGCCGCCTCATCCGGCTGCTCATCATCATCCTGGTCGGCGCTATCGTCACGCTCGCTGCGCCCCTCCTGGCCGCGCTGCTCATTGCTCTGGGGCTGCTCGCTTTGCGGCTCATACTGTTGCCGGCGTCCGCCGTGCTGCTGCTGCTGGCCTCCTCCCTGGCCGCCCCCCTGGCCGCCATTGACCGCCGGATTGGCCTGCGCCGCCTGGTTCATGGCGTTCAGGATGCGGAAGTAGTGCTCGGCATGCTGAAAGTAGCTCTCGGCCATCACCCGGTCGCCGCTGCTGGTCGCATCGCGCCCAAGCTGGAGATACTTCTCGAACAGCTGTTGCGACGTGCCGCGCACGCGCAGGTCCGGACCGCTGCTATCGAATACGTGGTTGCGGTTCAGCGGCACGTTGCCGCTCTGATGCCGGACCGGACCTCCGCCGCCACCGCCGCCCTGTCCTCCAGTGCCCCGGTGGTTGCGTCCCCGCATGCGCTTCATGTTGTTCATCGGTGTTGAGTCCTCTTCGCAGCCGCCGCGCCGCATCCGGTGGGATGCCGCCCCAAACAGCTAGGGATGGTCGTATGCCAGATCGTATGGGCGCCGACGCCCCGGAAATCCGGCGAATGGGGCCTGCTGTCCGGCGCCTGCGCGCACGGACAAGACGCGGCACGGCCCCGCTTGCACCCGCAACGTAGTAGTCCTGGCCCGGTCTGCCAAACTTTTTCTTGAGCGGCACCCTTATGCATCGTCCTTATGCGTCGTCCGGCCGGCGCAGCACGATGGCTCGTTCTATGCCCGCCAGGTCCCGGCGCAACGCGACCGTCCAACCTTCCGCCAGGCTGGACACGGCGGCAGCCTGCCCGGCTCCAAGCTCCAGCACTGCGGTGCCGCCGCGCCGCAACAGGGCCGGCAAACGGCGCAGCAAGGCGCGATAGGCGTCCAGCCCGTCCAATCCGCCGTCCAAGGCCCGGCGCGGCTCATGCAGGGCGACCTCCGGCATCAGCCCGGCGATATCGGCGCCGGGAATATACGGCGGGTTGCTCAGCACCAAGTCGAACCGGGCATCGAGCGCATCGTCCCAGCTGGCACTCAGCATCGCGGCGCGGCTGGACAGGCCAAGCGCCGCGGCGTTGCGCCGGGCCAAGGCAGCCGCGCCAGGAGACAGGTCCACGCCAACGCCCCAGGCCGCGGGATACTCGGTCAGCGCCGCGAGCAGCAGGCAGCCAGTGCCGGTGCCAAGGTCCAGGATACTGCGCGTCCCCGCCCGGTCGGGACGGGCAGCCAGCGCGGCCTCGATCAGCGTCTCGCTGTCAGCCCGCGGGATCAGGGTGTCGCCAGACACGGCAAACGGCAGGCTCCAGAACTCCTGCCGCCCGGTGATCAACGCAAGTGGCTCCCGAGCCGCACGCCGGGCGAGCACAGCCATATACCGCGCCGTCTCAACCGGAGCGTCGCGCTCCCGCAGCAACGCATCCTGTTGCAACCCGGCGGCATACGCCAGCAGCAAACGAGCCTCCAGCCGCGGCGACTCGACCCCAGCAGCAGACAGCACCTCCGCTCCATGGCGCAGGGCCCCGGCAACCGTCATCACCGCCCCGTCCGCTCCCTGCGCGAAAAAACCGGCCTGCGCAAAAAGACCAGCAGCGTCCCCGGCTACGGCGTCCCGTCCGGAGAACCAGGCGCGTTGCTGCCAGGAGCCATGGTGCCAGGAGCAACCTCAGACGTCCCATCACCCTGCGGCGCCTCGTGCGGAGCCGGCGGCACCGAGGCAGGGTCGCCCTCAGACGCGCCAAAACCGTTCCCCGTCTCCGTCCCACCCGACACACTGGCCATGTGCGCGTTGAGCTTAGCCTCCAACGCCGCCAAACGGACCTCCGCAGCCTCCTGCCCGGCCCGGGCATTGGCAGCCATCTCCATCACCGCGTCCAGGTCCTCCCGCCGCACCAGGTCCAGCTTGCGGATCGCCTCCTCGACACGGGCGCGAACCAGGCTCTCCGCCTCCTCGCGTATGCCCGCAAGAGCAGAGAAGGCCCCGCCAGCGACACCAGCCAGGTCGTCCATGAAACGCGGTCGTTCAGCCATGATGGTCTCCTCGGAGTGAACGCCTCATACATGCGCATGCCCCAGGGCTATGTCAGCCCGTGCCGCACGCCTATAACGCGCCTCCATGATCCTCGTTACCGGCGGCGCCGGCTTCATCGGCTCCTATCTGCATGCCGCCCTCGCTGCCCAGGGCCGCCCGGCTGCCATCGCGGACTGGCTCGGCACCGACGGCAAGTGGCGCAACCTCGCCCGCCACCCGCCGGCACAGGTGATCCGCCCCGACGCGCTAGACGCCTACCTCGGCACCAACCCGGCGCTGGAGGCCATCATCCACCTCGGCGCCATCAGCGAGACCACCGCCACCGACGCCGACCTCACATGGGAAACCAACGTCGAGCTGTCCTGGCGCCTCTGGACCTGGTGCGCGCAACACGGGGCGCGCTTCATCTAC
>CAXTOB010000620.1:0-3913 GCA_964245505.1 uncultured Acetobacteraceae bacterium | reverse complement strand
CCACCGAGGCCGCGAGCGCCGCCCGCCAGCAGGCGCGCAGCGCCGAGGACCTGGCCGCCGCCATCGAGGAGATCGCGGCCCTCGCGGACGAGCTGCAGGCCGCGGAGGACTGACCCGGTGGCGCAGGTGGCGGGCAGCCTCGCCGGCGCCGGGGCACGGCTGATCTTCATCGCGGCCGGCGAGCGCCATTCGCTGCCGGCGGCGGACATCAGCGAGGTCGTCCGCGGCGCCACCTGGACCCGGGTGCCGAACGGCCCGCCAAGCCTGCTCGGCGTCGCCAACCTGCGCGGCGCGGTGCTGCCGGTCGTCTCGCTCGCCGTGCTGCTCGGCCACACCGGGGCGGCGGTCCCCGGCACCTCCCGGCTACTCGTCGTGGACCGCGGCGCCGGCCGCGACGCACGCTTCGGGTTGCTGGTCGATGAGGTTGCGGCCCTGACTGGGGCAGCGGAGGCCAGCCCGCTCGACCTCGGCCCATTGCTGGCACGCGCCTTCGCCACGACCGCGCGGCGTGTCGCGGCGGCGCAACGGCCCGCGCCGGCAGCCGAAACCGCCGCCCCCACCACGGAGGCGGCCGGACAACGCGTTGCCCTGATCGGCCTGCGCCTCGCCAGGCAGGACTACGCAATACGGCTCTCCGAAGTCGTGGAGGTGCTGGTCCTGCCGCCCGACCGCGCACACGTGCCGCACAGCGACCGGGCGATGCTGGGCGTGATCGCCCGGCCCGGCGGCTTGCTGCCCCTGGTCTCGCTGCGGGCGCTGCTCGGCCTGCCGGCAGACACGCCCGGGGCATCCGGCCGCATCATCGTGACAAGCCTCGGCGCCGCAGCCGTCGGCCTGGTCGCCGACGCCGTAAACGAGATCCTGCGCGTCCCGCCCGGCGCGTTCGACCCGGTGCCCCCGGTGCTCACCCGAGGCCGCGCCGAAGCGCGCATCGAGGCCATATGCCGCCTCGACGGCGGCCAGCGGCTCGTCTGCCTCCTCGCCGTCGCCGCACTGCTCGACGCCGAAACGAACGCCCGCATCCTGGCACTGACCGAAGGAGACGCCGCCCGCATGTCCGACGCAGCAGCCGCGGCCACCGAAGTCACCGAGCAGTTCGTCGTCTTCCGCCTGGGCAACGAGGAATACGGCCTGCCGATCGCCGCCGTGGACGAGGTGGTGCGCCGCCCCGCAAGCCTGACCCGCATCCCGCACGCCCCTGGCTTCGTCGCCGGCGTGATGAACCTGCGCGGCCGGGTGATCCCGGTGATCGAGCAGCGCACCCGCTTCTCGGTCGCGGCAACACCGGCCGGCACCGGCCAAGCAGGGCGCGTCCTGGTCGTCACGATGGACGGCCTGCAGGCCGGCTTTGCGGTGGACGCCGTCACCGAGGTCCTGCGCATCGCCGCCACCAACCTGCGGCCCACGCCCGGCCTCACCGGCGGCGGCGGCGGTAGCGGCCTGTTCGACCGTGTCGCCATGCAGCGCGACGGCCGGATGATCCTGCTGGCCGATCCCAAGGCGCTGCTCGACCAGGCCGAGCGCGACCTGCTATCCGCCCTCGCCGAGCCCGCACCGCCATCGCCCATCCCATGATCCCCCAGCGATGAAGCTGCTCGTCGTTGACGACTCCGCCCTGATGCGCCGCCTGCTCGCCACGGTGTTCCAGGCCGAGCCCGATATCGAGCTGGCCTTCGCGCGCGACGGCCTGGAGGCGATCGAGCAGGTGCACGCCTTCCGCCCCGACGTGGTCACGCTCGACATCCACATGCCGCACATGGACGGGCTCGCCTGCCTCGACCGCATCATGCTCGAACGCCCCTGCCGTGTGCTGATGCTGTCCTCACTGACCGAGGCCGGCGCGGACGTCACGCTCGAGGCGATGCAGCTCGGTGCGATCGACTTCGTCGCCAAGCCCGCCGGGGCGATCTCGCTCGCAATCGGCGAGTTCGGACCGGCGCTGATCAGAAAGGTCCGCGAAGTCGCACACGCGCGCCTCCCCCGCACCCTGCGTCTCGCCGAGCGGGTGCGTCACCGTGTCGCCCGCGCCATACCGCCGCCTTCGGCTCCCGCCGTGCCGCGCCCATCCCCCCTGGCCACGCAGACGCCCCGGCCGCTCTGCCGCGCAGCGACGAACTCAACCGTGCTGGTCGGCACCTCCACCGGCGGCCCCCCCGCACTCGACGCACTGCTGTCGCCGCTGCCTGCCGGCTTCCCCTGGCCGATCCTGGTCGCCCAGCACATGCCCGCAACCTTCACCGGCCCCCTCGCCCGTCGCCTTGACCGGATATGCGCCCTCGAGGTGGTCGAGGTCACCCAGCCCATGCCGCTCGCACCCGGCCGCGTCTATGTCGGTCGCGGCGATGCCGACCTCATCGTCGCCATGCGCCCCGCCGGTCCCGTCGCAATGCCCGCACCCGCCTCGCCCGACCACCGCTGGCACCCAAGCGTTGACCGCCTCGTCGCAAGCGCGATGGCCCACCTCGATCTCACGCGGCTGATCGGCGTGCTGATGACCGGCATGGGCAACGACGGCGCCGCTTCCATGACGCGTCTGCACACGGCGGGCGGACGCACCATCGCGGAAGCCGAGGAAACGGCAGCCGTCTGGGGAATGCCCGGCGAACTCATCAAGGCCGGCGGCGCCGGCCGAGTGGTCCCGCTCGACGCAATCGCCAGGAACCTGCTGGCATGGGCGACATGAAAGCCGCCGACGCTCCGCCCCTCAGCGCCGACGCGCTGCGCCAGATCTGCGACTTCCTCTACCGCCGCACCGGCATGTCCTACGGCGAAAGCAAGCGCTACTACATCGAGCGCCGCATCGCCGAACGGATCGAGAGCGTCAAAGCCCGGTCGTTCGCCTCCTACATGGCAACCCTGCTGACCGAAGCATCCGAAGCCGAGGCGCTGATCAACAGCTTCACGGTCAACGAAACCTACTTTTACCGCGAAGAACAGCAGCTGCGCTGCCTATCCCAGGAGATATTACCCGAGATCATCGCCCGCCGCGGCCCCGGCGACCTCGTCCGCATCTGGTCCGTGCCGTGCTCGACCGGCGAGGAGCCGTACTCCGTGGCGCTCTGGCTGCTGGAGAACTGGCCATTGGTGGACGCCTACAACATCGAGATCGTCGGCTCCGACATAGACACCCGCGCACTCGCCGCCGCCGATGCGGGGATCTACGGCGAGCGCGCCCTCGCCCGTCTGCCCGCCGGCATCCGCTCGCGCTACTTCGAATCGTTTGCCGGCAGCCGCTACCGCATCATCCGCGACCTCCGCGAATCCGTCCGGTTCACCGCCGCCAACCTCATTGATGCCGCCACCATGGCGCGGCAGGGCCGGTTCGACGTCATCCTCTGCCGCAACGTGCTGATCTACTTCGACGACGCCTCGCGCCTAGACGCCTCGCACAACCTGTTCGACGCCCTCACGCCGGGCGGCTTCATCTGCCTCGGCCACACGGAATCGATGTCGCGCATCTCCGGCCGCTTCGAGATGCGCTGGTTCGAAGACGCGATCGTTTACCAGCGCCCGCTGCCGAGTATTCCACGGTGAGCGATGACCTGATCGGCTACTTCATCGAAGAAGGGCGCGAACTCGTCCAGGTCGCGGCCGGCGACCTCCTGGCCCTGGAACGCGCACCCGGCGACGCCGCCCGTCTCGACAGCGTCTTCCGCGCCGTCCACACGCTGAAGGGCTCGACCGGACTGTTCGATTTCGCCCCGATGGGCGACGCCCTGCACGCCGCCGAGGACCTGTTGGGCGCGCTGCGCACCGGCCAGATCACCGCAGGCCGGCCGGCGATGGACGCGCTCCTCGCCTGCATCGGCGCTGTGGAGGGCTGGATCGAGTCCATCGCCGCGACCGGCACGCTCCCATCCGGCGCACCCGCCGCCTCCACCAGCCTCATAAGTGCCCTACGCGCGCCCGTAGG
>CAXTOB010000619.1:0-3924 GCA_964245505.1 uncultured Acetobacteraceae bacterium | reverse complement strand
GTACCGGACCCGATCGAGGTCGTGGCAGGGCCGGACGCCGCCGGGCAGCGCACCGACCGGTTCCTGGCGGACGCCATCGGCACCCTGTCGCGCACCCGCGTCAAGACCTTGATGCAGGGCGGCGCCGTGCTGCGCAACGGTGCTGCCCTGCGTAACCCGGCCGAGGCCGTCCTTCCCGGCTCCACCTTCACTGTGGCACGCCCTGCCCTGGTATCTGCATCTCCGCAGGCCCAAAGCATCCCATTCCCAATCCTGTATGAGGATGGCGACCTCCTGGTGCTCGACAAGCCAGCAGGGCTGGTGGTGCATCCCGCGCCGGGCAACGAGGACGGCACGCTCGTGAACGCCTTGCTCGCGCATTGCGGCGACAGCCTGCCCGGGATCGGCGGCGAGCGGCGGCCCGGCATCGTCCACCGCCTGGACAAGGACACCAGCGGCGTCATGGTGGTCGCCAAGACGGAGGAAGCACTGGCCCGCCTGTCCGCCGCCTTCGCAGCGCGCGACCTGGACCGCGCCTACCTCGGACTGGTTTGGAGCGTCCCGGCTACCGCGACCGGGGAGGTCGAGGGCGCCATCGGCCGCGACCCGCGCGACCGTAAGCGCATGGCGCTGGTCGCGCGCGGCGGCAAGGCGGCGCTGACGCGATACCGCACCCTGCGAAGCTGGGCCACCGCGGCGGCCCTGGTGGAGTGCGTGCTGGCGACCGGGCGCACGCACCAGATCAGGGTGCACATGGCGAGCATCGGCCACCCGCTCGTCGGTGACCCCGTCTATCTCCGTCGGGTTCCCGCGGCATCCAAGGCACTGGTTCCATCGGTGCGCGCGGCCCTGCTGGACTTTCCACGTCAGGCGCTGCACGCGGCCAGGCTCGGTTTCGCACACCCGCGTACCGGCGCCATCCTGTCGTTCGAACGGCCGATGCCTCAGGACATGGCAGCCCTGGTCGCGGCACTGGACGGATAGGGAACACGTCGGTTTATTCTTTTTGACAGGACCTGACTGGTCCTGTATAAAGCTGGGATTGGCGCAGCGGGCGTGTTGCGCCAGAGCTAGTCCAGTGTCCCGCCGCTTCGGGGTGGTCGCTGGGACGTGATAGCTTCCGTCGCGCTTGCTTCCTGTTCCGTCGCAACTGACCCGCCTGTATCGCCGTATAGGGTTACAGATCGTCAACAGACGAGTGAGGCCGAATTCATGGCTGCTGCCATTATTAATGTTGCCCCAGAGGGCAACCTATCCCGCTACTTACAAGAGATCCGCAAATTCCCAATGCTCGCCCCCGAGGAGGAGCTAGCACTGTCGCGCCAGTGGCGGGACAACGAGGATATGGATGCGGCGCATAAGCTCGTCACGTCCCATTTGCGTCTGGTGGCAAAGATCGCCATGGGTTATCGCGGATACGGCCTACCGGTTGGTGAGTTGATCAGCGAGGGCAACGTTGGCATGATGCAGGCTGTCAAGCGCTTCGATCCCGATCGTGGCTTCCGGCTTGCAACCTATGCGATGTGGTGGATCAGGGCCGCAATCCAGGAGTATATCCTGCATAGTTGGTCACTGGTGAAGATGGGCACGACTGCCGCGCAGAAGAAGCTGTTCTTCAACCTGCGGCGGCTAAAAGGCCAGATGCAGGCCATTGAGGACGGCGACCTAAAGCCGGATCAGGTGGCGAAGATTGCCCGTATGCTGGCGGTCCCTGAGCAGGATGTTGTTAGCATGAACCGCCGGCTAGCGGCTCCTGACAACAGCCTGAATGCTCCCGTCCGCGCTGACAGCGAGGGTGAGTGGCAGGATTGGCTGGTGGACGAGAGCGCCAGCCAGGAAGTCGAGTTGGCCGACCGGGAGGAGCTTACGGGCCGCAAGGCACTACTGAGCAGTGCCCTCAAGACGCTGAACGAGCGGGAACGGCATATCCTGATCGAGCGCCGGCTGAAGGATAATCCGACGACGCTGGAGGATTTGTCCCAGCAGTACAACATCAGCCGGGAGCGGGTGCGACAGATCGAGGTCCGCGCTTTCGAGAAGCTGCAGAAGGCAATGAAGACCCAGGTTGCGGAACGCCGTATGGCCCAAGCAGCCTAGTTCGTCTTCCTCGCCTTTTGGGAGAGGGTCGGGATGAGGGGGCAGGCCTCTACTGCCCTCCCCTAACCCTACTGACTTATTGTAAAAGCTCTACTTTCGATCGGGCAGCCCAAGCCGTTGTCCGTCTCCGGTAAGTCGGCGGCCAAAGTAAGTATCACCCCTCGAACGGATCCCGCATCAGGATCGTGTCGTCCCGTTCGGGGCTGGTGGACAGCAAGGTGACAGGCACCTCCACCAATTCCTCGATCCGACGTACATACTTGATCGCCTGAGCCGGCAAATCAGCCCAGCGCCGGGCACCGCGCGTACTGCCGGACCAGCCCTCAATACCCTCATACACCGGCACTGCTGCGGCCTGTGCTGCCTGTCCCGCCGGCAAATGCTGATAGCGCTGGCCGCCAATCTCATAACCCACGCCGATCTGCAGTTCCGTCATCCCGTCCAGCACATCCAGCTTGGTCAGTGCCAAGCCCTGGATGCCGCCGACCTTGCAGGCTTGACGCACCAGCGCCGCATCGAACCAGCCGCATCGCCGCGGACGCCCCGTAACGGTGCCAAATTCGTGCCCTCGGGTACCCAGCATCTTGCCGGTATCGTCGTGCAGCTCGGTTGGGAACGGGCCTGAACCGACGCGTGTCGTGTAGGCCTTGGCAATTCCCAGCACCATCCCGACCTGCGCCGGTCCGACGCCCGACCCGGCGGCGGCCGTAGCTGCAATCGTGTTGCTGCTGGTCACGAAGGGATAGGTTCCATGGTCCACATCCAGCATGACGGCCTGAGCGCCCTCGAACAGGATGCGGCTGCCAGCCTTGCGGGCAGTTTCGAGCCGCTCCCACACAGGCTCGACATGCGGCAGTATCCGCGGTGCAAGGCCAAGCAGCAGATCCAGCAGCGCCTGCTTCTCGAACGAAGGCGCACCCAGGCCGGTCAGCAGCGTATTGTGATGCAGTAGCAACTCGTCCAGCTTATCCGCAAGCACCTCCGGCTCCGCCAAGTCGCAGGCGCGTATGGCCCGGCGGGCAACCTTGTCCTCATAGGCCGGTCCGATGCCACGCCCCGTGGTGCCGATCTTGCGGTCGCCGCGCGCAACCTCCCGCGCCCGGTCGAGGGCGCCGTGCACCGGCAGGATCAGTGCGGCGTTTTCGGCAATGCGCAGGTTGTCCGGGCCGACGTTCAGACCTTGGGCACGAACCCGGTCCATCTCTGCCAGCAGCGCCTCGAGGTCAACCACCACGCCGTTGCCGATGATGCCCAGCTTGCCCCGCACCAGGCCGCTCGGCAGCAAGGACAGGCGATAGGTCTGGTTGCCAACAACCAGCGTGTGCCCGGCGTTGTGCCCGCCCTGGAACCGCACCACGATGTCGGCCCGGCTGGCGAGCCAGTCCACCACCTTGCCTTTTCCCTCGTCGCCCCATTGGGCACCGATTACGGCGACGTTGGGCATCTAGTTCTCCTTGGTGAGCAGCACGGCAGCGCCGTTCCGCAGGATGTGGGTGCAGCCGAGACGCCGAGCCTCAGCCGCCGGGTCGGATAGGTCGGACAAGGCGGGGATCGTTGCGTAGCCGCCGGCGCGCAACAGCACGGCATCCCCGGCTGGAGTACCCCACGGGAGGAACGCGCGATGCCGGGTCGGCGCCGGCGGCAAGGCGCGCAGCAGCGCGTCCGGGTATAGGGTCAGGCCGGTCGCCGGCTCCGCCTCCCCGGACACGTAGCGTCCGCCGCGGCCCAGCTCCTCGCGGCGACCCGGCGCGAACACCGTGACGCAAACGCCGGTATGGTAGCGGAAGCCGCGGAACTCGATCGGATCGAGCGTCAGCCGCAGTGCCGGCGCCTGCGCCTGGACCGCCC
>CAXTOB010000618.1:0-3930 GCA_964245505.1 uncultured Acetobacteraceae bacterium | reverse complement strand
GGCCGGGAAGGCTTGGACCAATTTGCGCCGGGCGAAGGCTAGGATGGCGTCGCTTGGGGTGGGGTCGAGCACGCGCACGGCCTCGAATGGGGAGGGCTGGTCCAGCGACCAGCGGCGGGGGGTGCGCCATTCCTGGAGGAAGCGGCTGTCCAGCCGGAGTTTCAGCTCGCGCCGGTTTTGCAGGAAGGAGCGGCCGAATTGCGGCAGCAGGCGGAAGCTGTCGGGGACGATGGGGGTTAGCATGTTGTTGCGCTGGGCGATGGTGTAGCCGCCGTCGCGGCGGCGCCTGAAGGACCAGTCGTGGCCGCCGACGGACATTTCAGGGCCGTCCATCGGCGCCGTGCGGAGGACGGAGCCCAGCACCTTCAATTGCGGGAAGCCGACGCCCTGGTTGCCGCAGAACAGACGTGACCAGGCGCCGCCGGCCAGCACGACGGAGTCGCAGGCGATGCGGCCATGCTCGGTCACGACGCCGGCGACCCGGCCGGCCTGTAGGTCGAGGCCTCGGGCGGCACAGTTCTCTAGGATCACGGCACCCTGGCGGCGGGCGGCGGCGGCCATTGCGGGGACGGCGTGCTGCGGTTCGGCTTTGCCGTCGCTGGGGGTGTAGAGCGCGCCGTGGAAGCGGCGGCCGGCGCCGGGCAGCAGGGCCGCGGTTTCGTCCGCGTCCAGGAGGCGGGTGCCGGCCCTGCAGGTCGCGGGCGGATTCTGCGACGTAGGCAACGCCGGAGCGGCGGAAGCCGACTTCGGCGCCGATGCGTGCGGCCATGGCTTCCCACATGCGTACGCTCTCGACGGCCAGCGGCACCTCGGCCAGGTCGCGCCCGGTGGTGCGGCACCAGCCCCAGTTGCGGCTGCTCTGCTCCGCGCCGATCCGGCCTTTTTCCAGCACGGTGACGGCGACGCCGCGTTCCGCCAGGGTGAGCGCGGTGCTGATGCCGATGATCCCGGCGCCGATGACCACGACGCCGGTGCGGCGAGGGAGGTCCGCGTCGGCCTCGGTGGCGTCCAGCAAGTGCGGCATACCCGTGCATCCCCTAGTGATCCAGGCCATGCTACGCCCGGTTTCCGGCAGAGGGGAATGCGGTATGGGGCGGATCGGGAGGATGATTGCACTGGCGTGCCTGGGGACGGCAGGCTTGGGGATGCCAGCGCCGGCGTTGGCGCAGGGGAGCGGGTCGGCGACGCTCGATGCCGTGCGCGGGCGCGGATACCTGCTGTGCGGCACGTCGGGCGAGATCACCGGGTTCTCATTGCCGGACAGCAAGGGGGTGATGCAGGGGCTGGACGCCGATAGCTGCCGGGCGATTGCGGCGGCGGTGCTGGGGGATGCCGGCAAGGTGCGGTTCGTGCCGCTGACGGCGCAGAACCGGTTCACTGCGCTGCAATCGGGCGAGGTGGACGTCTTGATCCGCAACACTGGCTGGTCGCTGACGCGGGAGGCCAGCCTGGGTTTGCTGTTCGCGGCAACCAACTTCTGGGATGGCACCAGCCTGATCGTGAAGACCGCCAGCGGGGTGAAGCATGCGACGGAGCTGAAGGACGCCTCGATCTGCGTCAGGCCGGGCACCACTACCGAGCTGGACCTGGCGGACTGGGGGCGCACCCATAAGATCAGCTTTACGCCGGTGCAGATCGGCGGGGTGAACGAGATACAGCAGGCGTTCCTGTCGGGACGATGTGACGCGTTTACGACCGATAGCTCGCAGCTTGCCGGGTTCCGCTATGCCCAGGGGGCTCGGGCGGGGGAGCTGACGATCCTGCCGGAGCCTATTGGGACGGGTCCGTCGGGCAGCATGGTCCGTAAGGGCGACGATAAGTGGTATGACGTTGTGCGCTGGGTCCACTACGCCCAGGTCTCGGCGGAGAACCTGGGGGTTGCCCAGGCCAATGTGGATAGCTTTGCCGATAGCGCCAACCCGGATGTGAGGCGTCTGCTGGGGCGGGATGGCGACCTGGGGCAGGCGCTCGGGCTGGATAACAAGTGGGCGTATAACGCGGTGAAGCAGGTCGGCAACTACGGCGACATGTGGGAGCGGTCGATTACGCCGATTGGGCTGGCGCGGGGGCCAAATGCGCTTTGGACCAAGGGCGGGCTGCAGTTTGCGCCGCCGTTGCGGTAGGGGCTGGGACGGGGTAGGGGCAGGTTTTCGCCTATGATTACCAACCATCCTCCGCTCTGGCCGTTTCTGTCATTGCGAGGAGCGCTGCGACGGGGCAGACAAGGGCCGTGTTGGCGGCCATGGTTTGCCGCGCCGCAAGCGGCACGCAACGACGGCTTGGCCGCGTAAAGGTCAGTACGATGGGCCGTTGGTATTACAGCCACATCGGCAGGATTGAAGCCATGAGCAGGATGCTCAGCGCCGCGTTCAGTGCCCGCCACTGCTTATCCGTCCGCAGCAGGCGCGCCAGCAGGTGCCCCGCCATGCACCAGAGCGATAGGGAGGCTGCCGCAGCCACCCCGAACGTTAGGCCAAGCAGGGCTGCGAGTTCCGCGGGTCCGGTTGCGAGCGCTGCGAAGGAGGCGGCGGCGCCGAAGGTCATGGCCCAGCCCTTGGGGTTGTGCCATAGCATCCAGGCGCCTGCGATGAAGCTTGTCGGCCGGGTCAGACCGGTCCGTAGGTGCGGCGGGCCGCTGCGGGCGATCTTCAGGGCCAGCCAGACCAGGTAGATCGAGCCGGCCGCCTTCATCGCGACTTGCAGCGAAGGTGCTGTCAGCAGGACGCCGGCCAGGCCGGCTGCTGCGGCGGCGGCCATGGATGCGAGGCCTATGGCGATGCCAGCCATCAGCGGCACGGAGCGGCGGAAGCCGAAATGGGCGCCCGATGCCGTTGCAAGCGTCGTGGCGCCGCCGGGTGTTATGGTGGACACCACTGCAAAGACGGCAAGCGGCCAGAACCCTTCGGACGACAATCAAGCCTCCTGCATGACGGACGGCAGGATTAGGCTGGTTTGCAGGCATTAGGATATCGAATGTTAGCAATAGCCAGGATTAGCGGTCATAATGCTGCCGATGGCACGCAACCTGGATTTGGCGCTTCTGCGAACGTTTGTGGCCGTGGCGGACCGCGCGAGCATGACTGCGGCGGCGAATACGCTCCATTTGACCCAGGGCGCGGTCAGCCAGCAGGTCAGGCGGCTGGAGGACCTGTTCGGCGCAGCCCTGTTCGAGCGGGACCGGCGCGGCCTGCGGATGACCCCGTCCGGGGAGCGCCTGCTGGGGAAGGCTCGCCGCTTGGTTGGCTTGAATGACGATCTATGGGTGGAAATGACCGGGCGCGCGGTGGAGGGCAAGGTACGGCTGGGCGGTCCCTATGACCTCGTGGGAAGCTGCCTGGCCCCGATCCTGAAGAGTTATGCCGAGGCTTGCCCGCAGGTGGAGGTGTCCCTGACGTGCGCCTCTTCGCCGGGTCTGGCGGCGGCGCTGGCTCGGGGCGATGTTGACCTTGCCTTGATCGAGGAGCCGGTTGGGTCGTCGGATGGGGAATGCCTGTGTGTCGGGCGGCTGGTCTGGGTCGGCGCCAGGGGTGGGCGCGCCTACCTCAAGCAGCCGTTGCCGGTGTCGATGGTGGCCGACACCTGTGCGTTCCGTCCGGTGGTGCTGGACGCGCTGCAGGGGGATGGCAGGGCGTGGAGGACGGTGTTCGAGAGCGGCAGCATCGAGGCTACGACGGCGACCGTACGGGCTGATCTTGCGGTGACGGCTTGGCTGGAGTTTACGGCGCCTTGGGACCTTGAGGTTTTGCCGGTCGAGGCGGGGCTGCCGGGGTTGCCGCCATTTGCGGTGAACCTGCATTTGCCTCGGGATGCCCGGCCTGCGGCGGTGGAGTTGGCACGGCATATCCGGGGGGCAGTTGTCTGGCGGGCGCAGGCGGCTTAGGCGGCTGGGAGTTTGGCGGGGCTTGCTCCTTCTGTTGGGAGCTTGAGAGC
>CAXTOB010000617.1:0-3936 GCA_964245505.1 uncultured Acetobacteraceae bacterium | reverse complement strand
GGGGCGTGGCTGGGTGGCGGAGGCATTGGTGGTCCGTTCATGCGGGGTTGGCCGAATTACGCAAGCAGTATGCCACCCTACGAAGACCGGGTCTGATCCGCACTGACAGGTCAGTAGCCCTAGAAACAGGCAATTGGTCCGTATTTGGTCAGATTTGCTACAGTATCGGTCTGGCGTATCTCCGGCCTGGTAACGGCTCGCTGCTCCTGGCTACATTGGGCGAGTCACGCTTCTGAGAGGCCATCATGCGCCACCTGCTGCCGGTTCTGCTGTTTTTGCTGACGCTGATTGACCCAGCTGCGGCAGAGGAGTTCCAGGCGCCTGGCCTGGACCGCGACAGCACGGCCTACGCGGCGGCACTGCACGCTCGCAGCCCCGCCGGAATAACGCCGCAGGCGGCCCGGCTGGCGGACCAGCGCGCCGCCGATGCGGGCCGGCGCAACGATTGGCCCGGGGTGGCCGCTGCGCTCGAAGCACGGCTGGCGGGCACCGACGCAAAGAGCGAGACGTGGTTGGCCCTGGCCCGCGCCCAGCTCCGCCGGGTTCCGCCGGATGCGCCGCGGGCGGCGCAGGCGGCCTGGCAGGCGTTCAAGTTCGCAGAGGCTGGGACAGGGGAGATACCGTCGCTGCTGGTGATCGCCGAGGCCATGCGGGTGGCGGATCACCCGGAGGTTTCAATCGGAGCGCTGGAGGCGGTGCTGGAGCGGGCGCCGGACGACGCCGGCTATAAGCGGCAACTGGCCGACGCGCGACGGGCCGCCGGGATCCAGGTCCGCCGCGTGCGGACGGAAGCGGAGGCTGATCCGCCGACTGCCTGCATCGAGTTCACGACGGCTCCGGTCCGCCGCAGCGACTTCGTGCCCGCGGATTGGCTGCGGCTGGCACCGCCGCAGCCCGGCGCCGCCGTAACGCGGGAGGGCGACGCGATCTGCATTGCCGGCCTGACCCTGGGCGCCACCACGCAGGTGACGCTGCGGGCCGGGATGCCCGGCGAGGACGGCATCGCCCTCAACAAGGAGACGGTGCTGCAGGTGGTGATGCCGAACCGGCAGCCGCGCATCATCTTCGACAGCCGCCTGTTCCTGCTGCCGCGCGGCCAGGCGCCGCGGGTGAGCCTGGCGACGGTGAACCTGGCGGCGGTCAAGCTGCGGGTGCTGCGCCTGACCGAGCGTAACCTGGTGCCCTGGACCCGCGAGACGGCGCTGGGGACGGCGGTCGAGCCGTATGACTTCACCGGGCAGCAGGACAACGGCAAGATCGTCTGGGAGGGCCGGGCCGACATCCCGCATCAGCAGACGAACCAGGTCGTCCGGACTGCCCTGCCTCTGCCGGACGTGTTCACGGAGGCCGGGGCCTACCTGGTGCAGGCGACGCCGGGGGACGGGGCGCCGGACAACTCAGAGGGGGCGGTGCAGGTGGTGATCCGCACCGACCTGGCGCCGACGGTCTGGCGGGGGACGGACGGGCTGACGGTGCAGGTGCGTAGCTTTGGCGATGCGCTGCCGCGGGCGGGCGTGGCGCTCAGCCTGCTGGCGCGCAGCAACGATGTGCTGGCGGTGGCGACGACGGATGCGCAGGGGGTTGCGCGGTTCGCGGCGCCCCTGCTGCGCGGCACCGGGCCGCCCTGCACGGCGTGCTGGGCGGCGACTTCGTGGCGCTGGACCTGACGTCCGCCGCATTCGACCTGTCGGACCGCGGGGTGGAGGGGGCGCCGGACCCCGGCCCGCTGGACGCCTTCGCCTGGACGGACCGCGGCATCTACCGGCCCGGCGAGACCGTGCAGTTGATGGCGCTGCTCCGCGATGCCGCCGGTGAGCCTGCCGACGTGCCGGCGCATGTCCGGATCAAGCGGCCGAACGGGCAGACCTTCCTCGACACCGTGCCGCCGCGCGGGGCGGATGCGGCGATCCACCTGCCGGTGACGCTGTCGTCCTCCGCCCCGGCAGGGACCTGGACGGCGGAGCTGCTGGCCGACCCGGCGCTGCCGCCGATCGGTACGACCAGCTTCCGCGTGGACGCCTTTGTGCCGGATAGGATGGCGGTGGAGGTTGCGCCGGCCGGGGACATCGTGCCGGGCCAGGCGTATCCGCTGCCGGTGACGGCGCGGTTCCTGTATGGCGCCCCGGCCGCGGGCCTGACGGGCAAGGCGACGATGCGGCTGGTGGCGGACCCGACCCCGCCTGCGGCCCTGGCGGGATACCAGATCGGCGTGGACGGCGAGGAGTTCGCGCCAGAAAGCCAAGACATCGAGATGGCGGATACCGACGCCCAGGGCCGCTCGACCCTGCAGCTTCTGGTGAAGACGGCGCCGGACAGCACCCGGCCGGTGCGGGCGGAGGTGGACGTGTCGGTGGACGATCCCTCCGGCCGGGCCGCGCACGCGCATGCCAGCATCCCCCTGCGGGCGGCGGGCACGCTGATCGGGATCAAGCCGGGCTTCGACGGTTCGGTGGATGCTGATACCGAGGCCGGGTTCGACGTGGCGGCGGTGTCCCCGGTTGGGCAGCGGGTGGCGGTGCCGGCGCGGCTGCGCCTCGTGCGGGAGCGTCCGGATTGGCGCATGGTCATCCACGGGTCGCTGGCGCGCTACGAGACCGTCTATAAAGACGAAGTGATCGAGGCGTCGGATGTGACAGTCCCGCCAAGCGGCACGCTGCATTACGCCAAGCGCCTCCCGTTCGGGCGTTACCGGCTGGAGGTTGCGGAGCGGGCTGGGCTGGCGATGAGCAGCGTGCGCTTCCGCTCGGGCTGGCTTGCGAGCACCAGCCCGGACACGCCGGACAAGGTGGACGTGTCCACAGATAAGCGCAGCTATCCCGCGGGCGGCTCGGCGCGGGTGCATGTGGTGTCTCCGTTCGCCGGGCATGCGACGGTGCTGATGGCGACCAACCGGGTGCATGATATGCGCCAGGTGGACATCGCGGCTGGCGGCACGGATCTGGATGTGCCGGTGGATGCGGCTTGGGGGCCGGGGGCCTACGTCACGGTGCACGTGTTCCGCGGTGGCGATAACAGCCGGCCGACGCGGGCCATCGGCCTGGCGTGGGTCGGCATTGACCCGGCGGCGCGTACCCTGAAGCTGGCTATCGCCGCGCCGGACAAGACACTGCCGCGCGCCCGGGCGACGGTGCCGGTGACGACTGCGCCGGGGGCATGGGTGAGCGTTGCGGCGGTGGATGAGGGCATCCTGCGGCTGACTGGCTTCACGTCTCCCGATCCTGTGGCGCATTTCCTGGGGCGCCGCCGGCTTGGGCTGGACATACGCGATGATTGGGGGCGGCTGATCCCGCCGGCGGAGGGCGACGCGACGGTGCTGCACCAGGGCGGCGACGAGGGTAATAGCGCCCTGCCGGAGATACCGCAGAAGATCGTGGCGCTGTTCACGCCGCCGGTGCAGGCCGGGGCGGACGGGGTGGCGCAGGTGTCGCTGGACTTGCCGGACTTCAACGGCCAGGTGCGGCTGATGGCGGTGGCGTGGCAGGGCAGCAAGATCGGCTCGGCGGCCGCGGATATGTATGTGCGCGACCCGCTGATCGCTGAGCCGCTGCTGCCGCGCTTCCTGGCACCGGGGGACGAGGCGCGCATGGCGGTGCTGTTCAACAACCTGGACCTGCCGGCGGGGGAGGCGGCGGCGACGGTTTCGGTCGAGGGACCGCTGGCGCTGTTGGGCGACGCACGGCTGTCGGCGACGCTGGCGCCGGGCGCTCAGGCCGTGCGTAACGTGGTGATACGCGGTACGGGGGCTGGGCGTGGGGTGATCCACCTGGCCGTTAGCGGGCCTGGTGGGTTTACGCTGCAGCGGGAGGTGGCGATCCTGGTGCGGCCGGCGCGTCCGCTGCTGACGGTGGTGGCGGGCGGGCCGCTGGCGCCTGGGGCGGAGCTGCGGGTGACGCCGGCGTTGGACCGCATGGTGCCGGGCACTGGGCGGGCGCAGGT
>CAXTOB010000616.1:0-3956 GCA_964245505.1 uncultured Acetobacteraceae bacterium | reverse complement strand
GCATGGGGTAGGGGGTATCAGGCGGGCGGCGAGGCGTCACGTTTCCGCTTCGTCAACCCGTCGGTAAGAGCCAGGGACGACAGCCAGCCAACACGCCGCACCGATGAGGCTGCCCCAAAGTGCGGAGATGCCCATGCCCCGCCAATAGAGGGATGACCTGGCACTACCGATTTGCAGCAGCGCCAATGCCGCACCGAGGACGCTGCCAGCGAGCACCGTCCATACCAGCCTTGGCCGCGGCCAGTTCCGCATACAGGTCACGAGCGGCACACCAACGACGAACGCCACGGGATAAGTGACAAACCCATAAAATAACGCCCAAAGGATCAGGCCACCATTAAGCGGGTGGCCTATACTGTATGTGTAGGCTGCACCCGGTAGAAGTGGCGTCACGCCAAAGGCGAATACCATCCGTCCACCGGAAGGCTGGAAACAAGTGGTCAGCTTGGCGCCAGGAAGCCGGCTTAAGCTCAACGCACATAAATCCTAATGTCCCCGACCGTCGCCGCCGGCTCCGGCCGGGCCAGCACGCGGACGCGGGATTGCGGGACGCCTTGCGCCACGATTCGGCGTGCGACATCGGCAGCACTGAAGGTGGCGGTGCGGGCGGCTTCGTCCGTGGGAGTGCCGGGCAGGATGGCGATCACGTCGAACTCCACGTCGGGCTTGCGGGCGCGGGCGGCGGTGACGGCGGAGCGGATCGCCTCCGTGCCGGGCTGGCCCGCAGGCAGGATCAGCAGTGGCGGCGGGCCAGGGTAGGCTGTGGCCGACACCGGCGCGGGTGGTGCGGGAGGGATCACCGGAGCGGCGCTGGCACCGGGGCGGAAAGTGTTCTGGTCTATCAGTGTGCAGCCCGGCAGCAGCGCAAGCAGCAGGGCTAGTTCGACCCGCCCTCCCCTCGCCCGATGCGGGCGGAGGACCGGGGACGGCGTGGGCCGTTGCGGGACGGAGGCGATGGCTACCCCCGATCCAATGCGGCGACGCCAGGGAGGATCTTGCCCTCCAGCCATTCCAGGAAGGCGCCGCCGGCGGTGCTGACGTAGGTCAGGCGGTCCAGGACGCCGGCATGGCGCAGCGCGGACACCGTATCGCCGCCGCCGGCCACGCTTAGCAACGATCCCTGCTCCGTCATGTCGGCCACAGTCTGCGCCAGCGCTACCGTGGCGGCGTCGAACGGCGGGGTCTCAAAGGCGCCGAGCGGGCCATTCCAGACGACCGTCCGCATGTCCGGCAGCCGGTCGCGCAGGGCCTGGACGGTGTTGGGGCCGACGTCCAGCATCATGGCGTCGGCGGGGATGGCGTCGATGGACACCGTCTCCGTCGCCGCTCCGGCGCGGAACTCGCGCGCCACCACCGCGTCGCTCGGCAGCAGGATGGTGCAGCCGGCGCGGTTCGCCTCCTCCATGATCTCCCGCGCGGTGGCGTGCATCTCGGTTTCCTGCAGGCTGCGGCCTACGTCCGTGCCGTTCGCGGCCAGGAAGGTGTTGGCCATCGCGCCGCCGATCACCAGCACGTCCACCCGGCGGGTCAGGTTGCCCAGCAGCTCCAGCTTGGTCGAGACCTTGCTGCCGCCGACGATCGCCATCACCGGGCGCTGCGGGTTGCCGAGGGCGGCGTCCAGCGCGTCCAGCTCCGCCTGCATCATGCGCCCGGCATGGGCGGGCAGGTGACCGGCCACGCCCTCGGTGCTGGCATGGGCGCGATGCGCGGCGGAGAAGGCGTCGTTGACATACAGGTCCGCCAGCGACGCCAGGGCAGTGACGAACTCCGGGTGATTATCCTCCTCGCCCGGATGGAAGCGGGTGTTCTCCAGCACCAGGACGCCGCCATCGGCCAGGGCCGCAACCGCCGCCTGCGCCGCCGGGCCGACCGTGTCGGCGGCGAAGGCGACGGGGTGGCCCAAGACTTCCCCGAGGGCTGCGGCCATCGGGCGCAGCGACATGCTTTCGACCGGCTTGCCCTTGGGCCGGTCGAAGTGGCTGCAGACGATCACGCGGGCGCCGGCGTCGGACAGCTCGCGTATGGTGGGGGACAGGCGCTGGATGCGGGTCAGGTCGGTGATGCGGCCGTCGCGCACGGGGACGTTCAGGTCGGCGCGCAGCAGCACGCGTTTCCCCTTCACGTCCACGCCGTCCAGGGTGGCTGCGGCCATCACATCGCTCCGAATAGGGCGGCGGTGTCGGCCATGCGGTTGCTGAAGCCCCACTCGTTGTCATACCAGCCCATGATGCGGGCCATCTCCCCGTCCACCACCGCGGTCTGCGTGGCGTCGAAGGTGCAGCTTGCCGACTGGTGGTTGAAGTCGGAGCTGACGAGCTTATGGGTGTTGTAATCCATGATGCCCTTCATGGCGCCGGTGGACGCCGCCTTCATGGCATCATTGATCTGCTGCACGGTGGCCTTGTCGCGCAGGTTCATGTCGAGGCTCACGAGGCTCACGTTCGGCACAGGCACACGGATGGACGTGCCGTCCAGCTTGCCCTTCAGCTCAGGCATCACCAGCCCCACGGCCTTGGCGGCGCCGGTGCTGGTGGGGATGGAGTTGACCGCGGCGCCGCGGGCGCGATGCAGGTCCTTGTGCAGAGTATCCACCGTGTTCTGGTCACCGGTGTAAGCATGGATGGTCAGCATGTAGCCGCGCAGCAGGCCGAAATTGTCGTGCATCACCTTCACCATCGGCACCAGGCAGTTGGTCGTGCATGAGGCGTTGGAGATGACGGTCATCTCCTTGGTGATGACGTCCTGGTTCACGCCATAGACGACCGTCGCGTCCACGCCGTCCGCCGGGGCACTGATGAGCACCTTGCGGGCGCCGGCGCCGGTGATGAGGGCGGACGCCGCCTGCTTGGTGGTGAAGCGCCCGGTGCACTCCATGGCGACGTCCACGCCTTGGTAGGGCACCTTGGACGGGTCGCGCTCGGCGCTCACGGTGATGGGGCCGTAGGTGCGGCCATTGTGGTGGATGGTGATGGATTGGCCGCTCACCTCCACCGAGCCGGGGAAGCGGCCATGGACGCTATCGAAGCGGAACAGGTGGGCGTTGTCGTCAACGCTGCCGAGATCATTGATGGCGACGGGCTCCACGTCGGTGCGCCCGCTCTCGATGATGGCGCGCAGCACCAGGCGGCCGATACGCCCGAATCCGTTGATCGCGACCTTAACGGCCATTTGGGTCTTCCTCTTGGGGTGCCAGCCGCCGCTTGACGGCCGTGGTGATGGCCTCCGGCGTGATGCCGAAGTGCCTGAACAGGTGCTCGCCGGGCGCGCTGGCGCCGAAGCCGTCCATGCCGATGAAGGTTCCGCCGTCGCCCAGCCAGCGCTCCCAGCCGAAGCCGCAGGCGGCCTCGATCCCCCAGCGTGGGGCGGTGCCCAGCACGGCGGCGCGGTATTCCGGGGCCTGCTGGCCGAAGAGCTGCCAGCAGGGCAGCGATACGACGGCGGCGGCGATGCCGGCCTCGGCCAGCATGCGTCTTGCGTCCATGGCCACCGCGACCTCCGAGCCCGTGGCGATCAGGGTGGCCTGGCGGGGGCCGTCGGCGTCCTGCAGCACGTAGCCGCCGCGGGCGCTGCGGTTTTCGCCGGCGTCGGTACGCAGCGCCGGGACGGGCTGGCGGGATAGGGCCAGCAAGGTGGGGCCGTCGTTGCGGCGGAGGGCGAGTTCCCAGCACTCGACCGTTTCCAGCGCATCGGCCGGGCGCATGACGTTGACGCCGGGGATGGCGCGCAGGCTGGCAAGCTGCTCGACCGGCTGGTGGGTCGGGCCGTCCTCGCCCAGGCCGATGCTGTCATGGGTCAGCACCATGATGACGCGCTGGCGCATCAGCGCGGCCAGGCGCAGGGCGGGGCGCATGTAGTCGCTGAATGCCAGGTAGGTGCCGGCATAGGGCAGGATGCCGCCGTGCAGCGCCAGACCGTTCAGGCAGGCGGCCATGCCGTGCTCGCGCACGCCGTAGTGG
>CAXTOB010000615.1:0-3957 GCA_964245505.1 uncultured Acetobacteraceae bacterium | reverse complement strand
AAGCCGTCTTGGCGCGCCGCGCTGGGGGGGCGGAAATCCCGGCCCGCCACAACTGTCCTGCCACCTTGTATCGCCGCGCCCGCTGCGCTTCTCGCAATGACGGAGTCGGTCAGAGCGAAGGGCGTCTGATAGAAGTTCAACACCGAAATGACGACGCGCCGCGGATGAAAGACGCCCCACGCTGAAAGACGAAACACGATTTTTAGAGATACTTTTTATTCAGCCATTTAAGCCCATCCCCGGCCACCGGCACCGCATCCCGTGGGCCAGCCGTCGCGTCACGAACGCTGCCTTTGTTCCACGGTCGGGTTCGGCCGTCTCCCCAGGCCCAACCACGCCGGCCGTCACCGCGGGATCAAATAGGTCTGCGCCCGAATGCGAGGTTCAACGCGGTGTCGTTAGGAACATATCCGGCAACGGCCGCTGATCTCAAACGACGAACGTAGTCAGACCGTATGGCCTCGCGCGTTTCCGGTTCCGCCTGACCGAGAGCACGCCACGCCGGGTGATCCAGCCGGCTTTCATAGAAAGCAATGGCATGGCTCAGCTCGATAGGTTCGGCATCCGCGAGTTCCGTCCTAACCGCCAAAACCTCAAACCCGGCCATCTCCAGGAGCAAGCCGCATTTGGCTGGCGTGTCCGCGACGTCGGCATAGGGCAGATGGAGATCGTGTGCGGCTGCGCTCTCGGCAACCATTTGAGAGATGCCGAATGGCTTCGCAGGCACATCGAACGCTATCGTGCCGCCTGGCTTGACGAAATCGAACCAGTGGCGAAGCGCCCGGGGAATGTCCCGCATCAGGACAAGGCCCGACGAACAGAACACGCCATCGAAGCTTGCGCCCGGCAGATCCAACCGCTCGGCGTCGGCGAGCACGAAGCACAGGTTCTGGAGACCTGCCGCCTCGGCCTTCCGCTCCGCCTCCGCCAGCATACCTGCTGAAACGTCAACGCCAACAACCGCTCCAGCAGGCCCGACCTGCCGTGCCGCCCGAAGGGCCAGAAGGCCCGTACCAGTTGCGATGTCCAGAACCTGGAACCCCGCCCGGAGGTCAGCCCCCGCGGCCAGAAGCGACGCGACACGGTGGTGAACGTCGTCCTGATCGTAGGTCGCACCACGCCGGTCAAAATGCGCTGCCGCGGTGCCCGCCGGTCCATGCGTCATGCAGGTTTATGCCCTCTCCCGGATCACGTTGGGGACTGTGGAGCCGTTTCCAGGATGAACCAAGCCCAACCTAGGCTGCCCCGCCCCTCCACTGGCGCCCGCGTTCCGGGACGGAGTATGGCAGCCTGCACCGCGCCGCCGCAGGCGCCGCCGTCGCATCCAGCCGGACAAACGCCGCCTGGATGCCCTTCAATCTGGAGTTCCCGACATGACAGAGATCACGCCCCTCCGCTTCGGCATCCTCGGCGCCGCCAACATAGCGCGCTCCTTCACCCGCGGGCTGGCTGGATCGCCCCTGGCGCAGGTGGATGCAGTCGCCAGCCGCACGGCCGCAACGGCGCAGGCCTTCGCGGCCGAGCTGGGCATCCCCCGGACCCACGGCTCCTATGACGCGCTGCTGAGCGACCCCGGGATCGACGCCATCTACGTGCCCCTACCAAACGACATGCACGCCGAGTGGACCATCCGCGCCTTGGAGGCCGGCAAGCACGTACTATGCGAAAAGCCGCTCGCCGTCGGTGCTGAGCAGGCGCGCGCCATGTTCGCCGCCGCGCGCCAGCACGGCGTGTGCCTGGCCGAGGCATACCCCTACATGTCCCAACCGCAGACGCTCCGGCTGCGGGAGATGCTGCAGGCCGGCGCGATCGGGCGCGTCCAGGCCGTGACCGCCGCGTTCAGCTTCGCGCTCTGCGCTCCAGACGGTTCCCCGCTCAAGCCCGACGCCAACATCCGCCTCGATCCCGCCCGCGGCGGCGGCGCGCTGCTGGATGCCGGCACCTATCCCATGAGCCTGATCCGCCTCGCCGTCGGCGAGCGCCCGGCGCGCGTATGGGCCACCGGCCGCATGACCCCAGGCGGCGTGGACCTCACAGTCGCTGCCACCATCGAGTTCCCAGGCGGCGCAGTGGCGCAGCTATTCACCAGCATGGCCACCGCCCGGCTCCGCTCGGCGACGATCGTGGGCGACCGCGGCGTCATTGAGACCAGCTACAGCAACCATGCCCCGGCCGGCGAGGCCCTGTCCCTGCGCCTGACGCCGGGCACGGCGGGCGGCGCCTCGTCCGACCACATCGAGGTGCCCGGCGGCGACGGGTTCCGGGCCGAAGCCGAGTCGTTCGCCCGCATGGTCCGCCTTGGCGCAGCCGAATGGAACGGCGCGACGGAGGCAGAGTCGGTTGACACCGCGCTGACCCTGGAAGCGATCCGCACCAGCATGCGCGAAGGCGCCTGGGTGCCGCTCGGCGCATAAAAGATTCGTCTGAACAGTTTCTCCATCAGGTCGTCAACAGCTCGCTCCGCCGCAAGCGGCCCGCGACGACGTGCTCGTGGAAGGGTCGGAGGAGTATTGGGACTGCCGGACCGATCACGTGCGGCCCTGGAACTACGCTGCGGCGCGGCGCCCGGCGCCGTGGTAGCTTGGCGTCGTGACAGCTTGGCGTCGCGGTAGCTTGGGTCATCCCGGTGCCCGCCGCCGACGGCGCCGCTGACCATGCACCCGTGGCGTTGGCCGCCCGTATCTGACTGGGCCGGGGAAAGACGGGGCTGGCAAATGCAGACGATCACCGTTGAAGCGAACGGCCTGAAGTTTGAGGTGCTGGAGGAAGGCGCCGGCGACCGCCTGGCCCTATGCCTGCACGGCTTTCCGGAGCACGCGGTCTCCTGGCGCCATCAAATGCCGGTGCTGGCCGCGATGGGCTACCGCGTATGGGCGGTGAACCAGCGCGGGTTTGGCCGCACCACCCGGCCCGTGCGGGTCGATGATTATGCCATCGCTCACCTGATGGCCGACGTGGCGGCGTTGATCGACGCATCGGGTGCCCGTAGCACAGTGCTGATCGGCCATGACCTGGGTGCGGTGGTCGCATGGTGCTTTGCCGCCGGGCAGGTGCGCCCGCTGGAGCGGCTGGTCATCATGAACGTGCCGCACCCGCTTTGCTTCCGCGCGGCGCTGCGCCATCCCCGGCAAATGCTGCGCTCCTGGTACACCGTCTTCTTCCAGGTGCCGGGCCTGCCGGACCGGCTGCTTGCGGCGGGCAACGGCGCCGCGGTGCGCCGTATGTTCGCTGGCCTGGCGCTGCCCCCGGAGGTGATGGCCATCTATACCCGGCAGATCGCCGAGCCCGGCGCCGCGACGGCGATGCTGAACTGGTATCGCGCCGCGCGCCGGCCCGGCCCCGGGATGCCGGACCTGACCCGGGTCATCGAGACCCCCACGATGGTCATCTGGGGCGAGGACGACGTGGCGCTGGACCTGATCTGCCTGGAGGGCACGGAACGCTATGTGCGCGAGATGTCGATCCACCGCCTGCCCGGCGTTTCGCACTGGGTGCAGCAGGACGCGCCGGACGCGGTGAATCGGCTGCTGCAAGAGTTCCTTCCCAGCCATTCCGGACGTAACGGAGCCGATCAAACCTAGCCGGCTGCCCGGCCGGTGATGGACGGCATCCAGCACCGCCGGTGCGCCTAATGGGTCAGCAGGAAGCGCCCCGCCGCGTCCAGCGACTGGCGGCCCTCAGGGATGAACTTGGCCATGACCTGCCAGGCATGGGGCACGACCGGCCAAACCTTGAACTCAACCGCGACGCCCGCCGCCCGTGCACGCTCCACCAGGCGCGTGCTGTCGTCCAGCAGCACCTCGTCGGCGCCGACATGGACCAGCAGGGGCGGCAACCCCGCCAAGTCGCCATACAACGGCGAGATCAGCGGGTCGCGCCGGTCCGCGCCGCCCACATAGGCATCGGCGCCCGACGCAATTCCCTCACCGGCAAACATCGCGTCCCGCCGGGTATTAA
>CAXTOB010000614.1:0-3961 GCA_964245505.1 uncultured Acetobacteraceae bacterium | reverse complement strand
ATACCGGGGCAGCAAGGCGGCGCTGAACCAGTACATGCGCAGCTACGCCGCCCGTCATGCCGGCGAACCCCGAGCCATGGCGCTGCTGGCGCCGGGCTGGATACGCACAGCGCTGGGTGGTCCGGCGGCGACGTTCGGCGTGGAGGAAAGCATCCCGAAGATCGTGGACGTGCTGCTGGATCAGCAGGGCGGGCCGGGGCTGCGTTTCGTGGACCGCAGGCCGGACATAAGATCACAGGAGGCGCACCATGAGGCTGATCGGCATCGAGGAGCATTTCATCACCTCGGCCGTGCGGGACGCGTGGGACGCCACCGGCCTGGGCGCGCGTGACCCAGGCGCCGCCTTCCACGGCGGCGATGTCGGACGGCGGCTGCTGGACCTGGCGGAGGAGCGCCTGGCGCTGATGGACGAAACCGGGCTCGACATGCAGGTCCTGTCCCTGACGACGCCGGCCCTGCACGACCTCGGGCCGGAAAGCATGGAGTTGGCGCAGCGCGCCAACGATGCCGTGGCGGCCGTCGTGACCCGGCACCCCACTCGCTTCCAGGCGCTCGCTACACTGCCAGTCGCGATGCCGGAGGCGGCCGCGACGGAACTGGAACGATGCGTCCGCTTGCTGGGATTCAAGGGCGCCATGCTGTGCGGCCGGATGGGAAACCGCAACTTGGATCACCCGGACCTCGCGCCCGTCCTCGAACGGGCGGCGGCGTTGCGGGTGCCGTTGCTGCTGCACCCGCGCACGCCGGCGCTCGCGGTGCGGAATGCCTACTACTCGGGCTTCGCGCCGGAAGTGGACGCGGCCTTCGCCGCCTACGGCCTGGGCTGGCACTACGACGCGGGCGTGCAGTTCGTCCGCCTTATACTGTCCGGCACCTTCGATCGCCTGCCGGACCTGCAGGTAATCCTGGGCCACTGGGGCGAGCTGGTGCTCTTCTACGCGGAGCGCCTGGCGGCGATGGACCGGGTGTCCGGCCTGGCGCACCCGATCGCGTCCTACTTGCGGCGCAACCTGTACGTGACCGCCAGCGGCATGTTCCTGCCGGAGTACCTGCGCTGTGCCGCGGCGGTGGTCGGCCCCGACCGGCTGCTGTTCTCCACTGACTTCCCCTACCAGTACCGCGCCGGGCAGGACGCGCGGCGGTTCTTGGACGGCTGCGGCCTCGACGACGACGCCAGGGCCGGGTTCGCCCACGGCAACTGGCTGCGGCTGACCGGAGCGCAGGTGGCATAGCCGTCGATCTCGGGACACTGCCAATGTCCGCAAACCACTCCAAACAGTCATGGCCCCGTTTGGGTAAACCCTAGCAGAATACCGGCCTAGGACGCATTCTCCGTCCCATTAAGGCCAGTTCGGGTTTCTGGAACGCCTACGTTCTCCGGGTCTAGACCTTTGTGGAGCAAAATCGGTCTGAAATGCACTTTCGGCTCCGCTGCTACCGGACCCCCTATAGCCTTGCTGCTCTTTTAGCCAGCGCCGAAGATGCGCTTACGCCCGACGAGGTTTGGCTGATGCCGCACGTCGCTGGACCGCCCTCTTCGGCGCCCGCGCCTGAAGCCCGGCGTCGAATGCCAGACGCACCCAACGGTCCATCGAGTCTGAATTATCGAAGGCGTCGTGCGGGATGGACCAATAGGGCATCATCACCTCTCCCCGATGTCCTTCGTAGGCCCACTGCGTTGAGCCAGCGGCCTCGAACTCCGGTGCGCTGATCGCGTCGGCCTTCAGCCGCAGCTCGTCTCCATACTCGATGGCGACGATCACACCCTGAAAATACACGCCCTTTCCGCTGAACATCCGCCGAATCGAGACCGGTCCGAGAGGTGCGAAGACTTCGCGTATGTCGTCGTCATTCATAAGGTTTTTGTTTCATCTGCTAGGCCGGTCGTCAGCGAAGTCCTTCAAAGCGAAATCGATCATCGCGTAGAGGTCCTGCCGCTTCGCTCCCGACTGGGCTTCGACGGCAAGGCCGCCGGCAAGGGTTACGACGAAGCGGGCCATCGCCTTCGGCTCGAAATCATCCGGCAGCTTGCCGCTCGCGAGGTCCGCGGAAAACCGTTGCTCCAGCCTGACCCGTAGCGCCTCACGATGCCCAGCGAGCCATTGCCGCAAGGCGTCGCCGGCGTCAGCAGAGGGCGAGTTGTTGACAACGAGGCAACCAAGCGCGTGCTCAGGGTCGGTCACCACGTCAACGTAGCCGCGAAGCAGCGCCTCCACGCCGGCGGCGGTCGTAGAGGCCTGGAATGCGCGCTCGAAGGCGTCGGCCTGGAACGCGATGTATCGGTCCACCACTCGGCGGAACAGCGCCTCCTTGCTTCCGAAAGCGAAGTAAAAGCTTGCTGGCCCGATGCCCAGTGCGCCGGTCAGATCAGTGAGCGACGTCCTGTCGTAGCCTCGCCAGAACAGCTTGGTCGCGGCGGCAACCGCCTCCTCCATGTCAAATGCGCGATGTCGTCCCATGTGCGGTTGTCCATAGTGGATCGGCCACTCAAAAATCTCTTTGACCCAGGCCTGATGATAGTGTAGCGAACGGTCCACTAAATCGCAAGCGATGGCGGAGGTCAGGCTTCCACCAAGGGCAGGCGATGCTTTGGGGAGATGCAGGTGACTGACGGTTCGTTCGCAGCCAAGAAGTTCATCGAAATCAAGGGCCGGAGGATGGCCTATATCGACGAGGGCGAAGGCGCGCCCATCGTCTTCCAGCACGGCAACCCGACCTCCTCGTATCTCTGGCGGAAGGTGATGACGGCCTGTGTCGGGCTTGGGCGGCTGATCGCCTGCGACCTGATCGGCATGGGCGATTCCGACAAGCTCCCGAACTCGGGACCTGACCGCTACACCTATTTGGAGCAACGCCAGTTTCTGTTCGCGCTCTGGGAGGAGTTGGGCCTCGACCGCGACGTCGTCCTCGTCATCCACGACTGGGGTGGCACGCTCGGTTTCGATTGGGCGCATCAGCACCAGGATCGCATACAGGGCATCGCTCACATGGAAGCGGCTCCCCTGCCGCTCGTCTGGAACGATTTCCCAGACGACTTCGCCCGCGACATCATCGCGGCATTCCGATCAGACGCGGGCGAGGACATGGTTCTTCGCGACAACAGCTTCGTGGAATCATTCCTGATCGGTGCCGAGAAGGACAACCTGTCTGACGCCGACATTGCGGAGTATCGCCGTCCGTTCCTCAATGCCGGAGAGGACCGCCGGCCGACGCTGACCTGGCCTCGCCAAATCCCGATAGACGGCTCGCCGCCGGAGGTGGCGGAGGTCGTGTCCGGGTTTTCCGGCTGGCTCAAGAACAGCGAGGTGCCGAAGCTCTGGGTCAGGCCCGATCCGGGCTTCATCAGCGCGGGGCGTTTTGCGGCCTTCTACGAAGGTCTCGCGAACCAGACCGTGGTGCGGGTGAAGGGTGGGCACTTCCTTCAGGAATCCAGCGGCCCGGAAGTCGGCGATGCCGTCGCTGACTTCGTGCGCGGGCTTCGCCGCTAAGCGCCAGGCCGGCAGCGGCGAATCATGCCTTCACGGGCGAACGGATCAAACCATGCCCCTTTCCGCTGAGCCTTTCGGCACCTTGAAGACCACGACCGTGCGCGACAATCGCATGGCCTACATCGACGAGGGCGAGGGCGAGGCGATCGTCTTCCAGCACGGCAACCCGACCTCGTCATACCTCTGGCGCAACATCATGCCCCACTGCCAGGGGTTGGGGCGCCGGCTGATAGCCTGCGACCTGATCGGCATGGGCGGGTCCGACAAGCTGAGTGACTCCGGACCGGATCGTTATACGTATGCCGAGCAGCGGGACCACTTGTTCGATCTCTGGGACAAACTGGCGCTGGGAGATCGGATCGTGCTCGTGCTGCACGACTGGGGATCGGCGCTCGGCTTCGACTGGGCGACCCGGCACCCCGAACGCATCGCCGGCATCTGCTACATGGAAGCGCTCGTCACGCCGTTCACGC
>CAXTOB010000613.1:0-3968 GCA_964245505.1 uncultured Acetobacteraceae bacterium | reverse complement strand
GACCCCGTCGGCATAGGCGCTCGCCCGATCACGGGCGACAATCTCCACGCCAGGACGCCCGTCCGGCGGCACCCTTGAAGCCAAGGTCGGGCCGACGACACCGAAACAAATGTAAATGGTTGCTACCCAGCACCGCTGCGGTGACCACCGCCGTGGATAAGTCGCCTGCCTACGCCAGACTCTCGGCGATCGCTCCGGCAGGTGACTTACCCACCGCTCCTACACCACCACCGGGGACACGACCGTATGCGTCAAAACGCTGTATGGATATTGTTTTGCATGCCTAAATTTGCGATGACCCTAACCCTAACAGGGCCTAGCTTTCCGTATAAAATCTAATGGTAGTATACAGAATGAATGATGACCAGCGATTTTTTAACCAAACCTTCCATACAATGATCAAGCGTTACGTATGGCCATCTTTAAAAGAGAGAGGCTTCACAAGGTTTTCTGCAACATCCTCATGGAGATTTTCTGACATTGTTCACGTTGTAACTTTTACAAAAATTAACAGTTACTTTCCATCTCAGCTCAGAGTCAAGATGCCTGCCTTTAAACTAAATCTTGGGATCCACTTTATAGATTTAGTCAATAATAAGGAGAGCCACACGAGTTTATCCAAAATGGTCGTAACGCAATGCTTATTTAGAAATTCGGTACGACGCCAAATGGTGCAATCCTTCAACCCTCTTCCAACTGTTTGGGCAATTCATGAAAAGCAATCGAGTATGGCTGATTGCTTATCGGATGCTGCAAATGTATTGTGTGAAGATGGCATGAAATGGTTTAGCAGACTATCTGATTATACACAGGCTTTACATGTTCTTCGGTACGAAAAAGAACGGTATGATGAGTTTGGCAATGTTGGTACCTGGGGCATGGGAAGTTTAGGATCACCAGTAAGAGAGCGTGCAATTCAGGTATTATGTCAGACGCTTGATAGTAACGGTGGGCACGGAACTTTGAGCTAGAGAGTGTCATGCACTTTGGACCATCGGCGCGAGGTGTTTGAGCATGTATCCGACGAATGCGACGACGTGGAAGCCTGCGAGCGTTTGCGCCAGCCTTTCGTAGTCTTTGACCAGGCGCCGGCAGCGTGTGGCCCAGGCAAAGGATCGTTCCACCACTTATCGCCGCGGCAGCAAGACAAAGCCGCGCTTGGCTTCGGGCAGCTTGACCACCTCAGTGTCCATCCGGGATCATGCGTAGCGTATGATGGTGTTTGTGGTTAGGTGTGCTCGGACGTGCCTGGGCAGGTTTGTGGATGTGGACTGTTGAGAACCGGAGCCGCTATGACCGGAGCAAGCTGCGCTACCCGACGGACCTGACGGACGCCGAGTGGGCGCTGGTGGAGCCGCTGATCCCGCCGGCCAAGCGGGGCGGCAACAAGCGCACGGTAAACCTGCGCGCCGTGGTGGACGGCCTCATGTATATCCTGGGCACGGGCTGCCAGTGGGCGGCGATCCCACGCGGTCGCGGTTGCTGAGGGCGAACGGTAGGGTGAGGTCAGATACCTGGGCGAGATCGACGCGGAGCCCGCATCCGTCCGGCGCATGGTCGCCCGTCTCGAAAAGCGGCGCCGAACGCTGCACTTCTGTTATGAGGCGGGTCCGACCGGATATGGCCTGTACCGCCAGCTGACGGCTATGGGACATCGCTGCACGGTGGTCGCGCCATCGCTCATTCCCAAACGGCCCGGCGACAAGGTCAAGACGAATCGGCGGGATGCGACCCAACTCGCGAGGCTGCTACGCGCCGGCGAGTTGACCGCGGTGTGGGTTCCCGACGAGGCTCATGAGGCGGTACGCGAACTCATCCGGTCGCGGGAGGCAGCAGTGGATGACCTGCGCCGTAAACGGCAGTCGATCTCGTCGATGATGCTTCGGTATGGCCGCACCTACGCCGGCAAGAAGACCTGGGGACCGAGACACCAGCGATGGCTGCAGGCCCAGAAGTTTGACCACACGGCCCAGCAGCTGGTCCTGCAGGAGATGATCCTCGCAGCCCAGCACGCGGCGGAGCGGCTGAAGCGGATCGACGCCGCCATCGTCGAGTTCGTGCCGACCTGGTCCTTGGCGCCCGGTGTCGATGCCCTGCAAGCGCTACGGGGCGTGCAGCTCGTGACGGCGGCGACCATCATGGTGGAAGTGGGTGACCTGCGACGCTTTGACACGCCATCCCAGCTCATGGGCTACCTCGGTCTGGTGCCGGGCGAACGATCAACCGGCGACAGCGTCCGACGTCTCGGTATCACCAAGGCCGACAATGCGCGCGTGCGGCGCGTGCTGGTCGAGAGCGCGTGGAGCTACCGCCACGTGCCCCGGACCAGCAAGCTGAAGCAGTACGTGCACCAGCGTGTTCCGCCGGCCGTCCGCGACATCGCCCTCAAGGCCCAGGCGCGGCTTTATTCCCGCTATCGGGCGCTGTCCTGCCGCGGCAAAAAGCTGACGGTCGCTATTACCGCGATCGCGCGCGAACTCGCCGGCTTTGTGTGGGCAATCGGAAGGGAGATGCAGACCGGCTGACACCACCAGCCTCCTGCTTGCGCAAGGGTGGGGGCGAGGCAACGGCAGAGGAACTCCCGTCGGATGGATTGTGGCCGGCATAGCCGATGCCCGTAGTATGACAGGGATCACCTCGGACGCATTCTCAGTCATGCGGTATCCAACCCGCGCATCAGTGCTTGATCACCGACGTCTACAGCCTCGCCTCCTCCCCTGCGCATCCATAGACCGGCAGCTCCGCCCGCGCGGCCGAAAAGTCGTGCCCTGGCTTTTGAAAACGGACATCAGTCCGTCCGGCGAGAGCCGCGGACACGGGTTGGTCAGGCAGCGACGGCTGTATGCTTTCCGAGGGGCCGCCAATGCCACGGGAGCAGCTCGCGCAGACGTGAGGCGGGATGGTCCGCGATGCGGCGCAGGACGTCAGCCAGCCAAGCGCGAGGGTCGACGTCGTTCAGCTTGGCCGTGCCGATGAGCGAATACATGGCTGCGGCGCGCTCGCCGCCACGGTCCGATTTGGCGAACAGCCAGGCCTTTCTGCCCAGCGCCACACTGCGCAGCGACCGCTCCCGCTGCATTGTTCGTCAGGCAAATGCGCCCGTCGCCGAGGAACCGGACGAACGTGTCCCAGCGCTTTAGCATGTAGTCCATCGCCTTCCCGACTTCGGCGCGGCGCGACATACTGGCGCGGGCGGCCCGCATCCAGCTTTCCAGCTCCATCACCAGCGGTTCCACGTGGGCCTGTCGTATGGCCAGGCGCTGCTCGGCCGGCAGGCCGTTGATGGTGTGCTCGGCATCGAATATCTCGTCGATCCGCCGCACCGCCTCGGTCGCCAGCGGTGCACGGGCGAGTTGCGCCAGGTCGAACAGCTCGCGCCGACCGTGAGCCCAACATCCGGCCTCGGCCACCGGGCCAAGTCGTCGGCCCGGATGGTAGAGTTCATTGAAACCGGCATACGCGTCGGCCTGCAGGATACCGGCATACCCGGCCAAGTGCCGCTGTGGGTGCTCCCCCCGCCGGTCGGGCGAGTAGTGGAACAGCGCGGCTGGCGGTGCTGGTCCGGCAAACGGACGGTCGTCGCGCACATAGGCCCATAACCGCCCGGTGGTGGTCTTGCCCTTCGCCAGCACCGGCACGGTGGTGTCGTCGCCGTGCAGCCGCTCGGCCGCTATCACGTGCGACCGGATCAGCGCCACCAGGGGCGACAGGTTGGCCGTACAGGCCCCCACCCAGTCGGCCAGCGTAGCTCGTGTCGAGCTCAATGCCCTCGCGGGCAAACGTCTCGCTCTGCCGGTTCAACGGCAGGTGTTGGCCAAACTTCGCCTCCAGGATCGTGGCCAACAGCTCGGGTCCGGCGCGTCCGCGCGCGATCGGGTGGAACGGCGCCGGAGCCTGGCTGACCGTCTCGCACGCCCGGCACGTGAACTTCTCGCGCACGGTCTGGATCACCGTCCAACGCCAGGGCA
>CAXTOB010000612.1:2505-3976 GCA_964245505.1 uncultured Acetobacteraceae bacterium | reverse complement strand
CCTCATCCTTGTAAGTTTGAGGTGCTCGGATCCAAGATGGATACGGGTGTGGAGGCGCACGGGAACCCGTCTCATCCTAGGGCATTGAAGCCCGCTGCTCAGCCTGGCGTCCCGTGCACTGCTCCATCGAACCCGAACAGTCGCGTGGGCGTCAAGAGCCCGATTGTGCAAGGACGGGATACGATGGTTGCCCAGTTTGTCGGGATCGATGTGTCGAAGGTCAAGCTCGACGTTTTTGTTCATCCGTTGGGTCTGGTTTTGTCGGTCGACCGGACGGAAGCGGGTCTCGCAACGCTCGCGGAACAGTTGCGTGGTCATGAGATCGCCCTTGTCGCCCTTGAGGCGACGGGGGGTTACGAAAGCCTGGCGATCTATGGCCTTACGGGACTGGGCTTTCCGGCCGTGATCGTAGATCCGGCGCAGGTTCGCCAATACGCGAAGGCGTCGGGCAAGCGGGCCAAGACCGATGCGCTCGACGCCCAGGTGATCGCGCGATTTGCCGAAGCGATGCGTCCCGAGGTGCGGCCTTTGCCGGATGACGCCACGCGTCACCTGACGGCCCTCATGGACCGGCGGCGGCAGATCGTTGGCATGATCGCGGCCGACAAGCAGCGCGAACATGGGACCACGGATGCCAAGCTGAAGAAGAGCATCGCGCGCCTGCGCCGCGCCCTGCAGAAGGAGCTGGGGCGCGTCGACACGGACATTGACGGTCAGATCGGTCTGTTTCCGGTGTGGCAAGCCAAGGAGGAGGTTTTGACCTCTGTTCCAGGGGTGGGGTCGGTGACGGCCCGCACGCTTCTGGGCGAGATGCGGGAGCTGGGCTGCCTGGATCGACGCCAGATCGGCTCGCTGGCGGGGCTGGCGCCCTGGACCCGCGAGTCGGGAAAATGGAAGGGCCAGAGCCGCATCGGGGGCGGTCGCGCCCGGGTGCGCACGGCGCTTTACATGGCAGCGATGTCGGCCGTGCGCTACAACCCCGTATTGAAGGTTTTCTACAACGACCTGCTGGCCCGGGGCAAACCCAAGATGGTTGCTCTGATGGCGGCAGCCCGCAAGCTGCTGACCATCCTCAACGCCATGCTGCGTGACCGCCGGCCCTGGAGGGAGCTCGAAGCTCATGCCGCAGCTTAAATCCGACGCCAAGCCCCGAGCTGTGCCTGGACCGCGGGTCAAGGCCGAAAGCCGCGCCAGCGGGAGCGCGTCCGCGCTCGCCTTGACGCGCGAAACAGGCACAGCCAACCTGGTCAAAAGCGGAAAAAAACACTCGACATCCAACACAGTCGCTGAGCCGGGTCCGTAGGACCCGTGTCGAAGGACGCAGTGTCCATCACGCCGAGGCCGTGCATGCACCGACACGGGCCTTTTAGGCCCGGCTCAGCAGGAGGAAAGGGGGTTCAGCCGTCAGCCGAACACACTTGCATGAGCGCAACCCGAAGGGTCATTGGTTCGCTGTCGAACAGCACTCTCG
>CAXTOB010000612.1:0-2495 GCA_964245505.1 uncultured Acetobacteraceae bacterium | reverse complement strand
GCCCTGCGGGCCTCCTCAGGATGAGGATCGTGGAAAGCGGCTCAGTGCGACGAGTCACGTCAACGCAGGTTGTTATGAGCCGGCCGGTGACCCGGTTCGCCCGGGTCACCTCGTGCTTCAAGCGGAGCCAAACTGCACCGCCGTGCTAGTCTCGGAATTTCTCGAAAATGCACGGAGCGGATCATGTCGAAGCCCCGTCAGGACACACCGTCCGGCAAAGCCTTCCGAGGCTTCACGCCTCGGGTCTTCACCGTCTTCGAGGGTCTGGCGGCCCATCAGAACCGAGAGTGGTTCCTCGGTAACAAGGCGGCCTACGAAGCGGAGGTGCGTGCGCCCCTGGGCGCCCTCGTCGAAGCGCTGGCCTTCGGATTCGCGGCCCACGACATCCCGCTCACGGGCGACGCCAAGCGCTCGCTGTTCCGCGTCAACCGCGACATCCGCTTCTCGAACGACAAGCGGCCCTACAAGACCAACGCCAGCGCCGTGCTGTCCCGCGACGGCACCAAGACCGGCAAGGGGATCCTCTACGTGCAGGTCGGCGGACCCGAGCGAGCGGCGTTCGTGGCGGCGGGTTTCCACGGGCTCGAGCCACCCGGCATCGACGCCCTGCGGCGCGGCATGGCCGACCATCCGGCCCGATGGGCCGAGACCGAAGCCGCGTTGACCTGCGCCGCTCTCGCCCTGTCGCGCGAGGGCGCGCTTGTTCGGATGCCCAAGGGCTACGAGGCTTTCAAGGACGCCCCCGTGGCCGAAACGCTGAAGCTGCGCAACGTCACGGTCAGCCGGCCCATTCCGGTCGCGCGTCTCTACGGCCCGGATGTGATCGACGACATTCTCACGTTCGCGCGCGAGGCCTTGCCGCTCCTGGAGTTCGGCTGGCGGGCGCTGGCTCGGTAGGGCGACGTGTCTCGGTCCCGCAGCAGTTTGCGCCATGGCTGCCGTGAGCCGCCGCGGCTCAGCGCAACCCCATGTCCGTGCCATGCCGACGAATGACGTTCAGCAGGACCAGGGCGGGTCCAGTCGGGCGCATGCGCCCCGTTCCGAGGCCACCAACCGATGGCACAATCCGCGCGTGAGCGCGGGGTGAGACACCCTTCGTCCCGCAGGGTTCACAATGCCACTACCCGGACGACAGCCGAGGCGTCTTGACGAAGAGGTGCGGAGTTGCAGGTTAAGGGCGTGCAGTTCCAAAGGGTCGTTCGACGAAGCCCGCGGCATGGGCTCCCTCGCCCCAATCGCTCAAAGGATGCCATGAGCCCCGGCTACCTGCCCTTCAAGGACGCCCTCGATCTGCCGGCCTTCTTCTGCGAGAACTGCGGCTTCTGGCAGCGGCATTTCGCCGAACCCACCTCCTGCCCGCTCTGTGTCGATGCCCGGCACGTGCTGCCTCAGACGGCGTGGCGGTTCCACACGCGCGAGGCTGCCGTTTCGCTCTACCCTTGCCATTGGGACGAGGTCGAACCCGGCGTATGGCGCTTCTTCAACCACCCCGTCAGCGGCATCGGATCGTCCGGCTACCTGATCCAGACGCCGGACGGCAACCTCGCCTTCGAGGGTTGCGCGGTCTACAGCGACGCGGCCCTCGATCAGATCGCGCGGCTCGGCGGTGTCAAGGTCCTGGCGGCGTCACACCCCCATTCCTACGGCGCGATCTGGCAGTTGCAGGACCGCTTCGATCCCGAACTCGCGCTGCATCCCGGCGACCTCGAATGGTCGGCCGCGCTCTGTGTCAGCTGGCCCTTCGACGAGCGGCTCGAGCCGATCCCCGGGTTGGAGCTGCATCTGACGGCCGGACATTTCGCCGGCCACACCATTCTCTACGACCGGACCCGGCACATCCTGTTCTGCGGCGACGCCCTGAAGTTCGAACTCGATCCCGCGGACCCCCGCCGCGCCGTGACGATCTCGGCCCACAAGGCGTTCGTGCGCGGCATCCCGCTGACGCCGGGGGAGCTACGGCGCTATCGGTCGGTGTTCGAAGCGCTCGATTTTCGGCAGACCTGGACACCGTTCGAGCAGGCGTCGAATAGCGGGCGTCCCGATGCCCTGGCCCTGATCGACTCCATGCTGTCGACCCGGCCGCATGCCTATCCGGTGCCACTGGATGACCTCAGACCGACGGCGGAAGGTTCTCATCCATCCTCACCCTCTGGGGGAGGGGCGTGCGCCGGTATCAAATCGTGACATCGACCGAAAGACGGCCGCGGAAGGTCTCCGTCGTGCCGCTTTCGGCCAGCCTGGCCCGCAGTCCCTCCGGCCCGCCGAACTGGAACCCGAGCTGGCTCGCAAAGGCGAGACACCCTGTCTCCTTGGCGCGCCGCGCCTCGCGATCGAGCAGGATCCGGTGCTCCGGCAAGTCCTCCATCCGCTCGCCGAAGGGTTCAAGCGGAGCACCCCCGCGCGCCGCGTAGGGAAAGTCGCGCCACCAGAGGGTCGGGACCACCACGTCGCCGAGCGCAAGCACCACCTGGACATGGTCGACGTGGCCCCCGATC
>CAXTOB010000611.1:0-3991 GCA_964245505.1 uncultured Acetobacteraceae bacterium | reverse complement strand
ATGTGTGGCAGGACGAACCCAGTGATGCCAAAACAACAGCGTTGAACAGCCCTGGTCCTGCACCGGCGCGCCAAGGATAATGCATGTCGGAAGGGTCATCGCCACGGCATCCTGATATTGGGCCGCAAGCTATCACTGTGTGATGGCGGAACGAACCAGACATATTGATGAAATGGCAAGCTCGACTTGCCAGAACGACGCGGCTTATGCGCAAAATGCGCAATGGACGACACTGACCAGAAGCTGCTTACGTCGCTGCGGCGTGACGGGCGGCGCAGCATCTCCGATCTCGGGCACGAACTCGGCCTATCGCGGGCGACGGTGCGCACCCGGATTGAGCGGATGGAGCAGCGAGGCGACATCGTCGGCTACACTGTCGTGCTGCGCGCCGACGCCGTTGCCATGCCGGTTCGCGGCATCATGCTGATCCAGCTCGAGGGGCGGGCAGCCGACCGTGTGGTGGATGTGCTGGGAGGTTTCCCGGAGATCGCAGCCGTCCATACCACCAACGGCAAGTGGGACCTGGTGGTCGAGATCGGCGCCGACAGCCTGACCGACCTGGATGCCGTGCTGCGACGGATCCGCCTGCTCCCGGGCGTGACAGCATCGGAGACCAACCTTCTGCTGGCCACTCCGCGCACGACCCGCGCGAAATTGTAAGCGGCTCCGCTGCACCTTCAGCGCGGGGCTGCTGAGTTCACGGCGCCATGCTCGATGATGGCCTTGAACACCTCGGTCTGCCGCAGGTCCACTCGCCGCCGCATTCCATAACTCTCCGGAACAGACGATGCCAACTCTGGCCTTTGACCGTCATTCTTTGGGCCAACAACGTTTGAAGGCGATGACAGAGAACCTGATCACCGGCGGCATTACAGTGGGGTCGGCCATCGCCTACAGCCTGGCCCCGCAAGGCACCCGGGCGACCCTGCTGGACAGTAACGACACCGACGATCGCGTCGCTCGGGCGAATGCCAGCCACGAGGAGATCGGCACCATGAAGACCCGCGAATGATCGGCCGGCATGCTCAGGCTTGCAACGGCACTGTGCGCGTTGCTTGCGGTCCAGCCGGCTGCGGCGAAGGACCGGCAGGTGATCCGGACCGCGACCGAAAGCGCATTCCCGCCGTACAACTTCATGAAGCCTGACACCACGCTGGCCGGGTATGAAATCGACTGCAGTGTTCCGCTCTCCGCGAATAGACTGGTCGATGCGCGTGTCGGTTTCATCAGAAAAGGGCGTCTCGACATGGGTTCAGGTAGCCCAGCATGTCTGCTTTTTGGCACCGGCCGCATTAGGGGGATCGGGAACCAAGTGCACTGGCCGCTCGATGTCGTCACGAACGAGAACCAGGGCTGCACACGCCTGTAACACGGCCCCGAGCCCCTGGTCGTCCTGCGCCACATGGCCCTGAACCTCATCCACACCGGCCCCAGCAAGAGGTTGCTCCGCGGCAAACTCAAACGAGCCGGCTGGGACGAGGCCTAACTCACCGTAGTCCTCAAACTATCCGACATTCGACAGCTCTGGGTCGAGAGAGCTGTCCGCTTCGAGCGGCGATGGCCTCCGAAGCTTGCAAAAGCGTTATCTGGGAGCCTTACTCACGCTGCGCTTGCCTATCCCCCCAGGAAGCGCTTGCGTCTGGCCTCATACTCTTCTGCCCGGGTGACGCGGCTCATCAATGCGGCGGATGCCACGCCGGCCAGTTCCGCGGGCGGCGTGCCCTCACGCAACGCCTTCAGCGTGTCGTGCAGCGCCTGGACTGAGGCTGCGAAGGGCTGGTGGCCTTGCAGGCTGACCCGTACGTGGTGCGCGGCCAGCGCGGCCTGGTCGTTCAGTGCCGCGGGAACGCCGCCTAGGATGATCGGCAGCGTGGTCGCTGCCGCCAGCGCTTCCAGTTCCGCCTGCTTGGTGACGCCGGTGAAGAACAGCGCATCGGGGCCGAGGGCGGCGTAGGCGCGGGCGCGGGCCACCGCGTCGCCGATCCCGGTGATGCCGACCGCGCTCGTGCGCGCCACCACGACCAGGCTCGGGTCGTTCCGCGCGGCCAGTGCGGCGGAAACCTTGCCCAGGCCTTCGTCCAACGGCAGGAGGGTGGGCTTTTCCGTGCCGTAAGGGGTTGGCAGGACGGTGTCCTCGATCGTCAGCGCGGCGACGCCGGCCGTTTCCAGCTCCTGCACCGTACGTGCAGCGTTCAGGGCGTTGCCGTAACCGTGATCGGCGTCCACCAGCAGCGGCAGGGACGGGGCGCCGCGGCCGATGCGGCGGGCCTGATCGGCGAACTCGGTCAGCGTCAGCACCACGATGTCCGGCGCACCCAGCACGGCGAGGGAGGCAACGGAGCCGGCGAACATGCCAAGCTCGAAGCCCAGGTCCTCGGCGATGCGGGCAGAGATCGCGTCGTGCACGGAGCCGGGATGGATGCAGGCATCGCCCGCGAGGATGGCGCGTAGGCGTTGCCGCCGGTCCGTGGCGCTGGGTGTCGGCATTGGTTGCTCCCTGGTGCGTGCATTCTAATATCCCTGAAAGAGACCGGAGGAAACGGATGCGACCTAGGATCGTGGTGATCGGTGCCGGTGCCGTCGGCGGCTACGTGGGCGGGCACCTGGCGCGCAACGGGCAGGACGTGACGCTGGTTGACCCCTGGCCCGCCCATGTGGAGGCGATCCGTGCCCAGGGGCTGGAGCTGGAGGGTGTGACGCCGGAGGAAAGCTGCACGGTGCGGGTGGACGCGATCCACCTGACGGAGCTGCAAGGCTTGTCCAAGCAGCGCCCGGTGGATATCGCGATCGTCGCGGTGAAGTCCTACGACACGGAGTGGGCGACCATGATGATCCGCCAGTATCTGGCGGAGGGCGGCTACGTCGTTTCCTTGCAGAACTGCATCAACGAGGAGCGGATTGCCGCCCTGGTCGGCTGGGGGCGCACAGTGGGCTGCATCGCCGCCCTGCTGGCTGCCGAGCTGCATGCGCCGGGCCGCATCCGCCGCACGGTGGCCAAGGGGGGGCAGGAGCATACGGTGTTCCGTGTGGGCGAGGTGCATGGCAGGATCACCCGCCGGGTGGAGGAGCTGGGCGCGATGATCGCCGCCGTGGACAGCGTGAAGATCACGCGCAACCTTTGGGGGGAGCGGTGGTCCAAGCTTTGTGTCAACGGGATGCGCAATGGGCTGTCCGCGGTGACCGGGCTGGGGGGCAACAACCGGGAGCGGAATGACGATGCCCGCCGGTTCAGCATCCGGCTGGGGGGTGAGGCGGTTCGTATCGGCCAGGCGCTGGGCTACGACTTGGAGCCGATCGCGAAGATCGAGCCGGAGCGGCTGGCTCAAGCCTCGGAGGGCAACGGGGCGGCGCTGGAGGAAGTAGAGGCAGTGCTGCTGGCGACCTCCAACAAGGAGGAGCGGAACGACTTGCAGCGTCCGTCCATGGCGCAGGACATCGCCAAGGGACGCCGCACGGAGATCGAATTCATGAACGGGTTCATCGTGGAGCAGGGTCTCCGCGTTGGCCGTGCCGCCCCGGCGCACCAGGCGCTGGTCGAGGCGGTGAAGCAGGTCGAGCGAGGCGAGCTGGCGCCTAGCCCTGACGTGATCCGGGACCTGCTGCCCGCATAGGACCCCATCCAAGCATCGCGCGAGGAAACGCAACCATGACGAGCCTGCCACAGGACGCGCTGGAAAAGGCGCCTGAGACGATCACCGGCGATCCCGCCGCCAACGATTTCCAGACGCTGCACGAGATCGTGGCGGCAGCGCACCGGGCGCTGGACCGCAACATGTGGGACTACGTGGTTGGCGCCACGGAGACCGAAACGACGATGCGTCGGAACCGCTTGGCGCTGGACCGCATCGCCTTCCGGCCCAGGGTGCTGAACGACGTGTCCCACATCGACAGCGGGGCCGAGTTCCTAGGCAAGCCGGTGCGGCTGCCGGTCGCCTTCGCGCCGGTCGGCGGGCTGGAGTCGCTGGGGCACCAAGGCGGGCTGACCGTGGCT
>CAXTOB010000610.1:0-4002 GCA_964245505.1 uncultured Acetobacteraceae bacterium | reverse complement strand
TCCTTGACAGAAAATCGCCCGTAAAAACGTCAAATCAACGCTGACAAAGCACTAGAACTTCGCAATCAGTCCAAGCCCGACGAACATGAACAGTGCGCCCGCAATCCGGCCCCAGCTTGCCGGGCGCACGTCGAACCCCAGTAGCCCGTAATGGTCCAGCACGAGCGACATCGATACCGTCGCCGTGACGGTCAGAGCGATGAACACTCCGGACCCGACTTGCCCGGCCACGAACAGCTGCGACAGGATGAAGGTTGCTCCCATCACCCCGCCGACCCAGGCCCACCAGGGCGCCGACGCCAGCTTCTCGGTGCCGGGCCATGCAAGCTGTCCCGACACCAGGCTGAACACCACTGCGCTCGCGGTCGTCACCAAGCCAATCACTATGGCGGCCTGCATCTGCCCGATGCTCTTGCCCAGCGTCGAGTTGCAGCCGGCTAAGATCGCGTTCAGCAGGCCGGAGCAGGCCGCGAACACGTATAAGAACACCTTCATGCATTGTCCTCCCTTGGCCCATCGCCAAAGCGCGGCGGCGGCCAGGGTTGCCGCGGCACGGCGGCTGAGGCATTCAGGGTTCGCCGCGGCGCATTTGATGCAATCGGAGCCGACACGATGAATATCCATGAATATCAGGCCAAGGAGCTGCTGCGCGGCTACGGAGTTTCTGTGTTGCAGGGCTTTGTCGCCTGGACGCCTGAGGAGGCGGAAGCGGCTGCCGCCAAGCTGCCGGGTCCGGTTTATGTGGTGAAGTCGCAGATCCACGCCGGCGGACGCGGTGCCGGCCATTTCGAGGGCGCGCCGGACGGCAAGGGTGGCGTGCGACTGGCCAAGTCCCCGGCCGAGGCCCGGGCCGCAGCCGAGGCGATGATCGGCAACGTGCTGGTGACCAAGCAGACCGGCCCCGCCGGCCGCCGGGTCAGCCGCGTGTATGTCGAGGCCGGTTGCGCGATTGAGCGCGAGCTGTATCTGTCGCTCCTGGTGGACCGTGAAACCGGGCGCGTCACCATCATCGCCAGCACCGAGGGCGGCATGGAGATCGAGACGGTTGCCGAAGAGCATCCCGAACGCATCATGCGCGCGGCCGTGGACCCGGGGTCGGGCGTGTTCCCGTATCATGCCAGGAAGCTCGCCTACGGGCTGGGGCTGCAAGGCAAGCAGGTCGGCGCGTTCACCCGGTTCGTGCTGGCGATGTATAAGGCATTCATCGAGCTGGACTGCGCGGTGGTCGAGATCAACCCGCTCGTGGTGACCAACGCCGGCGAGGTGGTGGCGCTGGATGCCAAGGTGAGCTTCGACGACACTGCGCTGTATCGCCATCCCGACCTGGAGCCGCTGCGCGACGAGGGCGAGGAGGACCCGAAGGAACTGGAGGCGAGCCGGTATAGCCTGAACTACGTTTCGCTCGACGGCACCATCGGCTGCATGGTGAACGGGGCGGGGCTGGCGATGGCGACGATGGACATCATCAAGCTGTATGGCGGCAGTCCAGCGAACTTCCTCGACGTCGGCGGCGGCGCCACCAAGGAGCGGGTGACGGCGGCGTTCAAGATCATCCTGTCCGACCCGCAGGTGGAGGGGATACTGGTCAACATCTTCGGGGGCATCATGCGCTGCGACGTGATCGCCGAGGGCGTCGTTGCGGCGGCGCGCGAGGTGAGCCTGGGAGTGCCGCTAGTGGTGCGTCTAGAGGGTACGAACGTCGAGTTGGGCAAGGATATTCTGGCCCGGTCCGGGTTGCCGATCGTGAGTGCCGACAACCTGGCCGATGCCGCCCAGAAGGTGGTCGCCGCCGTGAAGGAGGCCGCATAATGGCCGTGCTGATTGACGAGAACACCCGAGTCATCACCCAGGGGTTTACCGGGGCGCAGGGCACGTTCCACTCGGAGCAGGCAATCGCCTATGGCACCAAGGTCATGGGCGGGGTGACGCCGGGCAAGGGCGGCACCCGGCACCTGGACCTGCCGGTGTGGGATACGGTGGCCGAGGCTCGTGAGGCGACGGGTGCGGATGCGAGCGCGATCTACGTGCCGCCGCCGTTCGCAGCCGACGCGATCCTGGAGGCGATGGACGCCGGGGTGCCGCTCATTGTTTGCATCACCGAGGGCATCCCGGTGCTGGACATGGTGCGGGTGAAGCGGGCGTTGACGGGCAGCGCCTCGCGCCTGATCGGGCCGAACTGCCCCGGCGTGATCACCCCTGACGCCTGCAAGATCGGCATCATGCCGGGGCACATCCACCGCCGCGGATCGGTGGGCATCGTCAGCCGCAGCGGCACGCTGACGTATGAGGCGGTGAGCCAGACGACGGCGGCCGGGCTGGGGCAGAGCACCTGCGTCGGCATCGGCGGCGACCCGGTGAAGGGGACGGACTTCATCGAGGTGCTGGAAATGTTCCTGGCCGACCCCGAAACGCAGAGCATCGTCATGATCGGCGAGATCGGCGGACAGTCGGAGATAGACGCCGCCGAGTTCCTCGCCCGCGCCAAGTCGCCCAAGCCGGTGGTGGGCTTCATCGCCGGGGCAACGGCTCCGCCGGGCCGCCGTATGGGTCATGCCGGCGCGGTGATCAGCGGCGGCAAGGACACGGCGGAGGCCAAGTTCGAGGCGATGCGCCAGGCTGGCATCCATGTTGCGGAAAGTCCGGCTGCCCTGGGCAGCACGATGGTTAAGGCACTGCGGGGGTAGGCGCCCGTGTGGGCAGGCGCTGCCGCTCAGGCGCCTCCCAACAATTACTACGTCAATCTGATGCTCTGGGGCTGACCCGCAGTAAAGAATAACCCGGATCACTTATTCCTGCTCGGCTCCTTATGGGGCTCCGAGTAATGAAGCGGGCGTCTGTCCATGAGCACTGGAGCGCAGGTAAGCCGCGTCAGATAGGCTGCGCAACAGCATTATCAAACGGCCACAAGGTTGGTTGCGATACCAGGCTGCTGTCCAGGTGGGTCGGTCCTTCGTTATAGCGCGGGCTGGGGCGCTAGGCCGCGACCTAGAGCGCGGACGACGGTTTCCAGTTCCTTGGCAAGCGTGGCTGGGGGTAGTGCCATCAGCTTCTCGTCCATGCCGAGGCTGACGAGTCCGTGCGTGGCCGAGAATAGCGACCGCGCCCTTACTTTGCGCTCCGCTTCCGTGAGGTCAGGGCAAAGCCGGGCCAATGGCGCTTCGATGTAGCTGAACACGCGGCCCTGCTCGGAGCGATACCAGTCGGGGACCGGCCCGCTTGCCATGCGATGCTGGAACAATGCGCGCCAGCGAGGGGAATTGGCTTGCGCGAAGGCTAGGTAGGTCAAGGCGAGGCGAACAAGCTCATCAGCCGCCGTTTCGGAGTTGCTGCACCCGGTGGTTGCTGGGTTGCCGCTGCTGCGGGCGATCTCCGATTCGAATAAGGCCAGGGTGCGCAAGTTGACGGCGAGGATCAATCCGTCGAGATCAGGAAACACGTTGTAGATCGCACCGACCGCACAGCCCACTTCTGCCGCGAGATCGCGGGCTCGTAACGCCGGCAGGCCGCCTTGGGCGATGACGCCCTCCGCGGCCGTGATCAGGTTTTCCCGTAGATGGGCGCGGCGCTCGTTGGCATCCATACTGGTTCAGCCCTGTTCTTGAACAACGTTCAGAAAACTCTTGAACGTTGTTCAGAGATGTGCGATGGTCGCTTTGAACAATGTTCATAGAGGAGATGTCACCGATGCTCAAGACAATCGCCACCCTGATGCGCGGACAGGCCGCCGAGGCGGAGGAGGACCTGATCGACCGCAATGCCTTCCGGATCCTCGACCAGCAAATCCGCGATGTCACGGCCGACATCGAGATAGGCAAGCGAGCGCTGGCGGTCGCGATGGTGCAGCAGGAAGCGGAGGGCCGCCGGGTCGCCAAGGCCGAGGCGACCCTGGCCGACCTGGAAGCCCGCGCCGTTGCCGCCCTTCAAGGCGGCCGCGAGGACCTGGCCCGGGCAGCCGCCGCCGCGATCCTAGCCGTCGAGGCGGATCGTGACGCAGCTCGAAGC
>CAXTOB010000609.1:0-4010 GCA_964245505.1 uncultured Acetobacteraceae bacterium | reverse complement strand
ATACAGGATGACGGGATCGGCTACGACGTTAAGGCCAAGAACAGCCGCCACGGGATAGGTTTGGTCACGCGGCTCATGCAGCAGATCGACGGCACCATAAGCGTGAGTTCAAGCAACGGGACTTTGTGCATATTGGAGTTCCCGGTGCCGGTTGATCCTGGCGGCAACACAATCGCCGCGTAGCCGAGTGGTCTGACTAAGACACATGGTCGTGCTGCAGGGAGCAGGGGATGCGCCTGAAAGGCAACGGGGTATCTAGGGAGTCGGCGAAGGGCTGACCGTCCTACGCCGTACCAGTCCAGGACGCCGCTGAACCGGTTCGTGCACCCAAGGAGCCGTCCACACATGCAGCACGGCGGCGAGCGGCGCCGATATGACGGGCCCGCGTTCGCGCTCCTCCGCATACGGGCCGTTCTCTCCGTCGGCACGCCGATGCGGATCGGGGCATCCGCCCTGGCGGGCTGCGCGAACGAGCCAGCCGGCAGCGCACCTGCAGCGAAGCGGCGCCGGGTCAATGCGGAAAGGGCGTCAGCCCTGGGAACCGCCTGCGACCGGGCAGAGCGGCAGGATACGTCGGGGCTGGCAGCCTCGATGGGAAAGCGGCACGGCTGGACCGGCCAGCCAGGCGATTTCTTGCCAGGTCTTGCCGGACCGCGTTGGCCGGCGCGGGCACGGCAGCATTCCTGCGGCGGTGAATCTTGCGGCGGTGAAGGCGTCTCCTCGTGATGTATCCGGCTGCCTCTTGGTCACGCCATGTGCGCGCGTCAACGTGACCAGGCTGCTTGCTTGGCCGGAGATGTGCATCGTAACGTATCCGCCTCATGTATTGGATAACCAGCCTATGATGGCTCGGCCGCGGCGCCGCTGTTTCTCTCCGGCTGCCATCGGGCCACGTGGCGGCGCAGGCGCGGACTGCTGGCCTATGGGCGCTGCGGTGCACGGCGCCTGCATTCTGTCTATCGCCGGGGTGCGGCGCCCATTCATCGCCGACCGCTGCCCGCCGCCTGCTGAAAATGATGACGCGATGGAAAAGGCAGGACCTACGCCATGCTGAACGGCAAGGTTGCCATCGTCACCGGGGCTGGCGGCGGGATCGGGCGGGAGATCGCAGTTGCCATGGCGCTGGCGGGCGCTGCCGTGCTGGTCAACGACGTCGGGGCCTCGCTGACCGGGGAAGGGCTATCTGGCACCCCGGCGGAGCAAACCAAGCAGATCATCGAGCAGCGCGGCGGCCGTGCCGCCATCAGCACCGACAGCGTTGCCGAGTGGGACTCGGCGCAGCGGATCGTGCAGGCCGCGATGGACGCTTTCGGCCGGCTCGACATCGTGGTCAACAACGCCGGCATCCTGCGCGACGTGATCTTCCACAAGATGTCGCCCCGGGACTGGCTGGACGTGATCGGCGTCCACCTGAACGGCTCGTTCTTCGTCAGCCGGGCCGCGGCGGAGCGGTTCCGGGCGCAGTCGTCGGGCGCGTATGTCCACATGACCAGCACGTCGGGGCTGGTGGGCAACTTCGGCCAGGCGAACTACTCCGCGGCCAAGCTGGGCATCACGGCGCTGTCCAAGTCCATCGCGCTCGACATGCGGCGCTACGGCGTCCGCTCCAACTGCATCGCGCCGTTCGCGTGGAGCCGCATGACCAGCTCCATTCCCGCCGAAACGCCGGACCAGAAGGCGCGGGTGGCGAAGCTGCAGCAGATGACGCCGGACAAGAACGCACCGCTGGCCGTGTTCCTCGCCTCCGACGCCGCGTCAGGGTTCAGCGGGCAGGTGTTCGCCACGCGCTACAACGAGATCTTCCTGATGAGCCAGAGCCGCCCGCTGCGCTCGGTTCACCGCGGCGAGGGGTGGACGCCGGAGCTGATCGCCGAGCACGCCGCCCCGGCCTTGCTGCCCAGCCTGCTGCCGCTGGACCGCAGCCAGGACGTTTTCGCCTGGGACCCCGTCTGAGGCTGGACGGCGGCCACGTGAACGGCCAGCTTATACCAACGGCCCTTCGCACTGACCCAGACGTTGCCGAGCCGTCATTGCGAGCCGCGCTTGCGGCGCGGCAATCCAGGGCCGCCAGCATTGTGCTTACCGCTCTGGATTGCCGCGTCGCCGCGCTTCTCGCAATGACGGAAAGGGTCAGAGCGAAAGGCGGTTGGTACTATATCAATGGCCCTCTGCTTTGATTGCTTCTGTGCTCACACCACGCTCTGCAACACGCCAGCACGAACGGTCAAAGCGGCGGGCCGTTGGTATTACCCCGGCCGGAAGCAGGGCACCGGCGTGCCGTCCGCTGCGGGCTGCCAGACAAGCGAGACAGCCTGGCCGATCGCCAGCGTGCCTGGGTCGCAATCCACCAGTGCCGTCATCATGGTTGGACCCTCCGCCAGCGTCACATAGGCGATGGTATGCGCGGGTCCGCCGCGCTGCGTCGTGCTGAAGCTGTAAATGACGCCCTTGCCCAAGGCCGGCTCCAGCGTCGTGGGGCCGAAATCGAAGGGGGACACGGCGCGGGGATACCAGAAGAACCGGCCAGTGCCGCGGCATCGTCCGATCAAGAAACGCCCCTCCCGCGCCGCGGCGTAGAACGCGGCGCTTTCCGGGCTGGCAGGCGGGGCGGAGAACACCGGGTCCATCACTCGCGCTCCAGGATCAACGTGGCCGAGCCATGGCGGCTGCCGAGCAGTCCGCCGGTGCCATGCGCCAGGGCGAGCGTGCAGCCCGGCACCTGGACCGCCGGGTGCGCCTCGCCCCGCAACTGCCGCACGGCCTCGATCACCTTGGTGATGCCGCCGCGGTTCGCCGGATGGTTGTTGCATAGGCCACCGCCATCGGTGTTGAACGGCAGGCGGCCCACGCCCGAGATCAGGTTGCCGTCCGCCACGAACCTGCCGCCCTCGCCCTTGGCGCAAAAGCCAAGGTCCTCCAGTTGCATCAGCACGGTGATGGTGAAGCTGTCGTAGATGGACGCATACTGGACGTCCCCCGGCCCGACGCCGGCCATCGCGAAGGCCGGCGGCCCCGACCTGACCGCGCCGGAATAGGTCAGATCCACGGCGCCGGCATCCTGCCCCTTCATGGACTCTCCCGCGCCCAGCAGCCGCACCAAGGGCCGCTGCAGCCCGCGTGCGGCCGAGGCGCTTGTCACCACCAGGGCGCCGCCTCCATCGGTGACGACGCAGCAATCCAGCCGGTGCAGCGGAGTGGAGATCACCGGGGAGGCCAACACCTGCTCGACCGTCACCACGTCCCGCAACATGGCGTGCGGGTTATGCTGGGCATGGTGGCTGGCCGCGACCTTGATCCACGCAAGCTGCTCCGACGTGGTGCCGAACTGGTGCATGTGACGCATGGCGCACATGGCATACAGGTTGGCCGTCGTCGGGCCGAACGGCGCTTCCCACGGCGCATCGGGCGCGTCCGCCACGACGGGGCGAGGACTTGCGCCGGAGTGGCCCGCGCTGCGCGGCCGCCCGGCCAGGGTGATCAGCGCGACCTCGCAGCGCCCGGCGGCGATGGCCTCCGCCGCATGGGCGACGTGCGCGATGTAGGAACAGCCGCCAAGGTCGGTGCTGTCCAGGTGACGCAGCCGCAGGTTCATGTAATCCGCCATGGCCAGCGGCCCCAGCCCGGGCGCGTCCCCGGCGCAGAAGTAGCCGTCCACGTCGTCCTTGGTCAGCCCGGCGTCCCGCAGCGCGCCAGCCGCGGACTCCGCGTGGAGCTGCGCGACGGACCGGTCCGGCGCCTTGCGGGTTGGGTGCTCGAACGCGCCAACGATGTAGGCCTGGCCCTTGATGGACATGGTCACCGCCCCTTGAAAGCCGGAAGCCTACGCTCCTCCATCGCCTTGACGCCCTCCCGGAAGTCCTCGCTTTCGAAGTGCTTCTGCTGTTCCGCCAGCTCGTGGTCGGTGATGGCCGCGACGGCGTCGGCCAGGCCGCGCCGGAGTGTCTGCCGGGTGGACGCCACCGCAATGGGCGCGGACTGCGCAATCTCGGCCGCCAACGCCAGCGCCGCGT
>CAXTOB010000608.1:0-4027 GCA_964245505.1 uncultured Acetobacteraceae bacterium | reverse complement strand
TTGCCCGCCCCCTCACCCCGGCCCTGCTATGAAAATGCCTATTTTCATCCATGGTAGCGCATCAGCCGTGATGCAGGGCGTCTCTCCAGAAAGAAGGAGAAATAGCCACTCTCCGGCGTGGATTGGTCCGAACCCCTTGCTAGAACGTAACCCCGGTCCGCACCCCAAGCACCACTGCATCCCGCAGCCGGTGCACCGGATTGACCGGGTCAGGCACGCCGCCCAGCGGATTGAAGATATATTGCGCTGTCGGCTGTACCTGCAGCCAGGGGGCGAACTGCGCCTGGTAGGTCAATTCCAGCACCGTCTCATGCCGACGGACCGGGTAGAAGCCGCCCCGGAACGTCGCGATGTCCGAATCCAGCGCGCTCGCGGTGTCGCTGATCCGCGCGACGCCCACCGCCAGGCCGGCGGTGTCGCTGTCCCGCTTGGGGATCAGCCCCTTATACGTCACCCCGGCGTCCGCGTAGAAGTTGACCAGGTTGCGGTCCCCCGGCCCTCCCATCATGCGGACGAAGCCGCCGAGGCCCTGGTCCTTCGTGCCCGGCTCCCGCCACAGCAACTGGTCGGCGACGCCGTACAGGCCATAGTTGTTGCGCCGCCGCTCCCCCGTCGCCTCCGTGCCCAACCCAGCCAGGCTGACCCCATTGCCGTTGCGCCGCTGATCCGGGAAGGGCTGCGAGTCGTAGTAGGCGCCCAGCTTATACGTGCCGGGCAGGCCCGTGGGGTTGTCGCCGCCGTTGATGCCATACTGCACCTCCACGATGGCGAACACGCCGTCGCCGAGGCGGAACGCCGTGCCCGAGGGGTCCCGCATCTGGGGCTGCCCAATCCCAGGTCCGGCAGGGTCACCGTTATATACGCCCACCAGCAGCGCAAGGTCCTCCCGCGGCGCCCAGCGTACCCGCACCCCGGGCGTCGCCAGCGGATACGACGGCCCGCCGCTCGGCAGGCCGGAGCTGGGAAAGGTGCTCCAGCCAAAGGTGTGGTTCAGGAACAGGCCGCCATACTGGGTGATCATGAACTCCTGGTCGGCGGCGAGCTGTCCGATCCGGACGGACAATTTCTTCTCGAACAGCTGCTGCTCGTACCACAGCTCGAACAGCAGGGTGCCGCGCTGCGCCTCGATGCTGCTGACGGTGTTCAGGTTGTTGTCCAGCGCGTTCGCGCTGAGGCCGCGGCCGTGGATCTGGTAGCCCGTCGCGTTGAAGGTGCCGCCGGGCAGGCCGATCAGCTTTTCCAGGTCCAGGCCGACGCCGAATTGCAGCAGCCCCTCGAAAATCGCTGTCTGGCGGACGCCGCCGGAGGGATTGCCGAACACCTCGGCGGTCTCGTTCAGCCCAAAGGTGACGCCCCGGTCCGCAAGCGCCGGACGCAGGCCACCCAGCGTTCCGAACAGGTTGGCGCGGTCCCATAGTCCGGTGGCGGTCTCCTCGCCGGGCTTCACGCCGGTTTCGCCGCCGGGGACAGCCTGGCGGGTCTCTGGGGTGGCGCCGGGCGCGGTGGGGGACGATTGGGCCAGCGCGGACTGGCCGACCAGAGCCAGCAGCAAGCCGGCTGGGATCACATTCTGACGCATGATGCCTTCCGCGATGCGGCCGGACCATGCCGGGGATTGCGGCAGGCGGCAACCCGGTGTTGGTTGGCCGTGAGGCCGGCGCCCAGCCGGCATGGAAACGGAGCCGGCGGTCGTCGGCGCCTTTGAAGGACGCCCGATATGCCGGTCACCCGACGCATCCTGCTTGGCTCCACCCTGGCCGCGGCGGCGCCCCTGACGGCGGCACGCGCCCAGCCTGTGACGATCCGCCTGGGCGTGCTGAACGACCAGTCCGGCCCCTACCGCGACAACACCGGCGGCGGCTCGGTCGCCTGCGCCAAGCTGGCGGCGGAGGAATGGGGAGATCAAGGCTTCAAGGTCGAGGTGATCAGCGCCGACCACCAGAACAAGCCAGACATCGGCGCGGGCATTGCCCGGCAGTGGCTGGACCGGGACGGGGTGGACGTCATCATGGACGTGCCGACCAGCTCGGTGGCGCTCGCGGTCGCCAGCGTCGTGCGGGAGCGGAACAAGGTTTACCTCAACAGCGGCGGCGGCACGGCGGACCTGACCGGGGTGCAGTGCACGCCCAACACCATCCATTGGACCTACGACACCTATATGTTGTCCCGCTCCACCGCAACGCAGCTTGTGAAGCGCGGCGGCGACAAGTGGTTCTTCATCGTCGCGGACTACGTGTTCGGCCAGCAGTTGGAACGGGATGCCGCGGCGTTCGTGAAGGCGAGCGGCGGCAGCGTCGTGGGCCGGGCGGCCTATCCCTTTCCCGAGACCACGGACTTCTCGTCCTACCTGCTGCAAGCGCAGTCCAGCGGGGCGAACGTGATCGGCTTCGCCTCCGCCGGCACCGACACGGTGAACGGGGTGAAGCAGGCGCATGAGTTCGGGCTGGGAGCCAGCATGAAGATGGCGGCGCTGCTGGCACACCCCACGGATGTCGATGCAATTGGGCCGGAGCTGGCGCAGGGGTTGTACCTGACCAGCACATTCTACTGGGACATGAACGAGGGGACGCGGAGCTTCACCAAGCGGGTGATTGATCGGATGCCCGGCAATCGCCCACCGAACATGATCCAGGCCGGCTGCTACGCCAGCGCACTGCACTATCTGAAGGCGGCCAAGGCACTCGGACCCGCGCGGGCCAAGGCGGACGGTGCCGCAGTGGTGGCGCAGATGAAGGCGATGCCGACGATAGACGACGCGTTCGGCCCTGGCAGCATACGCGGGGACGGCCGGGCGCTGTTCCCGGCCTACCTGTTCCAGGCCCGCAAGCTCGCGGAGATCAAGGGACGGTGGGAGCTGCTGGACCTGGTGGCGACCACGCCCGCCAACGAGGCGTGGCGGCCGTTGGCGGAGGGAGGATGCGCGCTGGTGAAGACGTAGCGTCCGCCGCCTTCTTGCGGGACGGAGACGGGCGCTCCCGCGAAGGCGTAATCGTCAGGTCATGCGCAGGGTAATATGGCCAGTGTAAGGGAGCATTAAGCAACTCTCGCCATATTCCAGCCTGACCGCCTACCGCGGCACTTCGCAACGCCAGAATGGCATGCCGCAGAGAGCAACCATGGCCCTCAACACCCGTGCCCGGAGCTGGAACAGCTTGTCCGAGGACGCCCAACTCGCCCTGGCCTGCCAGGCCTTGCACCGCGCCGCTGAATCCATCGCCGCCCAGGCGGAGTGCCTGGCCGGAGAGATGGAGGACGGCAACTTGGCCGACCGTGGCGGGGCGGAAGCCTTGCGCATGCTGGTCGCCGTCGTGCGCGCAACCAGCCCCGGCACCATGGCAGTGGCGGGGCACGCGTAAGGCGCGACCTGCATCACACGGTCCTGGCTCTGATCCGGGCCGACATAGATTGCGGCTGGACCTAGGGGATGCAACGCCGGAACCTGCGTCGTTGGCCCTCGTCGATGCTGGGCTGGTCGGGCTGCTAGAGCACGTTCGGTTCAAGCCGAGACATCAAATATACTACAACTCTGTGTCTTCGCAGGTATTTATCCGTCCCAAATGGAGCTGTTTGGGCCGGACATGCTTTAATGTGGCGCCGCCAGGGTGTGCCGCTACGCCGCCTCAGTACTCTTGGATCGGGCAGCCCGGCGCCGTGTAGCCCGCACTGAGCAGCCTATTGCCGGCTAAAGCCGCTACGTCCCATCACGCCGCCCGTCGTACCTGGCGACCGACCGCGGCGCCGACCAGCGCGAGCGTCGGCCCGCCGGTGGACCAGGCTCGCCCGCCCTCGACCAGGGCGTCCAGGGTGCCCAACAGCTCCCGCTGGTCCAAGCGCCCGCCGCGCTCGATCAGTGCCGCGGGAGTGGCCGGGTCCAGCCCGGCCGCCAGCAGGCCGTCACGCAGGGCCGGCAGGCTGTCCAGACCCATGTAAACTGCCAGGGTCCCGCCGCGCGCCAGCGCCGCGAAGTCGAGGTCCAGCGCGCCGTTCACCAGGTGCCCGGTCGCGAAGGTCAGCGTCCGCACCGCCC
>CAXTOB010000607.1:0-4037 GCA_964245505.1 uncultured Acetobacteraceae bacterium | reverse complement strand
GCCACCAGTCGGTCGCCTGCATCGTGGCGCAAAGGGCGATGGCGGATGCCTGAGGCGATGCTCGAGTTGCACGACGTCAGCAAGGGTTATGCCGCACGGCGCGGACGTGGGAACACACTGCGTGCGGTGGCCGGTGCGAGCTTCAAGCTGGCAGCCGGCGAAACGCTGGGTCTGGTTGGCGAAAGCGGGTGCGGCAAGTCCACCCTGGCCCGGCTCGCGCTGCGCCTGATCGAGCCGGATACGGGCACGGTGCGCGTTGCCGGGCAGGACTTCACCGGCCGTTCCTCCGCGGAAACGCGCCATCTGCGTCGGCGGGTGCAGATCGTGTTTCAGGACGCGCTGTCCTCGCTCAACCCCCGCATGTCCGTCGCCGTCAACGTGGCCGAGCCGATGCGGCTGCAAGGCATCGGCTCCGAGCGGGAACGGCGGTCGGCGGCGCTCGAACTGCTCGATCTCGTCGGGTTGCGGCCGGAGCACGCCGACCGCTACCCGCATGAGTTTTCCGGCGGCCAAGCCCAGCGCGTCGCCATTGCCCGCGCACTGATCCTCCGCCCCGATGTCATCGTGTTCGACGAGGCGGTGTCCGCGCTTGACGTGTCGATCCGCGCCCAGATCCTGCGGCTGATCCTCGATCTGCAGCAGCGGTTCGGACTCGCCTACCTTTTCATCTCGCACGATCTCGGGGTGGTGAAACGCATCGCCGACCGGATCGCCGTCATGTATCTCGGGCGTATCGTCGAGTTGGGAGCGGCGGCGGCGATCTACCGCGCGCCGCTGCATCCCTACACGGAGGCGCTGCTCGCCGCGATCCCAATCCCCGATCCCCGCCGCATGCGTGTCCGCCAGCTCGGAGTGGTCCAGGGCGAGGCGGCGAGCCCGCTCGACGCGGCGGCGGGATGTTCCTTCCGCTTCCGCTGCCCGCGCCGCATGCCGGCCTGCGATCAGTTCACGCCCGAGTTGCTGCCAGCGCCAGGGCTGCACGACGTTGCCTGCTTCCTGCACACCCCGCCGCCCACACTTCAACGGAGCGCCCCATGACAGCCAAGATCGTCGTCACCGGTTTCGAGCCATGGGAGCACGGCACGGAAAATCCGACGCTGGAGGTGCTCGACCGGCTGGAGCGTTCCAACGAGGTCGAAGGGGAGCTGAGCACCGTGCGCCTCCCTGTGGACAGCTCCCGCCTCGCCGGCATCGTCGAGGAAACGCTCGACCGCATACGGCCCGACCTGTGGATCAGCCTCGGGCTTGCGCCGGGCTCGTCGGTCATTGCTGTCGAGCGGATCGGCGCCAACGTGCTGGACTTTCCCGTACCGGACAACGTCGGGCATCAGCCCGGCGGCGAACCAGTCTTCGCGGATGGCCCCGCCGCCTACTTCACCACCCTACCGGTCAAGGCGATCGCGTTCGGGCTGCGTTCCCGTGGCATCCCGGCCAAGATCTCCAACAGTGCATCGACTTATGGCTGCAATCAGATGATGTATACGACCCTGCATCTGATCGCGCGTCAGGGGCTTCCGACACGGGCAGGGTTCATACACATTCCCGCCTCGCCATCCCTCGCGGCGCGGCAGGTTTATCCGCAGGTCGAAATGCCCTCGATGTGCGTTGAGCTAACGACGCTTGCGGTTCAAAAAGCAATCTCGCTGGCGCTGCAGAACAAAACCGATTTGCAGGAACCGGCCTTCAACTACTGATTCGATTAACTTTACTGCCGGGCGGCTTCGGGTGTGAACAAGCGCCAAATCGTGACCCCGCCTGGACTCGGATACAACCACAAGGCGCTCAAACCAACCCTGGACGCTGTCACGCCCGGAACGCCCAAGGCCACTTCAGGCACTCAGGATACAGCCTCGCCGGACCTAAATGAAAAGCGGTCTAGAATTCTTCCCAGTTTTCGGCGGTTCCCGCCGACATCAGTGCCGGGGAGGCGCTGCTCCGACCCTTGGCACCGGCTTTGACGTTTGTCACTCCTCTCACCGGAGCGCGTGTCGCGGCTTTCTTGGGCTGCGGCGCGACCCGCAGAGGCACGGGCCGGCTTGAAGTCGGTGATGCTCCGTCAGACTCCTGCGAGATGCGGAACTGTGCAGCTATACCTGCGAGTTCGTCGGTTTGCTGAGCGAGCGAATGGCAGGCGGCGGTGCTTTGCTCGACCATCGCGGCGTTTTGCTGCGTAACCTGGTCCATATGGTTGATGCCGGTGTTCACCTCATCCAACCCATTCGCCTGTTCCTTGGCGGCGTTGGCCATTTCCGACACTGCGCCCGTGACCTCGGAAATCTGTGTCACAATCCGGCTAAGCGACTGTCCCGCTTCACCGACGAACTTGACCCCAAAGCCCACTTGCTGCGCCGAGCTTGAGATCAGCGCCTTGATCTCCTTCGCGGCATCGGCCGAACGCTGGGCCAAGGCTCTGACTTCGCTCGCCACCACGGCAAACCCTCGCCCGGCATCGCCGGCACGGGCTGCCTCCACCCCCGCATTCAGCGCAAGCAAATTGGTTTGGAAGGCGATCTCATCGATCACGCCGATGATCTGGCTGATCTCCCTTGAGGACTTCTCGATGTTGTCCATGGCCCCCACGGCCTGGCGCACCACTTCACCCGACTTTTCGGCATCGGACTTGGTTTGCGAAAGGGTCTGGCTGGCGCGCATGCTGCCTTCTGCGGTCTTGCGCACCGTGGAGGTGATCTCCTCCAGCGCTGTGGCCGTTTGCTCCAGGGTGGCGGCCTGATGCTCGGTGCGGCGGCTGAGATCATCGGCCGCTTGGGCGACCTCACCAGCCCCCGAGCGCAACGCGCCGGTGTTGATGAGGATGCCGCGAACGACACTCTGCAAGCGGTCCATGGTGGCATTCAGATCGATGCGCAGCTTCTCGTAAGCATGCGGCAACTTAGTATTCAGGCGGAAAGTGAGATCGCCCTCGGCAAGGCGCGCGAGTCCCTCCCCGATTGATCCCACGACTATCCTGGCCGCCTCGGCTGCGGCTTCCTGCTCCGCCTCGGTACGGACCCGCTCGTCCTCGGTGGCCCGTCGGGCGCTTGCTTCCGCCTGCTCAAGTTCAAGCCGCTCAGTACGTAGCGCGTTTTCCTTGAACACTCCAACCGCGCGTGCCATGGCACCGATCTCATCGCCTCGATCGAGCTCTGGGATGGCTACTTCCTTCTCGCCACCTGCCAGTCGAGCCATGGTCAGGGTCATCTTTACGATCGGGCCTGCAATGCTGCGCCCAATCGTCCATGCGAGGGCGACACCTATGACAAGAACGAGCCCCGCAAGCACCTGCTGAATTTTCGATGCCCGGTCAATGATGTGGGTGTTTTCTTCGTCGCTCCGGTCCGACCGCGATACCAGGGTACTGCTGACGGCTGCGAGCTGCGTTTGCATTGCCACGATCTGCGGGACAAGTTCCTTCTCATCAATCGCGATGCTTTCTAGCGTGGCAGTCGCCATCTTGTGGAAGCTGCTGGCATAAGCGTCAAAGGCGGTGGCAACGGTAGCAGAAACTGACTGAAGCTCAGGATCGGTGCTCGCCGTTAGCTTGGAGATGGCGGCGCGTGTCTTGTCACTATCCTTGTTGAAGGCGGCAGGCCCTTTCGGATCATACAGCGCCTGAAACCGCCAGTTTGCCAGGCGTGCAACGAGCGATAAGTGGTCGATTTCGCTGGCGACATCCAGGATCGCCAGGTCATCGTTTGCATGCGCCACCTTTAGGAGTTCTGCGGTCGTAATTGTCAGGTCCCGGCCATCGGCGTCGAGCCGCTTATTGGCGGCGTTGACCTCCTCGGTGAGCTTCACGAGGTGGAGGAAGCTTTCACCATGTGTGCGCAAAGCCGCCAGCAAGTCCGTCAGCTGCAGGCTTGGATCGTCCTGTGCCGCCAGCGCTAGCAACTCCTTCACGCGACCTTCGGCCTCATTGCGCTCCTTGAGTGACTCCTCGTCGGCATCGAGTCGGTAGTGGGTCTCCGCTCGGCGCAGCCCTTCCAGTTGTTGAGACGCCTCAAGGGAGCGTCGCATATTACCGGCTAAAGCCTTGGCTC
>CAXTOB010000606.1:0-4047 GCA_964245505.1 uncultured Acetobacteraceae bacterium | reverse complement strand
ATGCTCGCCCGTGACCGGTCAACAATTATCTCGGCCGTCCTACCTGGGCAGTTACGCTATATCAATGCATTGATGTGTCGTGTGCGATGCAACGCATTGAGTTTACATGCTTTCCAGATCGGCACTTTTGGCACAGAGGTTACGACAAGGCCGGGACGGACGAATGAAATCAACGACGTTCGCTTTGGTTCTGGCCTAGCGTTGTCTGCGTGACACCCGACGCTATGCCCTCAATTATCCGGAGCTCGTGCCCACGCTGATTGCGCCTGGAAGCAGCGTGAGGCGGGCGGTGCCGTTCAGCCTGGCGCCAACTGGTCAAAGAGGCGGAAAATCCAGGAAACCTCGTAGGCAAGGCTCGCCAGAACGAAGCCGCTGTGGAACCAGCGCCTCCTGGTCACCATTGCAACACCGCAGAGTGCCAGGCAAACCGGAAGGCGGACCAGGTATTCGCCATGGAAGGCTGCATAGTGCTCGGCGCCTTTCAGCAGCGTGTCCACGAAGTCGAACACGAAGGTGGCGCCTAGAAGGCCGAAGAACCAGCGTCGGCGGGAAAGGAAGTAGTCCTCGTAGCCAGCGTAGCCGCCGAGGTCGTCCGGGTAGAGCAGCGTGCACAGCAGGAACAGCAGCACGACGTAGGCCACGACGAACAGGTAGACCTGAAAAGTCCATTGCGGCACGGCGGTGAGCCAGAACTCCCACCACCAGAAGTGCAGCAACAGCAGCACCATCCAGGCAACCCAGCCGAGGTGGACGGGATAGACGGCGTGTCGCCCGGGATGTTGCACGAAACGCGAAGTGCCGTTGAGGAGCCGCGTCAGACCCAAGCCGAGCACGATGCTCATCACCACGCGGATGTGGAGGAAAATATCGGTCTGGACCACGTGCGGCATGATTGCGGGCTGCGTTAGGTGGCCGTCCCGTCCTGTTGGTCCTGCGCCGCTTTTTGCTCCCGTTCGCGTGCGATATCTGCGAGGTGCCGTTCCGTCACGTCCGGGGGTGCCGGCTTATCGTACTCCTCCAAGAGTTCGTCTAAGCGGGCACCGTCGGCTGGTGACAGGTCGTCATCATGGATTGGTTCTAGATGGAGAAATTCCTCAAGCACGGCAGGAGGCATGCGCTCCCGCATTGCTCGTTCGTGGGCTTCAACGCGGTCACTTACCTCCTGGGTGACTTCACCACCTTGCGACACCCTCTGCATCTTGGGCTTACGTATCGGCTTCCGCCTGGGTGGAGTCCGCTTGCCCTTAACCTGCTTCTTCATTCCGCACGTTCCTGTTTGGGGGCGTATGTTCTGTCGCACCCTGCTCAGGTGTCTGGTCGAACAGAGGAACCCAGCCACAATCCCTACGATCGTCTTGCTGCCTACCTTGGAGGCCGCGCCGCATCATAGCTGAAAGATGCACAAATGCCGTCCAGACCCGAGGGAGAAGCCGCTCCTGAATAAAGTGCGATGGTGCGATCCCGCGCGGACCTTTGGACCCGGCTCCAGAGCGTAACAAAGGTGATCGGTGCGCCGCAGAGCGGTACGCTCATCTCCAACGGGTCCGCCGGTTTCTGAACCTTGAACACGCGGGCTTTGGCCTGCTTGCCGGTCACGTTGTCAACAAACGAGAGTTCGCCCGCTGGTTCGAGAATTAGAAATTGCTTATCCTCAAAAGTAATCCTGTCCGGCGAGAAGGTGATGTTTCCTGTCACGCCGGCCATTTTACTCGCCGGCGTCCATTTCTCGATTGGCACAGCGCTGAAGGCAACCGAGATCGTTGCCCCGATGTTTGCGGCGACGAGGAAAACCCCGGCCGCGACTCTCACCCGTCCGTCGCGCATGCTCCCCCGCTGTCCTACTAGCCGCAGCGATCCCCGCTTTGAGTTAATCCAGCATCCGCCCTATAGCAGCACTTCCTTTGACTCCGGCCGGCTACCTCGGCCGCCTTGCTTCCGTCATGGTAGTATCAGACCTGACCGAGGCACAACGGGGGAAGAACGACGCATGCGCAGGATGGTGGCTGGATACCTGGTAGCGGCGGCACTAGCGCTGGGGGCGCTGGCCGGGATGGCGCCGTCGCATGCCGAGGCTGCGGTTCCGGCTCCACCCAGTGCCGTCCATCAGCCCAGCAGCATGGTGCAGACGGTCCAGTACTATGGCTACCCCGGCTACTACGGTCGGCCCCGGTTCTATGGCCGTCCCCGCTTCTACGGTCCGGGGCCTGGCTATTACGGCCGGCGCGGCTTCTATGGCGGCCCGCGCTTCTATGGGCGGGGACCCGGCTTCTACAGGCGTGGTCCGGGCTTCTATGGCCGGCGGGGCTATTACCGCTGACAGGTAGGACATCTCACTGCCCGCGGGATCGGGCAGCACGCCGTGGCTGTGATGCCAGCCAGCCGGTCGAGCTTGGCTATCGCAAGGGGTTGTCGGTCTCCCTAGGCGGGGTGGGGACGGTCACCCGTTGGACCGCGCCAGCTTCGCCTAGGGAGAGCGCCAACAGACTTTCACAATTCGCAACAGTTCCAGTTTCGGAAGTAAGCTTCGCGCCGTGTATCACACACCCACAAAGAGTTATTTTGAGGGCTGTGGTATGAAAGAATGTTTGGTCGACGTGTTGAACGCGAGGAACACGGTCGTGCATGTCTTTCCGATCTCCGTGGAAAACCAGAATGGAACTCCACGGCTTGTAAATCCCGAGCAGGAAGCGTTGGAGCTTGCCACCGGCATGCAAATCGTGCCTGAGACAGAATCCCTACATGCAAGGCCGCACGTTTCCCGAAGTGGGGCGCTCCTGCCGTACGGTGATCTTGTAGAAACCAAGCGCGAAATGTTCGAAAGGACCGAGCAGCGCACCCGTGAGCGCGCTTACTTCCTATGGCAGCAGGAAGGTTGCTCGGAGAACCGGGCCGACGAGCATTGGCACAGGGCACGTGAAATCGAAAGCTATGGTGGATAGCTGCGCGGCTGCCTCAAAGCAGCCGGACCGCGGCGGGGCGGCTGAGTAGTCCGTCCCCTGCATCACCTCTCGCCGGGAGATTGCGCCACAGGGGCCGTCCCGTCCTGTTGGTCCTGCGACGCTTTCTTCGTCTGACGGCTACCCGGATGCCGCATTTGCTCACTTGGGCGAGTCATTAGGCGGCAGGCGGTGCATCTCCACCCCACTCCACCAGCCGCCAACCAAGCTTGCGGTTAACCACCAAGCGCTTCTTGTCGCGGGATAGGCAGCTAGACAGGGTGGCAACAGGATTCTTTCCACCCACACTTAAGCCGCGTTGTTCAATCTGAGCAAGCAAATTGCGGGTGGGAATCGGCCTTCCTTTAGCCCTTATGAGGTCAACGGCCGCGTCCGTGATCCTGCGGGTAAGCGTTCTGCTATCTGACGCGTCAGATGTTGACATCGGTGTGGCCGCTGGCCCATCCGCTCCCTGCTTTGATCCAGCGCCCACAAACTCTTGGCCTACGTCAACGAAGATGCGAAGCCGACTAGTTCGTTCATCGTTCTTAGCCAGTTGATCGCGGAGACGCTGGGCTTCGGCATCCAAGTGCCTCAGCTCGGCTAGAGCTTGTTCGATGAACAACGGCAGCCCCCCGTCCCGTGTTGCGAGAAAACCCTAACGACACGTCATACCAACGACAATGGCATTGGCGTTGCGCCTTGCCGGCTGTTGCCGGTCTTAGCCGGACCAGGCATCCCGGCGCATAGACACGTCCTGCCTGCCAGCCCAGCACAGCCGGCGGCATGTGCGGGCAGCGTGAAGGGGTTGGGATGACTGGCGATTCCGTCCACTGCCTGGGGTCCCGCCTTATTGAACGGGCAGGACACCCGCAGCAGCACGCTCAACCGAACGGGTTCTTGACCGAGGTCGGCTTCTCCGGAGCCGGCACTGCGTCCGGCAGGTCGCGCGCTGCTTCAAGGTGGCGCACCACCGCGTCGAGCACCGCCTTGAGCTCGCGCGCATGCTTCAATCCGGTCTTGTCCCGGGTCAGGTCGAGGCTGCCGTAGACTGCGACGCGATCTTGCCCGTTCTCCAGGGTGAGTTCACCAATGCCAAGCGAGGCCGCAT
>CAXTOB010000605.1:0-4063 GCA_964245505.1 uncultured Acetobacteraceae bacterium | reverse complement strand
TTTTGGCGGTGGAGTATTTGAGCGCGCAGAGTTCATCGAGCAACGCCGCTTGCTAAACCAGCAGCGCCACCCCACCGCCCCGCCGAAGCTCCGGCCCAGGCACCAACCCTAGGAAACCGCACATCCGGCGGCGCCACCCGTCGAACAACCGCTCCCGCTCCACTAGCTCTCCGGCATTCCGCACCCAGCCCGCGGCGCTAGCCGTATCCAGCCCCTCCGCCACCGCCGGGATCGCCGCCTCCATTTGAGCCAGCGTCCGCAGGTACCCCCGCAGCACGTCAATCTCAGAATCCGACAGCATTGCCAGCCGCGCATCCGCCGCCGCTGAGGCCTGGTAAAACCAGGCGCTGACTGCCCCGCCATGCATGGCCCCGTGCGCGGAGTATCCCAGGAAACGTCGGGCGTCCGTAAGCTCCGCCTCTGTCAGCGTCGCCATCGCCTACCCCACATGCTCAATGATGGCCGCCCGCTTGAAAGCCGCATTCGTCGCCGTCGGCACCACAGACGGGTTGGTCAGCGTATCGGAAGGCGCACAGAACCCTCCAATCCAGTACCAGCTCTGCGCAATAATCTGCTGCAGCCGATCAATCGGCTCCCGCGTCACCATTGCAATCCCATCCACCATGCTGACGATGCTATCCGGCGGCGCGACATCCGACGCCGCCATCCCAGCAAAATCGCCCTCAATAAGCGCCCCTTGCCCCACCACAATCGGCCGACGAACTACCGCCCCCGCAATAGACGGATGCGGCTGCACAAAAGCCTCCGTCGTCGGCACGAACCGCAGCCCCAGGAAATCGTTCACCATGCCCCGGCGAAACACCTGGTTAGCGCTGGTCGCCCCAATAAACAGCCGCTGGAAGTCCTGGTCCGCAAACAATTGCCGCGCGCTAACGGGATCAAGGTAGCAGTTGTAAGCCCCATCAATCTCCGGCACCGCATTCATCCGCAGCTTGCTGACCGCATCCAGCAAGGACGCCATCCCCAGCGTATCCCCCGCCTGCAGCGCCGCCGTCGTCGCCCGCCCATTCGGCCGCAGCACGACCGAGGCGTTAGCTGCCTGCACTGGGCTGCCCAAAGCCCCATCGCCCACGCTGACATTGGTGGAAAGCGTCAGCGTCCCCGACACCCCACCCGGCGCCGTGCTGCCATTCACCCCATCCATCGTGGTCCCCACGACCACATACACCCCAGCGCCAATCGTCACCGTAAGCGTCGTCGTAGCCCCCACAGAAGCCTGCACCCCGTTCACGAACGCCGACGTGAACCCCCGCAAGTCATCAACCGCCACCACCGGCCCGGCCGAACCGAGAGCAATCCGCACCCGAGTGTTCCCGCCGAAATACGGCGCAAACAATGCATTCCGCGCCAGCTCGTCCAACGACCGCGCCGCCTGCTCCCCGTTCACCGCCGCATTCTGCAAGAACTGCGACGCGATCCCGACCCGCGACGTCACCACGTTCAAGTCCGTCGTCGCCGCATAATGATTGAGCGTGATGGTATACTGCTCCACCCCCCAACCCGTCGGCACCAGCCCATTGTCCAAGTTGGTGTTCATCATCGGCGCCATCGGGGTAGTGACGCTCGGCTTCAGCCCCGCCCGCGTCTTCGTCAGCGTCTCGCCAATACCAACCGCAAAGTCCTGCCGGTCCGCGCAAGCCCGGTATCCCAGCCGCGACTCCATCGACTGCTGGAACTCACGCTCCAGGAAGCCCTGCTGCAAGATCGGCTGCAGGATTGCCGGGAAGTTCTGGATGCCCATGGAACGTGCTCCGCTCAGGTGAAACGCCAAAACCCCGGCACAGCAGATGCTGGCCAGGGTGGATCAGGTCAGGACAGCCCGCTGCGTCAGCGGCGCCATCATGGCCAAGACATATGAACTTTCTGGGGTGGATGGTCAAGGATTATTTTCTTAAGTCTTCACCTCGCCACCGTCTGCCCAGCAATTAACCCCAAAGCAACATTCCCGCTGCACACTGCAGAAGATGCGACTTCAAAAGGATGTCAAAATGCGTATGCTGTTGTTGGCCGGTGTTGCCCTTTTAGCCATGACCGCCATGGCCAGCGCGACCGCGAAAACCGGCTATCTCGCCATCACCGACGCGTCCACCGTCGCCAACCTCGGCTGGGTCAGCCAAACGCTCAATCTATACGGTGAGTATGTCATCACCACCAACACCACCGACCGCCTGCAAGTGTCATACGACGACACCTCGGCGCCATTCCCCATCCAGATCGCAGACAGCGACTTCGCATCCTATCCTTGGCTCAGCGCAATCCAGGGCTTCGGCAACACCGACGCAAATCTCGGCGCCGGCACCTCCAACTATGCCGTCCTCGGCGCCGCTACCCTTACCGCCCCGGGCGCTACGCCAGCCCTGCAAGACAACACCTTCACCGACAGCACCGATTTTCCAACCGCAACGGAAGCTTCCATCTGGTCGCAGCCCGGCACGGCGGCACCGCTGTCTGCCCAGTGGGTCAACACCGACAACTCCCTGTCAGGAACAAGCACGCTGCTCGTCAATGGCCTTATAATTCTGACCGGCGACCCAGCCGCGTTCACCGATCAATACGGCCCGGCCATCCTGGCATCGCTAACTCTGGTTCCGTCCGATACGTCCGTATCGCTGACGCCAGTCCCAGCACCCGCAAGCCTTCCTGTCCTAGGCAGCGGCCTGCTCGGCCTGCTGATGGCACGCCGCCGGGCCTAAGTCGGCCGAGGCGAAAAATCGTCCGCCATTCACAGAAATCATTCCAACACTGCGAAAATCTTAGTAAAGCGGCAATCCAGGGGCCGCCAACACCGCCCCTGGATCACCATCCCGCAAACACCAATCAAACGATTAGGTCAGCACAAGCAGCATCCACCTCAGCGGGACCGCAGTCGCGCCGCTATCGCCATTCCGACCGCCGCTGCGATCTCAGGTGCCGCTGCCACCGCGGCTGGCGACAGAAAAGGCCGCGGCGGCAAACGGACCGTCCCAAGCTCCTGTGGCGCTGCTGCTGGATCGCTGCTGCCCACCGCCGCCTGCAGCCCCACCACCTCGTAGCCAATGCTGCCCTGCAAAGCCCCCGTTTGAACCCAGGGCCGCCCATGATCGCCCCCGGGCGGCGTCCCTAACGCCTCCCGGACAGCCTCCGCAAGAGCCTCGGCTTGTCCCGCCAGCACCGCGGCCATCGTCCCCTACACATCGGCATCGCGCAACGCCGCAAGGGCAGTCGCCAACCCCGATACCTCGATCACCGCGCTAACCCCGTCGCCGAACCAACTCGGCCCGCGCCGCTCGCCACTCGTCCACACTCATGTCCATCGCCGACCGCGGCGCCGCCGGCGCGGCCGTGGGCGCTGCCGCTCCGCTGCTGCTGCTCCCTCGCCCAAACAGCCAAGGCTTATCCTGCCGCAAGCGCGTCATAAGCGCCGATCCATCTTCCAGCCCACCGGCCTCAGTCAGCTGGATCGCGCCGGGATCAATCAGTCGCACCCCGTCCAGATCCACCATTCCCGCCCGTAGAGCCTCTGTTCGCAGTTCCGCCTGCACCAGCCGCGCCCGAAGCGCCGCGTTCTCCGCCGCCAGGTTAGGTCCTGCCTCATTGCCAGTGCCATTCGTCGTCGGCTCGTCGGTCATGTGTTCTCCTCCTCGTCCAAATCAGCCCCGTTCCAGTCCGCCGCCAGCAGCCGCCGTGCCGCCTTGCGGCCGAGCAGCCCTCCCTGCACCAACGACAGGATGGTCGCCGCATCCCGCGACTGGTCTTCGCTCGTCGCGGGATACCAGGGCGGCCATACCAGTCGCAGGGACGCAGCCGGATCAAGCGCGCCCAAAAGCCGACCCTCCGCCTGCAATGGATAAACCTGCCCTGCCCGTAGGATCAGCCGCAGCACCTGCAGCAACCCACCCTCGCCGTACGAAACCCGCAGGTTGTCCGCCAACCAAATCAGCCCCTGGTTCATCAGCTCCATCGCACGCCCCGACTGCGGCGCACCCAGCCGGTTAGCATCTGCTCGGTTCCCGTGAACCCCCTCAAGCGCCAGGTCCCGCAGCACCCGCACATAGTCCAGCAC
>CAXTOB010000604.1:0-4064 GCA_964245505.1 uncultured Acetobacteraceae bacterium | reverse complement strand
GCCTTGTACTGGGTGGCGACGCCGATGCGGCGGATGCCGGAGTTGAGCGCGTTCGACAGGGCGAAGTCGATGATGCGCGACTTGCCGCCGAAATAGACGGCGGGCTTGGCGCGCACGTCCGTCATCTCCATCAGCCGGCTGCCGCGCCCGCCGGCGAGCACGTAGGCCATGGCGTAGCGGGCCAGCGGCGCGCTGGATGCGGCGGCACCGAGGGAGCGTGGCGGGAACGGCGGTATCATGCGGGACTCCCCAGGGTGGACTTCGCCCCCCAAACCTCGTCGGCGTATTCCCGGATTGTCCGGTCGGAGGAGAACCAGCCGACGCCTGCCGTGTTCATGACCGACTTGTACCACCAGGCCGCCGGGTCCTGCCAGGTGCTGGCGACAATCCGCTGCTGCGCCAGGTAGCTTTCGAAGTCGGCGGCGACCAGGAAGGTGTCACGCTCCAGCATGTCGGCGATCAGGCCCTCGTAGCGGTCCGGCTCGCCCGGCGAGAACACGCCGGAGCGTATGCCCTGCAGCGCCTGGGACAGCGCGCGGGAGGCCGCCACGTCCTCGTAGGCTTCGAGGCCGCGCCGGGTGCGGGCGGCGACCTGCTCCGCGGTCATGCCGAAGATGAAGATGTTGGCGGCGCCGACCCGGTCGCGGATCTCCACGTTGGCGCCGTCCAGCGTACCGATGGTGACGGCGCCGTTCAGCGCCAGCTTCATGTTGCCGGTGCCTGATGCCTCCATCCCGGCGGTGCTGATCTGCTCGGATAGGTCGGCGGCGGGGATGATCTGCTCGGCCAGGCTGACGTTGTAGTTCGGCAGGAAGACGATCTTGAGCCGGCCGGCGACGGAAGGGTCGCCGTTCACCACCTGCGCCACGTCGTGCGCCAGGCGGATCACCTGCTTCGCCAATTTGTAGCCCGGCGCGGCCTTGCCGGCGAAGATTTTGACCCGTGGCGCCCAGTCCTGCGTCGGCTCCGCCCGGATCGCATTGTATAGCGCCACGGCGTGCAGGACGTTGAGAAGTTGGCGCTTGTATAGGTGGATGCGCTTGATCTGCACGTCGAACATCGCGTGCGGGTCAACGGCGATGCCGACGCGTTCGGCGATCAGCGCGGCCAGGGCATCCTTGCGCCCCTGCCGCTCCCGCTTGAAGGCCGCCTGGAAGGCAGGGTCGGCGGCGTGGGAACGCAAGTCCTGCAGCGCCTCGGGATCGTGCAGCATGCGGGGACCGATGGTGTCCACGATCAGCCGGGTCAGCCCGGGATTGGCGCGGTGCAGCCAGCGGCGGAAGGTGATGCCGTTGGTCTTGTTGTTGATGCGTCCGGGGTAGATGGCGTTCAGGTCGGCGAACACCGTCTGCTGCATCAGGGCGGTATGCAGTGCCGACACGCCGTTGATCGAGTGCGACCCCATGAAGGCCAGGTGTCCCATGCGGACCCGGCGCCCGTGCCGCTCGTCGATGACGGACGCCGCGCGCAGCACCTGGTCCGCCGCCGGGCCGGTCACGCCGCCGAGGGATACACGCACGCCCTCCAGGTGGCGGCCGTTCAGCAGGTAGATGATCTGCATGTGACGAGGCAGCAAACGTTCCATCAGGGGTACGGCCCAGGTTTCCAGCGCCTCGGGCAGCAGGGTGTGGTTGGTGTAGCCGAAGGTGGCGACGGTGATGCGCCAGGCCTCGTTCCACTCGACGGCGTGCACGTCCACCAGCAGGCGCATCAGCTCGGCGACGCCGATAGCGGGGTGGGTGTCGTTGAGTTGGATTGCGGCCTTATCGGGGAGCGTCGCGACGTTGCCGAACTGCTCGATATGGCGGCGCAGCAGGTCCTGCAGGGATGCGGAGGCGAAGAAGAACTCCTGGCGCAGGCGGAGTTCTTGGCCGGAGTCGCTTTCGTCGCCGGGATAGAGCACGCGGGAGACGGCCTCGGTGCGGACGCGGTCGCGCAGGGCGCCGACGTGGTCGCCGCGGTTGAAGTCGTCCAGGTGCATCGGCTGCCCGGCGCGGGCGGACCACAGGCGCAGGGTGTTGGCGTGCTGGCCGGCGCCGGTCGCCGTCTCGCCGCCGATGACCGGCGTGTCATAGGCGATGGCGGACAGGGTTTCCGCCGGGGTCCAGACATAGGCGGTGCGCCCGTCCGGATGCGTCTGCGCGCCGACGGTGCCGCCGAAGCCGATGGGGTATGCGACCTCCGGCCGTTCGAACTCCCAGGGGTTGCCGAAGCGCAGCCAGTCCTCCGGCAACTCCTCCTGAACGCCGTCCCGCAGGACCTGGCGGAACAGGCCATGCTCGTAGCGGATGCCGTAGCCGAAGGCGGGGATGCCCAGGGTTGCCATGCTTTCCATGAAGCAGGCGGCGAGGCGTCCCAGGCCGCCGTTGCCGAGGGCTGCGTCCGGCTCCTGCTCCTTGATGCGGTCGAGGTCCACGCCCTCGGCGGCGAGCGCCGCGCGCAGGGGGTCGAGCAGGCCGAGGTTGCCGATGCAGTCGAACAGCAGCCGACCGATCAGGAACTCCAGGGAGAGATAATAAACCCGCTTCGCGCCGGTCTGGTAGGTGACCCGGGTGCTGTCGAACCAGCGGTCCACGATGGTGTCCCGCACGGCCAGCGCGGTGGCGACGAACCAGTCGCGTTCGCTCGCGGTGATCGGCGACTTGCCGACCTGGTAGGTCAGCTTGGACATGATCCGCGCCCGCCAGGTGTCGGTGTCGGACGTGGCGACGTCTAGGGGCGCGGGGTGATCCATGGGGACCTCATTAGGCGTCGGATGTTACGGTGTGGCCGTTCCGACCTTCGCATCCCCCGTCCAATCCCGCCAGAGGAGGATGAGCGCCGCCATGATGGCCGGGCCAAGGAACAGGCCCAGCAGGCCGAAGGTCTCGACCCCGCCCAGGATGCCCAGCAGCACCCACAGGAACGGCAGCTTGGTCGCGCCGCCGATCAGCACCGGGCGTATGGCGTGGTCGGCGGCGAAGATCAGGATCATGCCGACCACAAATAGCACGATGGCGGCCGTGGTGCTGCCGGCTGCCAGCACCAGCAGGCAGGCCACCACCAGGATGACGGGTGCGCCCATCGGGATGATGGCCGCGACCGCCGTCAGCGCTCCCAGCAGCACCGGATGCGGCGCGCCTGCGAAACCGTAGCCGATGCCCAGCAGCAAGCCCTCGCCCAAGCCCACCAGGACCATGCCGTTCACCGTGCCGTGGATGGAGGCGACGATCTGCCGCCCGACTTCCTCCCCGTGCGGTCCGACCAGGCGGCGGCTGGCGATCTGCATCCGCCCCATCAGCTCGGCGCCGTCGCGATACAGGAAGAACAGGGTCACTATGGTGAAGCTGAACAGCAGGCCGCGGCGCGCCACCTGCTCGCCGACACGGCGCCCGGTTTGCAGCATGTCCGTCCGGTCCAGCCGGCCGAGCAGGGTGGCGGCGCCGTCCGGATGCGCCAGGTTGGCGTCCCACCACGCCGATGCCTGCGGCCCGGCCAGGGGAATGTGGGCCAACCATCCCGGGGGTGCCACGCCATGTTCCCGGGCGTCATTGATCCAATTGATGAGCGTCCCCGCCTCGTGCCCAGCCTGCAGGGCCACCAGCGCCAGCGGCACCACGAACACCAGGGTGGCGCCGAGGGTGAACAGCAGCGGCATCAGGACGTTGTGACGCCCGGGGCCGAACCGGGCCTCGGTCCGCCCATAAAGCGGCCAGGTAGCGATGGCCAGGATGCCGGCCCAGATCAGGGCGTGGAGAAAGCCCTCCAGCACGTAGGTGCCCATCGCGATCAGCGCGAGGGACAGTGCGATCCGCGCGACGCTTTGCCCACGCAGCAGCGAGTCCGGCGGTTCTGGCGGGACTACGACGGGCACGACGACCGTTTGCGAAGGAGGCTTGGCAGCCGCCTGCGCGATGGAGGTGGCGGTTGTTTGCTCGGCGGAAGGCGAGGTGATGTCCACGGAACCTGCTGTCATGGTGGAGTTGGCATGGTGGAGTTGGTTCGGCCTATAGCATGGCAACGCAGCCGGGACAGCGTTGTTCCCAGGGCGGATTGATGGGTGTGGGTGTGGGCGAGACCGGGAC
>CAXTOB010000603.1:0-4069 GCA_964245505.1 uncultured Acetobacteraceae bacterium | reverse complement strand
CTACGAGCGCCGGGCCAGGCAGCGCCGACAGGACCTGGCGGACCTGGCGCTGCTGGCGGGCTGACGCGGCGCGTGGCGCGGGACGGCAGCCGCTCGCACTGATGCCGGTCCGACGGACGGGCGTGCACAGGATGAGGCGGCGCGCCCAATCCTGCGTGCTACGATGGCAGCCATGACCGTATCTGACCCGTCCGCCCCTGCCCCGTTCACGCCCGCCGAGCGGGACTACATACGCCGCGAGCTCGACATGTTCTTCTCGACGCTGCCCAGCGTCGCCGAGGGCTTCTACCTAAAGACCTGGCGGGGCGGCCCGCAGGCGGGCCAGCCCAAGGTGCCGCAGGCGGCTGCTGGCCTGCTCGAACGCGGGCTGCTGCGCCTGGACACGACGGGGCGGATGCCGCGGCTGTTCTTCACCGACGCAGGGCTTGCGGCGCTGCGGACCATGATGGCCGACAGGCGTTTTGCTGACCCGGCCAAGTTCGCGCACGTCCGCCAGGAGCTCGGCATCGACCCACACCCGCCGCGGGCCGAGCAGCCGTGACGCGGCCGCGGCCGCCCCTGGCGGGAGGAGAGCAGTTCCTCCCGCAGCAGGGTGGTTCTCACCGACCCGTTCCTGCCGTATCAGGACGGCCCTGAACGACAAGGACCGCAGATGGCCCGCAAGCCGAAAACCGCATCCAGCAACGACTTCGCCAGCTCCCCCGAGGAGGTTCTGGCCGCCCTGAGCGACGCCCCTGCACCGGTGCGCCGAGGGCGCAAGCCGAAGGCGGCTGCTGCACCCGAGCCGCTGGCGACGATGGACAGCGACGATGCGGTGGGCGGCAGCGCCGACGCGGACGGCACCATCGCCGGCCCGGTTGCAGCGCCCGTGCGCAAGCGGCCCGGCCCCAAGCCGAAGCAGCGCGCTGGCGCGGCCGGGGCGGCTCCGCTCCAGGGCGATGCTGAGGCGACATCAGGACAGGAGGCCCAGGCACCTGACGCCGCTTCGGAACCCATGTCGGCCGCAGACGGCGAGCTGGACTCCGGGACAGATGACCAGCAGGATCGGCAAGAGCAGGTACGCGGCGGCGAGCCGGCCACACCGGAGCCCGCCCCTGCCTCGGCCGTCAGCGGCACGGCATTGGCTGGCTCCACCGCGAGCGCAGCAATCTCGGCGCAGCCCGCCGCCCAATGGGACCGTGCCACCGACACGGTGCGGTTCGACTGGGCCGCCATTGAGCGCACGGCGTCGCGGGACGGCCCCAACCAGGCCATGGCTAAGCTGCTGGTCGCCGCCCGTGCCGAGGGCGCCAACTCGCGCTGGCCGCTCTGACGGGCGCTTGTCGGGCCTCATCCGTCATGCCGGCCAACGCCCCCTCCCCGTTCTTGATTTCCAGGGTGGCCAGCTGCGAATCCTGAACAGGGTTGGCACCCTGATCGTGTTAACGCTAGCTTACGCCCCGTTCAGGCGGGAAAGCAGCAGAAATGGCGAGCGGAACGGTCAAGTGGTTCAACCCTGACAAGGGCTTCGGCTTCATTCAGCCGCAGGACGGAAGCAAGGACGTGTTCGTGCACATCACGGCCCTGCAGGCGGCTGGGATCAACAGCCTGAACGACGGCCAGAAAGTCAGCTACGACGTCGTGACCGAGCGCGGCAAGCAGGCCGCAGCCAACCTGAAGCTTGGCTGACCCCTGATGCTGCGCCGCCTGGCCCAGCATCCGGCGCCTGCACCCGTTCCCCTCGTGCGGGGGCACTCGCGCTTCCGGCTGCGGGTCAGCCTCCAGGGAGGCGGCATCCGGCCATATGGCTGGGAGGTCTACGACGAAGAGGATGGCAGAAGCGTGCGGCAATCGTCGAGGCGGTTCCGCACGTCGGCCGAGGCGTGGGAAGCAGGCTCGGCGGTCTTGGACGGCCAGGAGTAAAGGCCAGGGGCTACCGATGTCTCCCCTGCCCTGTCGTTTGAGGCCGACCTGGAAACGGCCGCCGCAAAGGCCAGCCTAGGCGCGGATGGTCCGAAGCCGGCCGGCGAGAAAGCCGAAGCGCTGACGGCTGAGATGGCCTTCCCTGTCCGTAACGCGGCGGATAGCGACACAGCTGCCGTGGCACATGGGGCTGGTGCGCAGGCCGGCAACGCCGGGCCGCCCTCCCCAACTCTGGAAACGCTTGGCCCGGCAAAGCCTGCCGCACGCTGGGACTTCCGTGGCGCGGACCGAGAAGCTGCACAGCGAGTCGATGAACACGTACAGCCGGGATGCCGAGGCCGGGCCGATGGTGGTGCGCTTTGGACAGGGTCATATTCAGTTAGCCCGAAATCGAGCGTACGGCCGAGCAGGGCGGTCCCAACCAGGCCATGGCCAAGCTGCTGGTGGCGACCCGTGCGGAAGGCGCCAACTCGCGCTGGCCGCTCTGAGCGGCCTGGCAGCGAGACAGAAAAGGGCCGACGGTCCGGGTGACGGTGTCGAAGTCGGCTGCGGCGGCTCTCTATTGCAGCATGGGAAACAAACCTGCGACGCTCACGGTCCTCGTTCGCAACAGCATCGGTGAACGTGTCTCCAGGCAAAGGAGACACCCATGCGTTCCGTCCTTCTTGCATCGTTACTGCTGCTCTCGCCAGCCCTGGCAGCAAGCGCTCCCCAGTGCCGTCATTCCCGCCGCTGCCTCTCCACCGTCATCGGAAGCCCAGCCACCTTCGGCAATCCCTGCGCCGGTCCTTGCGGCCGGTAGTGCGGCCACGCCAAGGCTGATCCCGAGCGATCAAGTGGAGCGGGTTCCGGTCCTGCGCCGTATCGCCTCGAACGGCGCGCAGCTGTTCGACCTCGGCACCGAGCACGGGCTGCGCACCGTGTTCGCCCGCAACGGGTCCGTGTTCCAGGTGTTCTACGTCACGGCGGACGTCAACGGCGCAAGAAGCAGCGGCGTCTATCATCCGCTTCATCCGTTCTCTGCTCGTGCTACGCGGCCCGTCCGTCATCAGAATCGAACCTGCACTGCTTCCGTCCCGGTCAGAGTCATATCTGAGATGCTCGTTAAACCCGGTTCTGCAGTTCTGCCAGCTTGGCGGCGCCGCTGCGTCGCGCGGCCTGGCGCTGGGTGTAGCGGGCGACCATCTGCGGCGACTTCCAGCCGCCGGCCTGCATGATCGCCGGCATCTCGATGCGGTCACTGGCTGCCATATCCTGGGCCGCGCCCACCCGGCTGCTGTGGCCGGAGATGCCCGCAACCTGCTCGGGCGTGAGGCCTGCGGCCCGCACCATGGCCTTGAACAGCCGTGCCACGTCGCCCGGGTCCAGGGGGTCGCCCACCCGGCCACCCTTGCGCACCGAGCGGAACAGCGCGCCCTCGGTGATCCCAGCTGCCTCGATCCAGCCGTGCAGCAGCTTCATGGTGTCGGGCGCCAGAAACCGGACCATGCCGGCGCCCTCCTGGTCGGTCTTGCCGCGGCGGACCAGGAGCGTGCCATCGCCGTGCGGACCCGCCTGCAGATCCTCGCGCCGCAGCGCCACCAGCTCCGACCGGCGGCACAGGGTGTCGTAGGCGACAGCCAGCAGGGCGCGGTTGCGCAGGTCGCGCAGCCGGCTGCCCCCGGCATGGAGCGCCCTGTCCACCAAGCGCCGGGTCAGGCCGTCTGCCTGTTGCTGGGCGGCGCCGTCCTCCTTCATCATGCGCCGCAGCGCCAGCTTGACGGTGTTGCCGTCCGACGGCACTGGCAGCTCGGCGGCCCGGTGCAGGTGCGCGATGCTGCTGACGTAGCGGCGGATGGTGGCGGGCCGTTTCTTTGCGACGCGCATGGCGTCGATGAAGTCGGCGACCGTCTGCGGTGCCGCAGGCAGCGCCGGCACGCCTGCGGTGTGACACCAGGCGGTGAAGACCGCAGTGTCGGCGCGTAGGGCGCGCACGGTGTTGGGCGCGAAGGCGCCCTGGGCGTCCTTGGCGTAGCGGGCCAGGTTGGCATGCGCCAGTTCCGTGGTGGTGGCCGTCGTCGTCGTCAGTTCGTTCGCCATGCGCCCTCGTCCGCCCTGGATTCTCGTTTGCGCCTGATAATGCAGAGCGTTTTTTGCTTGGCGGCGCGGGGCACTGAGGTTGCGATGA
>CAXTOB010000602.1:0-4072 GCA_964245505.1 uncultured Acetobacteraceae bacterium | reverse complement strand
GACGGTCGGCATAATATCGAGGAGTTTTCCCTATACGAACGGTTCCGCTAGGCCCTCCGCCGCGAAGGTTGCTTGGACGGCTGGCCGTGCAAGCACCCGTTGGGCATGGTTAGAAAGCTGCGCCACGTTGCGTGGCGGATGCGGCATCTCCCGTCCCCAGCGAACCAGCATAAGCAGGAACAGATCCGCGGCCGAGAAGCGCTCGCCCAACAGCCAAGGACCGTTGCCGAGCTGGTTGGCGATCACATCGAACATGCGTCCGAGGCGCTCGCCTGACGCCTGCTTGACGCTGTCCGCGGCGGCGGGGTCGGCGACGTGCTGCCAAGGGTAGAACCAGGCGCGATACTCGGCCTGCGGTGTGTTTGTCAGATGCACCATCCACTTGTAGAACTGTGCCCGCTCCGGCGTTCCGGGCGGGGGAGCAAGGCCAGCGTTTGGATGCTGGTCGACCAGATGGAGCGTGATCGCCGCGGTCTCGAACAGAACCAGGTTTCCCTGGACGAGCACCGGGATGAGGCCGTTTGGGTTCAGCCTCAGGTATTCCGCGCTGTGCTGGGCATCCTGTGACCTGTCGACCAAATGCAACTCGAATGGAACGCCGATTTCCCGCAACGACATATGCGGCAGCAGACTGGCGTTGCCAGGAAAGTAATAGAGCGTAGTCATCATGTTGTCCTTCTATCGGCTTTCACTGGCGATCCGAGATGGAAGCATGGCTGCAGCACGCGACCCAGCCACCCGCAGCCATGCTGTGTCAATCAGAGTGCTTCGAGGAAGGCGAGCAGCTTGTCGTCCGGGCGGTAACGGCCTGGGCTGGCCGTTGGTGTGGCCATGCGCGACAGGGCCTTTTCCTTCAGCTGCATGTCGGCGTGGGTGTAGATTTGTGTCGTCTTGACGGACTCGTGCCCCAGCCAGAGTGCAATCACGGCTTGATCAACCCCGTGCTGCAGCAGGTCCATCGCCGTGCTGTGCCTGAGGGTGTGCGGGCTGATGCGCTTTGCCCCGAGCGTTGGGCACGTTGCGGTTGCTGTAGTGACGTGCCTGCGCACGAGGTGTTCGAGTGCATCGCGGCTCAGCTTGCTGCCGCGCGTCGTCGGGAACAGCGGCTGATCGCTCTCCCCACGCCGCTCCTTCAGCCAGACTTCCAGCAACTTGGCGGTGTCGCGTCGGAGTGGCGTGCAACGTTCCTTGCGGCCCTTGCCGTCGCATCGGACGTGTGCGCCGGTGCCCAGCACGACGTCCCCGCAGCGCAGCCCAATCAGCTCGGACGCCCGCAGCCCGGTCTGGAGCGCCACCAACAGGATCGCGTGGTCCCGACGCCCGCCCCATCCTGATCGGTCAGGTGCTGCAAGAAGCGCCGCGATCTCTTCGGCATCGAGGAAGTTCACGGTCCGCTTGACGTGGCGCTTGCTGGGCATTGCCAGGATGCGCTGGCAGTGCAGCAGGTGGGCGGGTTCGTTCATCGCGACATAGCGGAAGAACGACCGGATCGCCGCGAGCCGGGTGTTCCGGCTGCGCGCACTGTTCCGCCTTGTCGTTTCGACATGGAGTAGGAAGTCGGCCACCATGTCGGCGTCGAGGTCCTCGATCCTGAGCCGTGTCGCTTCCTTGCCGCGCTGCTCGCCGGCAAAGCGCAAGAACAGCCGGAAGGTGTCGCGGTATCCCGCGACCGTGTTGGCACTGGCCTCCATCTGAATGCATAGCCGGTCGGTAAAGAAGCGCTGAAGCAGCGCGGGGAACGTCGAAGCGGCGGTCATTGCTGCGCCTCCCCGCTCAAAGGGCCGGCGACACGCTGGGCGGCCAGCTCCAGCAGTTCGGGCACGGCTTCGATATACCAATAGGTATTCTCGGGCTTGGTGTGGCCAAGGTAGGTCGTGAGCTTGATCATCTCGGTCGCAGCATCCTTGCCCGTGCGATACCAACCGATCATGGTCTGGGCGGCGAAGCTGTGACGCAGGTCGTGGATGCGCGGACCGCGGCCGTGACGGTTATGGCGCTGCTGAGACCGCAAACCGAGAGCCTGGCAGACCTGGGCAAAGTTGTAGCGCGCGCTGCAGTCGGTCACACGAGCACCCTGGGCACCCACGAAGAACGGCTGCGGTGCGAAGCCGAGCAGCCGATCCCGCTCGCGGGTGTAGGACTGCAGGTGTCCGGTGACGCTGCCCTCCAACGGCGCAAGCCGGGCCTTGCCCAGCTTGCCCCGGCGGATCGTCAGCACCCCCGCATCCAGATCGACGTCTCCGGCATCCAGCGAGAGCGCCTCGCTAACCCGAAGGCCAGTCACCGCGATCAGGCCGAACAGTGTCGAGTAGGTCAAACCGCGCAGGCCGTAGGCCGAACGCAACTCAGCCGCGGCAGCGACAATGGCCGCGATTTCCTCGGCGCTGTAGATGTATGGCCGCGAGCGCCGGATCCGGCTGGGAATAAGCCCGCGTGGTGGCACCTCGTGCCCCGGATCAAGGCCATGCAGCCATTGCGCGAACAGCCGCACCATGCCCAGGCGTGCCGCCCAAGTCTGGCGGCCTGCCTGACCGAAGGTGTCCTGCCAGCGCAGGAACAACTCGGTGCTGACGTGTGCGGCACCCTGCTCCTCTGCGAAAGCGGCGAAGCGCCGCAACACCCGGTACGAAGTGCCGAGGTCATATCCGAGGCTGCGGCGGACCGCGACATAGTTGTCGAGTTCTTGGCGAAGGGGGCTCATCGTGCGCCTCCCGCAACCGGCCAGGGTTGCGCGATCGAGCGGAGACCCTCGACGTCGAGCTTGGCATAGATCAGCGTCGATACCCGGGACCGATGGCGGAGCATGTCAGCGACTTCTGCCAGTGACGCGCCCTGGCGTACCAGGTTGACTGCCAAGCTGTGCCGCAGGACATGGGATCCTACGTACCGGCATGGCGGCGCAACCCCGGCGCTGGCGAATGCTGCCTTGAGAATGGTGTTGAGCACCTGCCCATCCTTGAACGGGCGGTGCGGCGCCCGGCTGCTGACGAACAACGCTCGGGAGGTGGATGTCCGGTCTTGCTGGACGTACGCTGCCAGTGCCTCGCCTACATCGGGCGGAAGTGGAACCCGATCGTGGTTCTTGCCCTTGCCGCGGACGACAAGCTCGCCAGCACGCCAGTCGATGTCGTCGAGCTGCATCGCAACGACCTCCGCCGCACGCAAACCAAAACGCGCGAGGAGCAAAACCATCGCGTAGTTCCGGCGTCCGACCAGCTCGTCGGCGCGCACCGCGGCCAGCACTGCCTCGACCTGATCGAGCGCGATATGGCGGGGGAGATTTGCATTGTAACGTTGCGCGACACTCGGAACGCAGAGCGCCAGATTGCTGGGCGTCAGGCCGGCCCTGAACAGATACTTCAGGAAGTTGCGGAGGTGGGTGGGCGGCGTCTTGTCCCGGAACGGTGCCTTGCGGCTGGTCAGCTGCTGCAAGAACGCGACGACATCGCCAGGCACGATCGCGCTGAGCGTGACGTCGGCTGCTTCGAAGCGGAAGTCCAGGAACCGGTCGGCAAAGCGCCAGCAGTGATAGATGGTTCGCTCGCTCAATCCCCTTTGGCGGCGGAGGTGATCCTCGTAATCACTTTGCAGGGCCGCGCGGGCAAGTTCCCTCACCGTTGGCGAGGGTGGTGGCTTGAGCAAGCCGTGCGCGGCGAGATGGTCAGTAAACCGCTTGGCGATGAAAACATCGTAGGAACGTTGGTCCGGGCGGCTCGTCTCGCGCTGCGCGAACTTCTCTGCGATGCCCGCAGTCAGTCCGCTGAGGGTGATGTTATGCTCGTCCAGGAGGCATCGAAGCCGCTGAAGCGAGCGCACATGCTCGTTGATTGTCCCCTGGCTATAGCCTGACCGCTCAAGCTCAGTGCGATACTGGCTGACGGCCCCGTCCAGGGTCTCGGTCTCGATGCTGGCTGTAGTTTGATAGGTCATGGACTTGCTCCTCTCTGATGTAGAGGGGCAGAGAATGGCGCGATCCATGAGATGGCGCCGCGTGACGCTGTTAACGCCGATGAGCCAGGCAATGCTCCGTCCTGGAGAGGATGTGTACCCTGCTCTGATTATGCCGACCAAT
>CAXTOB010000601.1:0-4078 GCA_964245505.1 uncultured Acetobacteraceae bacterium | reverse complement strand
TCATCTTACGTCAGGGCGCGGCAGGCGAGAGAAATCTCATGCGTAGCCCCTGGGGCTAAGCAGGATCGCGCGGCCTGTCACACAGATGGCGTGCGGCCCTGTGATGCCATGCCAGCCTGCTTAGCTCTTTATCTGTGCGCAAACCTTGTGAGGTTTGCCTAGCGCGCCTTAAGATGCGGCAAATAGGTGATATGAATATGGAGCCGGTACGGCTTGATTTTGGAGACGTCCTTACTGTAGCTAGATCTGGATTATTCTCACGCGCATGGTTTACTGAGCGCAATGCCGATCTTGCGGATTGCGGCGTTGATCCGGTGACGCACTATTGCCGCTATGGCTGGAGAGAAGGCCGCTTACCCAATCCATATTTCGATCCTGCCTGGTATCTGCAGCGCAACCGTGACGTACGGGAGTCCGGCGTCGAGCCGTTGCTGCATTACATTGAGTATGGCGAGGCAGAGGGTCGTCAGCCGATCGCCCATTTCGACCCGACCTGGTATCGCGCCCATCACCGGCTGGCGCCGGGCCAGGGAAGCCTTCAGCACTTCCTGCAGCATCGTTGCAACGGCGCTGTCAGCCCCCTGCCCGAATTCGATGCGGCATTCTACCGGACGCAGTCGCCCGATGTCGTGCAGGCCGGCATGGACCCGTTCGAGCATTATCTGGTGCAGGGCGCTTGGGAGGGCCGTCCGGCTTCCGCCACGTTCGACACCGCCTGGTATCGGGACCGCTATCTGCGGGATCAGGACAGGGTGAATCCGCTGCTGCACTATCGCACCCATCGTCACCTACCCGGCTTCTTTCCGGCCCAACCGGCCCAGGATACTGACATCCCGCGAGAGGTGCGGCGCAATACCGCCCCTGGCCAGTTGTTCGAGCCGTTGGAGCCGTTGTCGGCGGATGCGCAGCGCCGGGCGATGGTGCTGGCGTTCTACCTGCCGCAGTTCCATCCGATCCCAGAGAACGACGCCTGGTGGGGCAACGGCTTTACTGAGTGGACCAATGTCGGGCGTGGGCTGCCGCGGTTCGCCGGGCATTATCAGCCGCGCACGCCGCGGGACCTCGGCCATTACCGGCTGGAGGGAACGGCGACCTTGCGGGCGCAGGTCGAGCTGGCGCGCGGCGCCGGGTTGGGCGGCTTCGTTTACTACTTCTACTGGTTCAATGGCCGCCGCCTGCTGGATGGGCCACTTGAGGCGATGCTGGCCGACCGCAGCATAGACTTCCCGTTCTGCCTGATGTGGGCCAATGAGAACTGGACCCGGCGCTGGGATGGGGCGGAACAGGAAGTGCTGATCGCGCAGGACTACCGCGAGGCCGACGAGCCTGCATTGGCGGCGGAGCTGGTCCGGCACTTTGCCGACCCGCGTTATATCCGCTTGCAGGGCCGTCCGGTGCTGATGGTCTATCGTGCTTCCCTCATCCCCGATGCCGCCGCCGCGACGGATCGGTGGCGTGCGCAGTTCCGCGCCTTGGGGGAGGACCCGGTGTTCATCATGGCGCAAAGCTTCGGGGACCGTGACCCGCGCCGTTTCGGCATGGATGCCGCCGTCGAGTTCCCGCCGCACAAGCTGACGACCGGACTGAAGCTGCTGAACCCTGGCCTACAAATCCTAGACCCCGCTGCGGCGGCGCAGGTTTACTCGTACGACGACGTGGCAGCCGCATCCGGCACCGACGCGGCCGAGTATCCTCTGATCCGCACGGCCCTGCCGGGCTGGGACAACGACGCGCGGCGGCAAGGGCAGGGGATGGTGCTGCATGGGTCCACGCCGGCCAAGTATCAGGCTTGGCTGACCCGTCTGGTGGATGAAGCGGTGGCTCACCCGGTCCTGGATACGCCGTTGGTATGTGTGAATGCCTGGAACGAGTGGGCGGAGGGCGCCTACCTTGAGCCGGACGTGCATTTCGGCGGCGCTTACCTCAACGCGACCGGCCGGGCCGTTGCGGGCCATGTGGACGTGCCGGCGCGGCTGCGGCTTTTGCTGGTTGGCCATGACGCGTTTCCAGCCGGTGCACAGTTGCTGCTGCTGAGCCTGGGCCGGCATCTTCAATCGGTTTCGGGGGTGGACGTCGCATTTCTGCTGCTGGGTGATGGCGCCTTGGCCAGCGAATATCAGGCGGTGGCGCCGACGACGGTCGCCGCCGCTGCCGACCTGCCGCGGCTGGCGCGTCGCTTCAAGGCCGAGGGGTTCGGCGCCGCCGTGGTCAACAGTGCGGCGGCCGCCCATGCCTGCGCGCCGCTGGCGGCGACCGGCCTGCGATGCGTGCTGATGGTGCACGAGCTGCCGCGCTTGCTGAATGAGCGCAACCTGCTGGGGCCGGCACGGGAGGCGGTTGCCGTTTGCAGCCAGGTCGTGTTCGCGGCACCATTCGTCCGGGACCGCTTCGCCGAGCATGTGCCGTTGCCGGACGGGCGCGCCGTGGTGTTGCCACAAGGGCTGTATCGCCCGGTGCGTCTTTCCGACGGTGCACGTGACCGGGCGGCATTGCGGAGCGCGCTGGGTGTACCATCCGACGCGATGCTGGCAATCGGCTTGGGTTATGCCGATCTCCGCAAGGGGTTCGACCTGTTCCTGCAGGTCTGGCGGCTGGCCCATGCTGCTGGGGCAGCCATGCACCTGGTCTGGATCGGCGACATTGACCCATCGGTTCAGGCCTACCTTGCACAGGAGATGGCTGCTGCGGTGGCCACCGGGACATTCCCTCACCTGCCTCGCTGCGCCGACGCCGCGGACTGGCTGGCCTGCGCCGACGTCCACTTGCTGACGTCGCGGGAGGACCCGTTTCCAAGCGTCGTGCTGGAGGCGATGTCGGCCGGCGTCCCCACTGTCGCGTTCACGGGCGCAGGCGGCATTCCCGAATTGCTGCGTGACCGTGGCGCTGGCGTGTCTGTGCCGCTGGGCGACGCCGATGCCATGGTGCGGCAAATGCGCGCCCTGGCGATACGTGTTTCCCCGGCCGACCGCGCCAGGCTCGCAGAGCGGACCCGCCTCGATTTCGAGTTCGGCGCCTATGCCGCAGCCGTGCTGCGGCTTGCCGCGCCGGACGTGCTGGATGTCACGGTCGTCGTGCCGAATTACAACTACGGCCGCTACCTCCCGGGCCGAATTGCCTCCATTGCGGCGCAAACCCATCCGGTGCGGGAGATCATCGTGCTGGACGATGCTTCGACGGACGGCAGCGAGGCGGCGGTTCAGCAAGCGGCGGCTGCGGCCGGGCGCAAAGTGCGCTGGGTGGGGTCGGACCGCAATTCAGGCTCAGTATTCCGGCAGTGGCGGCGGGCAGTGGACCTGGCCCGGAGCGAATGGATCTGGATTGCGGAGGCCGACGACATGGCGGAACCTCGCCTCCTGGCAGCGCTTGCGGCGGCTTTGCGGGGCGTGCCGGATGCGGTGATGGCCTTCGCCGACAGCCGGGCGATTAATGCTGCCGACGCGCCGCTGTGGGGGGACCACCAGGCCTATTATGCCAACGCCGGAGCGGCGCTGCTGGCGCGGGATGGGGTGCATCCGGCGGCTGACATGCTGCGGGCCTGCCTGTCTCAGCGTAACCTGATCCTGAACGTCAGTGGCGTGCTGTGGCGGCGGGAGGCGCTGCGGCAGGCGCTGGACCGCTGCGGGGCTGAGCTGGATCGCTTTACGATGGCTGGGGACTGGCGGGTTTATGCCGAGGTGCTGAGCGCGGGCGGCAACGTGGCGTATGTGGCGGAGCCGCTGAACATGCACCGACGGCATGAGGCGAGCGTCACGCATCGGCTTACGCCACGGCGGCATATCGCAGAGGTGTCGCGGATGCATCGGCATATGCGCGGCTTGCTGGGCAGCGACCCGGCGCTGATGGCTGGCCAACGGCTGGCGATGCGCGACGTGCGGGCTGCGTTGAAGGTTGTTTCTGTTCTTGCTTCCGAAGGAAGGGGATTGGGGTAGGGGAGCCGCAAACTGGAGGGTGAGCACTGACGAACCGGTCTTGGCAGGGTGGTGATCGTCTTGGCGGCCTCCTTCACCCCGACCCTCTCCCGGAGGGCTACGGCGGTCACACATGTCCGAAACGAATTTCCCTTTATGTTTCCAGTGTT
>CAXTOB010000600.1:0-4084 GCA_964245505.1 uncultured Acetobacteraceae bacterium | reverse complement strand
GGCTGGTCGTCGTCAGGCCAGGCTGGGTGTTCACCTCCAGCAGCACGCGGCGCCCCGGCTCCCCCGCGGTATCGTCATACCGCAGGTCCGCCCGGGTCGCGCCGCGGCAGCCCAGCGCGCGATGCGCGGCAAGCGCCACCTCCATCGCCCGCGCATAGGTGTCCGGATGAACAGCGGCGGGGATCTCATGCCGGGAGCCGCCCTCGGCATACTTGCTGTCATAGTCATAGAACCCGCCGCTGGCCCTGATCTCGGTAACCGCCAGCGCCTGGTCGCCCAGTACCCCGACCGTCAGCTCGCGGCCCGGCACGAACTCCTCCACCATCGCGCTACGGCCGAACCGCCAGGTGCGGGCAATGGCGCCACGCCGGTTGTCGCCCTCGCGCAGGATCTCCACGCCAACGGACGACCCCTCGTTCACTGGCTTGATGACGTAGGGCAGGGGGATCGGGTCCGCCGCCTCCAGCTCCGCCACATCCACCACGCGCCCGCGCGCCACCGGCAGCCCGGCGGCGGCAAACACCGCCTTCGCCGCCTCCTTGTCCATCGCCACCGACGAGGCACGCATGCCAGAGTGGGTATAGGGAATGCCCAACCAGTCCAGCACGCCCTGAATGGCGCCATCCTCGCCAAACCGCCCGTGCAGCGCATTGAACACCACGTCCGGCGCCGGAGTGAGGGCAGCAATCACCGCGCCCAAATCACGCCCGACCAGGATCGGCGTCACCTCGAACCCGGCGTCCTGCAGCCCGGCGATCACCTGCTGCCCGCTGGACAGGCTGACCTCCCGCTCCGCCGAGATGCCGCCATACAGGACCGCGACCCGCTTCATGCCTGCCCCCAAGCCGCACTGGGCCGCGCCGGCATGCCGAGGCGCTTGATCTCCCACTCCAGCGTCACACCGGATGCAGCATGGACCCGCCGGCGCAGCTCCTCGCCCAATCCCTCCAGGTCCGCCGCCGTCGCCTCGCCGGTGTTGAGCAGGAAGTTGCAGTGCTTCTCGCTGCACTGCGCCCCGCCGCGGCTCAGCCCGCGCCCGCCCGCCGAATGGATCAGCTCCCAAGCCTTCATGCCCTCCGGATTGCGGAAGGTGGACCCGCCGGTGCGGGCGCGAACCGGCTGCGTCGCCTCCCGGCTGGCGCGGATACGCGCCATCTCGCCGGCGATCGTGCCTGCATCCCCGGACCGTGCCCGAAACCGGGCGCGTATGACTACCGCGTCCGCCGGCAAGCTCGCATGGCGGTAGGCGAAGGCGAGCGACGGCGCCGGCAGCCGGACCAACTCGCCGGAGCGCGTGACGAACTCCGCCCAATCCAGGCAAGCCGCCACATCACCGCCATACGCGCCGGCATTCATGGCGACAGCGCCGCCGATGCTGCCGGGAATGCCGGACAGGAACTCCAGCCCAGTCAGCCCGGCCTGCGCCGCGTGTTCCGCCACGGTAACGTCCAGCGCCGCAGCGCCAGCCGTGATGCCATCCGCCTCGACCCTGATCTCGTTGAAGCCGCGAGCCAGGCGGATCACCACCCCGGCAATCCCGCCGTCCCTAACGATGACATTGCTGGCAGCCCCCAGCACCTGCACCGGCACGTCCAGCGGCAGGGCAGCCAGGAACCCGGCCAGGTCAGCAGGGCTGGCAGGCCGCACCAGCACCTCCGCCGGACCGCCGACGCGGAACCAGGTGCCCGGCGCCAACGGCGCATCGGCCTGCATCCGCCCACGCAGCGGCGGCAAGCGCTCCGCCAAGTGCGGCACTGCGTCCGTCAAGGGCGACAAGGCAGAAACGGCGCTCATCCAGCCCGCCGCGTGGTGCCGGCCTGCAAAGCAGCCAACTCGCCCGGCAAGGCACCAGCCCAGGCCGTAATGGTGCCAGCCCCGAGGCAGACCACAAAATCCCCGGGCCGGGCGATGGCATGCACCATCTCGCCAAGGTGCTCCGGCCCGGGCAAAGGCACGACGCTGCGATGGCCGCGAGCCCGCAGCCCATCCACCAGCGCATCGCGCGAAACGCCGGGGATCGGCGCCTCGCCCGCCGCATAAACGTCGGCGACGATCACCGTCCCCGCGTCGTTCATGCAGGCGCAGAACTCCGGGAACAGGCTCTCCAGCCTGCTGTAGCGGTGCGGCTGCACCACGGCGACCACGTCCCGCGCGCCGGCCTGCCGGGCAGCCTTCAGCACCGCGGCGATCTCCACCGGATGATGGCCGTAATCGTCAATGACGGTGATGCCGCCGCTTTCGCCCGTCTTGGTGAACCGCCGCTTCACCCCGCGGAACCCGGCAAACGCGCTGCGGATCGTCGCGTCGTCCACGTCCATCTCGACCGCGATGGCAACCGCGGCAAGCGCATTCTGCACGTTGTGCGCGCCCAGCATCGGCAACCGGAACGGCCCCATCTTACGGGTGCGACCACGGAATCGGTCCGTCAGCTGGACCTCGAACGTCGCCCCCAGCTTGTCCATCACCATCCGGTCCGCCCGCACGTCCGCCTGCGGCGAGAACCCGTAAGTAATGACCCGCCGGTCGCTCAGCCGCGGGATCATCTGCTGCACCGCCGGATGATCGATGCACAGCACCGCAAACCCATAGAACGGCACGTTGGCGACGAACTGGTCATACCCGGCGACCATCGCCTCCTCGGACCCCCAATGGTCCAGGTGCTCCGCGTCCATGTTGGTAACGACCGCGATGCACGCGGGCAGGCGCAGGAAGCTGCCATCGCTTTCGTCCGCCTCCACCACCATCCACTCGCCCTCGCCGAGCCGGGTGTTGCTGCCATACGCATTGATGATGCCGCCATTGATGACGGTAGGGTCCAGCCCCGCAGCCTCCAGCACGCAAGCAACCAGGCTGGTCGTGGTGGTCTTCCCATGCGTGCCGCCAACCGCCACCGACCAGCGCAGCCGCATCAGCTCCGCCAGCATCTCCGCCCGGCGCACCACCGGCACCAGCTTAGCGCGGGCAGCCACCACCTCCGGATTGTCCCGCTTCACCGCGGTGCTGACGACCACGACCTGGGCATTGGCGACGTTGGCCGCGTCATGGCCGATGGCGATCGGAATCCCGGCATCCTTCAGCCGGCGCACATTGGCGCTGTCGCTGATGTCGCTGCCCTGCACGGCATAGCCCAGCGTGTGCAGCACCTCCGCGATCCCGGACATGCCGATGCCGCCGATGCCGGTGAAATGGATCGTGCCGATCCCCAGGGGTAGCGCCCTCATGATTGGGCTCCTTGCGTATGCGTGTGGACCGCCTGCTCGACCAGGTCGGCCAGGCGTGCTGCGGCGTCGGGGATGGCGTTGGCGGCAATGTGGGCGGCGTCGTCGGCCAGGCCCGCCGGGTCCAGCAAGGACCGGGCCAAGGCGCCGGCCAGTGCGGCAGGGTCGGCCGCAATAGCCTGGTCCAGCACCTCGGCGCTGGACGCACGGGCGTTGAACGCCTGATGGTTGTCGATGGCGCCGGGCAGCGGCACCAGCAGCGCAGGGCGGCCAATGGCGCAAAGCTCGGCAACCGTACCAGCACCGGCACGGGCAATCACGAAGTGCGCCGCGGCCAGCCGCTCCGGCAAGTCCGCGAAGAAAGCAGCAAGCTCGGCCGGAACGGCTGCGGCGACGTAGGCAGCGCGCACCCGGTCCAGGTCCTCCGCCCGGCATTGCTGCGTAATCCGCAGCCGCGCGCGCAGGGCAGGGGGCAGCAACGCAACCGCGGCCGGAACCGCATCACTGAATACCCGCGCTCCCAAGCTGCCGCCGGTCACGAGCAGGTTGATCGCCCCATCCACCCCCGGCGGTACATAGGCCGCACCGGCCAACGCCAGCACCGCCGGACGCACGGGATTGCCGGTGAGGACGGCGCGCACCCCCGCCGGCACCCGCTGCGTGTCAGCCACGCCGAGCGCCAGCGCGTCGGCAAAGCGCGCCAACTGCCGGTTTGCCCGCCCCAGCACCGCATTCTGCTCATGCAGCACCACCGCGGGCCGGCGGCGCAGGCTGCGCGAGGCCAGCACCGGCGCCACGCTGGGATACCCGCCAAAACCCACCACCGCCGCCGCATTCAGCCGTCCGAGGATGGCACGCGCCTGCAC
>CAXTOB010000599.1:1518-4092 GCA_964245505.1 uncultured Acetobacteraceae bacterium | reverse complement strand
TGGTGCTGTTCGAGCTGCTGACCATCGCCTGGATCCAGTGGAGATACATGGACACGCCGCCCGTATCCGCCGCGGCCAAGGTCATGCTGGGTGGCGCCATCGTGCTGGCGCTCGGCATCGCGATAGGGAGCAGCTAGGTGGATTCTTTCCACTTCCACACGGATCAAACCTAAGCAAGCCCGTTATGTCGTGGTAATTGCGTACGCTGGTGGCCCATTGTCCGGATGAGCGCCAGCACCGCCGCGCTACCCTCGCGATAACACCCAGCACGTGGACAGGCTGCGTAACAACGGGTTCGTCCTAAATTCCAGCGCCGAGAAGGTGAAGGAGGACGCCGCAACAGGCTCACAGCGGCTCTCCCGTCTGCACCAACGACGTTCGCTGCCGTGGCGCCAGTCCGGACGCGCCGGTTAGTATGCGCCAGTCAACGGAAGCGGCTGCTGGCCATGGAAACGCATGCTGTCCTGCATTCCCTCCAGGCCAGGTTGTTCCCGCTCTTGGCAGGAACTACCCAGGGCAAGACCAGCAGTGCTTGATGCAGCCGTGTGTTTCCAGGTCGGAACTCGGACTGGATCAGAGCGTCAAGCCGCCACGGTAAATTCCACTGCCGCCCCCAGGGTGCGGCCCCGCTTAGGGCTACATCGCTACACCGACCCTGAGGTTCGCTTAGCTTCCACCCAAGGCCGCGACGGCGCACTGGCCCAACTGGTTGATCGCGTCCTTGCTGCCGGTCAGCGGCTCCTCGACGCTTTCACCGCCGGCATCAATGGTCAAGTTATTGCCGGCCATCGCACCTTCCATGAAGGGGCTGTCATTCTCGACCGGGATCACCAGGGTCGTCGCATCCGCAGCGACGGCGTCAGCCGACACCACTGCCTTCTGGTCGATGTTGTACTTGGCCTTGTAAACCTGGCCCTCGGTCAGTTTGAAGTCAGGCTCGACGATCACGACATAAACCTTCTTGGTCGCGGCGACGGCGAAGGCCAGGATGGATTTGTCGTCATAGGTGATCTTGGCGGTGCACTGCTTGAAGCTACCATCCGGGTTGTGCAGCCGGGTGACCTTCCAGCCGCCCACGTCAATCGTCTGCCCGGCGGATTGCGCCATCGCTGGCAAGCCCGGGAGGCCGAGCAAGGTGGCAGCAGCGGCAAGCATCAGGGAACGGCGCACATGACTCTCCTTTTGGTTTCGCCGGCACGATGGACCCTGGCCGGGCTTGCGGCACGCCATGAATTGTCAGGCCCAGTGTTTCAGGCAGGTGTGTTTCGGCGGGATGTTTCAGGCGAGGCATTCCAGGCGGGCGTTGTTGTGCCGCCTAGGAGACAGGCCTAATGTTCCGGCCTTTCCAAACCCAGCCGGACTTCCAATGGACCTCATCGCCGAACGCCTGAACCGCATCAGCCCCAGCCAGACCATTGCCATCACCAGCAAGGCACGGGTGCTCAAGGCCGGCGGGCGGGACATCATCAGCCTGTCTGCCGGTGAGCCTGACTTCGACACGCCGGACAACGTCAAGCAGGCCGCAATCCGCGCGATCCAGGAAGGCGACACCAAGTACACCGACGTCGCCGGCACGATAGCGCTGCGCCAGGCGGTCGCCGCCAAGTTCAAGCGGGACAGCGGCCTCGACTACAAGCCGGAGGAGATCATCATCTCCACCGGCGGCAAGCAGGTCATCTTCAACGCCATGGTCGCCACTCTGAACGCCGGCGACGAGGCGATCATCCCGACGCCATGCTGGGTCAGCTACCCCGACATCGTATCCCTCGCGGACGGGACCCCGGTCTTCGTGCCCTGCGGCCAGAACAACGGCTTCAAGATGCGGGCCGAGGACCTGGAGGCCGCCATCACGCCGCGCACCAAGTGGCTGATGCTGAACAGCCCCAACAACCCGACCGGCGCGGCCTATACAAGTGAGGAGCTGCGCGCCCTTGCCGACGTGCTGCTGCGGCATCCCGACGTTTGGGTGTTCACCGACGACATCTACGAGAAGCTGGTCTACGGCGATTTCAAGTTCTCAACGCTGGTGGAGGTCGAGCCTCGCCTGCGCGACCGCACCGTCACCATGAACGGGTGCAGCAAGGCGTATGCCATGACCGGCTGGCGCATCGGCTTTGCCGGCGGTCCGGCGAAACTCGTGAAGGCGATGGACAAGCTGCAATCCCAAAGCACTTCCAACACCAGCAGCATCAGCCAGGCCGCCGCGGTCGAGGCGCTGAACGGTCCGCAGGACTTCATCGGCGAGATGGTGGAGGTGTATCAGCAACGGCGCGACATGGTGGTGTCCATGCTGAACGGGGCGCCGGGCATCAACTGCCATACGCCGGAGGGCGCGTTCTACGTCTTCCCTGGCGTCCACGGCTGCGTCGGCAAGACTAGCCGCGGCGGCGCCAACATCACCGATGACGAAAGCTTCGTCCTGGCGCTGCTGGATGAAGAGGGCGTAGCCGCCGTGCATGGCAGCGCCTTCATGTATCCCGGCCACATCCGCATCAGCTACGCCGCCGCGACGGAGCAACTGCGAACCGCCTGTGAACGGATCCAGCACTTCTGCGAAGGCCTGAAGTGATGCCC
>CAXTOB010000599.1:0-1508 GCA_964245505.1 uncultured Acetobacteraceae bacterium | reverse complement strand
CCCCCCCCCGCCGCGCCTCCCCCCCCCCCCCCCCCCCCCCCCCGCGGGGGGGGGGGGGGGGGGCGCCCCGCCGCCAGTACGGACGTTGAGCCGGTGAGAGCGTCCTCAACCCGGCCAGCCCCGGCGATCTCCGCCGGAGAAGGCTCCCTATTTCCAGAGACCGTCCTGTGAGCCTCCCTCACCCCAACCCTCTCCCGGAGGGAGAGGGAGCAGAAGCAGCAGCCATCGCCCCTGCCCTCGCCCGCCGCCTGGCCCGGGTGCCCGTGGCGGCCACCGTCGCCATGACGATCAAGGCGCGCGCCATGCGCAACACCGGCGTCAAGGTGATCATGCTCACCATCGGCGAGCCCGACTTCGCCAGCCCGCCCCATGCCATCGAGGCCGCGCATCAGGCCGCCCTGGCCGGCGACACCAAGTATCCGCCCCAGGACGGCCAGCCCGCCCTCAAGCGCGCCATCCAGCGCAAGTTCCAGCGGGACAGCGGCCTCGACTACGCGCTGGACCAGATCACCGTGGGCAACGGCGGCAAGGGCGTCATCTTCAACGCCCTGATGGCGACGGTGGACGAGGGCGACGAGGTGCTGATTCCCGCCCCCTACTGGGGCGCCTACCCCCTGATGACCCGGGTGGTCGGCGGCGAGCCGGTGATCGTCACCTGCCCGCAGAACAACGGCTTCAAGCTGCGGCCCGAGGACCTGGACGCCGCCATCACTCCGCGCACCAAGTGGCTGATCCTGAACAGCCCCAACAACCCGACGGGATCGGCCGTGTCGGCGGACGAGTTGGCGGCCTTGGGCGAGGTCATGCTGCGCCATCCGCACGTATGGATCATGTCGGACGACATGTATGAGCACCTGGTGTTCGACGGCGCCCACGCGACGATGGCCGCCGTGGAGCCGCGGCTGCGGGACCGCACTCTGACGGTCAGCGGCGTGTCCAAGACTTACGCGATGACCGGCTGGCGCATCGGCTTTGCCGGGGGACCGCGGACGCTGGTCAAGGCGATGGTAAACATGCAGGGCCAGGCCGCGGCCGGGGTGTCCACGATCGGCCAAGCCGCGGCCGCGGCGGCGCTGGATGGGCCGCAGGACTCGGTGCCTGAGATGGTGGCGGCCTACAAGCGGCGGCGTGACCTGGTGGTGGATGCGCTCAACACGGCGCCGGGCATGTTCTGCCACCGGCCCGAGGGCGCTTTCTACGTTTATCCCAGCGTGGCGGGCTGCCTGGGCAAGACCACCCCCGCCGGCGCCCACCTGCAGACGGACGAAGACTTCGCCCTTGCGTTGCTGGAGGAGCAGCATGTCGCGCTAGTCCACGGCGCGGCATTCGGCATGTCGCCGCACGTGCGGATCAGCTACGCCACCGACGATGCCTCCCTCACGGAAGCATGCCGCCGCATCGTGGCGTTCTGCACCAGCCTGCGATGATCCCGCTGCCTGCTCCCTCTCCCTCCGGGAGAGGGAGCAGGCAGCGCCTTCAATCCTCCTGCAGCGATCGCACTCGCGCCT
>CAXTOB010000598.1:614-4096 GCA_964245505.1 uncultured Acetobacteraceae bacterium | reverse complement strand
GGCCTATGTCGTGGCGGCGGCGGTGATGGCGGTTGGGCCGGCTCTGCTCTGGGAAATGCGGCATATCGCGCTCGGGGCCGTGGCGGTGCATGGCGGGTTGTCAGCGCTGCTGGTGGTGGGATGGCTGGACCGGGCGGGTTGGAATGGGATGGTGGGAGAAGCGGTTGCTCGCCGGCGGATGCGGCTGGTTCATAGCGGGAACTGACGCGGAACCTGCACCTTTTGAGGCTGTATTCTGCTGAGCCTCGTGCAGTGCAGCGGAGGTGTGGATCAGTTCGTTGTGATCGGCTTGGTGCGGCAAGGGTCGCATCTGCGCGTCCCGCCTGGCTGGAACCTACGTAGAAACTAGACGGTCATAACTAGGGTCCAACAAACAGCAGAACTGCCCAGGCAGAACCAGTCCCGTGACTGCCTCGGCATTACCAAACGACTCTCGCTTTGACCGTTCCCGTCATTGCGAGGAGCGCAGCAACGCGGCAGTCCAGGACGGCAGGGACGACACTGGCAACCCTGGATTGCCGCGCCGCAGTCGGCTCGCAATGACGGCTCGGCAACATGATGGTCAGCGCGAAGGTCCTTCGATATAAACCTGCCTTAAGCTGTTTGCAGCCGGGTCGGGCGCTAAACGGCCGCACATTAAGCTGAAAGTATCGGCTCGTAAACGAAAAATCTAAAGCGGTTTGCGTCCGGACCGGACGCAAACCGCTTTAGTCGAGAATCAGTGTGCTCGCGGGACTGCAGGGAGCGTTGGCAACCGTGCAGCCGGTGGCTCGCTCCACAGAAACCGGGCCCGCTGCATTGCCTGTAAGCAGTGGGCTAGTCTTATAGAATTCCCCGCGCCCTTGCTTCATGACCTTGATGCCGGACGCCCCGTTGTCGTGCACGCTGACGTGGCTGCCTGCCGCGTGGCCTCCGTCCAGCAGGACGCCCTCCCGGGTGTTGTGGTCCACCTCGGCGGCATCAAGGTTCAAGCCGCCGCCCGTGGTCGCGTAAACGCCGACCGCGCTACGGGACAGATGGGCGTTGTTCAGCTCCAAAAAACCGTTCTGCGACACCCTTGCCCCTGAGCTGAGGCATCCCGTGGCAGTGACCCGGTGCGCCCAGGCAATCCCGTTGCTTTGCGCCGCGACGCACGCGACCTGGGCATCCGCAAAGCTCGACCCGTCCACATACAGCGAGCCTCCCTCCGCCAGGGCGTTGTAGCCAAGCGTCTCGGTTCCGTTGTCGAAGATGTGCCCTGCGGTCCGCGCGTTGCATCCGCGGCACTGGATGACACCGCCGAACCGCGCCAGCAGGTTAGCGTCCCCTGCATTCCTGAATGTCGAGCCGTCGGCGGTGACGCGCCCACCCTGGTCGGCCAGGATGCCGTAATAGAAGCTGTCAACGACGACGTGCGGCCCCAGGCTGACGTTCGATCCCGACCCCTCCGCGAGCACTGCGGAACCGTAGGAGTCGCGGCGCCATTCGGTGCGGCCCGTCCTGGCCCCGTTTCCCTTGATGAGCACCCCGTCCACCAGGCCGATGCGTCCGCCGTTGTTGGCGGCAAAGCCGCTGAAGTTGGTGCCGACGATGTTGTTGAAGTCCAGCACGACCTTCTCCGGTGCGCCGGGGTTGCCGATGACCTGGATGCGTTCGGTGCATGGGCAGTCGGTGAAGAACTGGTCATGCACGGCGTAGGTGCCGTCGGAGATCTTGATGACGACGCTTTCGCCGGGCTGCTGCACGCGGGCGGCTGCGGCCGCCCAGGCCGCCAGAGGCTCGGTGTGATCGCATCCCGATGCACAGACCGTCAGCGTGGTGGCTGCTCCGGCCGCATGGAAGGCGAGCACCATCGGCAGGACCAGGAGAGATGTCCTCATGCAGGTTGTCCTTCAGAACGGTTTGTGCTGGCGGCGACGGATTGGGCTAGGGCTGCTGGACCCGCGGTGCAACGTCTGCTGGGCCAGCCGGGTTTGAGTGCCTGGCGTTAGACTCGCGCCTGTGGAATGGGGTGCTCCGTCTGCCCCGCCGCGTTCGATGATGCCGGACTGCCCGTCGCCGCTTCCTTCCCGCCCATTAGAGTAGTTTGCAGCCGGGTCCGGCGCAAAGTAGCCGGACCCGGCTGCAAGTAATTGCTCACAAACGAAAACGTTAATGCGGTTTGCGTCCGGGCCGGACGCAGACCGCCTTAGAACTCTCACCCGCCTTATTGCTCTCGAATATAAATGCTTTGCTTATCCCGATGCCGCCAGGCGCCCATCATCCTTGACAGCACCATCAACACGCACAAACTCCGGTATAACGATCGTTATACCGAAGGGATCGGACGTGTCGAAGACTGAGCAGATCCTCGAAGCCGCCGAGGCCGTCCTCTACCGTGAGGGCTTCCATGCCACCGGCATGGACCGCCTGATTGAGGCCGCTGGCGTCTCCCCGCGCACTCTCTACCGCCAGTTCCGCTCCAAGGACGACCTCGTCCGCGCCGTCCTCGCGCGTCGCGAGGCGCGCTACTTCGAACGCTTCGAGGGCGACCTCGCCCGCCATGCGGCCGAGCACGGCAACCCGTTGCTCGCCTGCTTCGACGCACTCTCGGACTGGCTGGATGCCGGGGGTGACCAGGGCTGCATGTTCCTCCATGCACTCGGCGAATACGGCATGCACGAACCAGCCATCGCCGGGATGGTCGCGGATCACAAGCGGCGGGTGCTTCACGACCTCCACCGCCGGGTCGAGGCAGCCAGGCTTGATCCCGGCAGCGGCCTGCCTGAGCGGCTGATGCTGCTGATGGAGGGCGCGACCGCGCTCGCCCCCGTCCTCGGCGCCCGTGCGGCGGCGGGCCAAGCTCGGGCCGCGGCGGCGGAGCTGCTGTCCATTGCCCAGCGCGAGGGCGTGTGTACCCAGGGCAAGGGCGCGTGATGACCCCGGCCCTAAAACTCGTCCCTCCGGCTCTGGCCCTGACCGGCGTCACCTACGGTTTGGCCCGCTACGCCTTCGGCCTGTTCCTCCCGGCGATCCGCGCGGACGTGGCGCTCACTCCGGCCCTCTCCGGCCTGATCGGCGCAGGGTCCTATGCCGGCTACTGCCTCGCCGTCGTCGCTTCCACCTTGGTAGTCGAGCGGCTGGGACCACGCGCCACTGCTGCCCTCGCGGGCTCGGTCGCAGCCTTTGGGATGGCAGCCGTCGCGTTCGCGTCGTCCCCTGTCCTGCTCGCGGCCGCAGTGCTGTTCGCCGGGCTCGGAGGTGGCCTTGCCTCACCGCCGCTGGCGGAGGCAGTCGCGGCGCGGATCGCCGCCACGGGTCAAGACCGCGCAAATACGCTGATCAGCAGCGGCACCAGCGCCGGCGTCGCGCTATCCGGGCCGATTGCCCTCGTCTCCGTCGGAGCATGGCGCGACGCCTATCTGCTGTTCGCAGCGATCGCGGCCTGCGTCACTTTGTGGGTTTGGCTGGCGCTGCCGTCGCGCGCCCAGGAAAAGAAGAATGACGTCCACGGCGCCAAAATA
>CAXTOB010000598.1:0-604 GCA_964245505.1 uncultured Acetobacteraceae bacterium | reverse complement strand
GTACAGGCGTTGCGGCGGCCGGCGGCACTTCCGCTGGCGCTCGCCGCATTCGGCGCGGGCGTTTCAAGCGCGATCTACTGGACCTTCGCTGGCGAGGCTGCGGTCGCAGCCGGCGGGTTGCCCGCCTCTGCGGCGAGCACGGTTTGGGTGGTGGTCGGCCTCACCGGCTTCGCGGGCGGTATGGCCGGTGACCTCGTAGGGCGTTATGGCGCGAACTCCGTCCACCGCGCGTCACTTCTGGCAATGGCGGCAGCCGTCGCGGGCACCGGCTTCTGGCCAGGCACGGTGGCGGTCATCTACGCCGGTGCTGCCTTGTTCGGCGCCTCATACATGATGCTGGCCGGGGTGTATCTCGTGTGGGGCGTAGGGGTGTTCGCCGACCGTCCAGCGGTTGGGCTCGGGGTGCCGTTCCTGGCCATCGCGCTGGGCCAGGTCGTAGGCGCGTCCGTCGCCGGCGTGGCCCTCGGGACACTCGGCTACGCCACAAGCTTCACTCTGTTCGCTGGCGTCGCCCTGGCGAGCGGGCTGATCCGGCCGGCAAAACCCGGCGGCTTGAGCGACACCCGACACGCCGCCGAATGGGCGTAACACGCGTAAAGCCAAC
>CAXTOB010000597.1:0-4109 GCA_964245505.1 uncultured Acetobacteraceae bacterium | reverse complement strand
GGGTCGGTGCGTTCCTCGGCGAGGGTGCGGATCAGCAGGGGCTTGGCGGCGTCGAAGGCTAGTTCGCCGGTTAAGGCTGCTAGGCCGAAGCCGCGGTCTGGGTCGGGCTGGGTAGTGAAGTAGCGCCGGAGGAGGGCGATCTTGGCTAGGCGGCCGGGGGTGAAGACGAGGCGTTCCAGCAGCTCGGCGAAGGCGATCATGGGACTGGGTGTCGGTGGATGGTCCCTCTCTCTTTGGGAGAGGGTTGGGGTGCCGGGGTCTTGGCTGCTGAGCGAGCCGGGTTGGTGGCACTGAAGTGAGGTTTGAGTTTGGTGGGGGCGGTACTTGCCCCTTCCCTCATCCTAACCCTCTCCCGGAGGGAGAGGGAACCGGCGGCTACTATGATGGTCACGGCTGCTCTGCTGGGGCCGGTGGGGGGGCGTCTTCTTCTTCCTCGTCGCCGTAGCCTACCAGACGGAGGGCGCGGCCACGGATGCCGCGCTTGGCGGCTTCGTGGATTAGGGCCTCCTCGCGGCCGTGGGTGACCCAGACTTCTGGGGCGGCGACTTCGTCTAGGGTGACGTTCAGTTCATCCCAGTCGCTGTGGTCGCTGATGACCAGGGGGAGTTCGACGCCCTTGCTGCGGGCGCGCTGGCGTACCTGCATCCAGCCGGAAGCGTTGCAGACGACGGGGTCGGCCATGCGCCTTGCCCAGGGGCCGGTGATGGCGCCGGGCGGGGCAATCACGATGGCGCCGCGGAGGAGTTCCTTGTCCGCCTTGGACTTTGCGGTGGCCGGGCGCAGGTCGCCCAGGGGAATGCCCATGTGTTCGTAGGCTTCGCAGAGTGCGACCTGGGCGCCGTGCAGGTAGATCGGGCGGTCCCAGCCGGCACGGCGGAGAAGCGCGATCAGGCGCTGCGCCTTGCCCAGTGCGTAGGCGCCGATGACGTGCGTGCGGTCCGTGAACAGCGCCACGCTGTCCAGCAACTTGGCCACCTCGTGTTCCGCCGGAGGATGGCGGAATACCGGAAGGGCGAAGGTGGCCTCGGTGACGAAGACGTCGCAGGGGATTGGCTCGAATGGGCGGCAGGTCGGGTCGGACTGGCGCTTGTAGTCGCCGCTGACGACGGCTCGGCTTCCGCGCCACTCCATGGCCACCTGGGCGCTGCCGAGCACGTGCCCTGCTGGCTCCATCCAGACGCGCACGCCGTTGAGGTCTATAGCCTCGCCATACTCCAGGGCTTGCTGGACGGCGCCGGCGCGGCCTTGGCCCATGCGGACGTCCATCAAGGCGAGGGTTTCCGGACTTGCGAGCACGGCGTCATGGCCGGGACGGGCGTGGTCGCTGTGAGCATGGGTGATAATTGCTCGGGCGACGGGACGCACGGGGTCTATGTGGAAACCGCCGGGCTCGCAGAACAGGCCGTCCGGCAAGACTTTTAGCCAGGTCTCGGGTTGCGGCATGGGGGGATCAGAACCCGGGCTTGCGGCCCGGGTCCTAGCCGGTCTTAGCCCTGCTTGCGGGGGCTGTCTGTGGTGAGCGGCACTGGCACCCAGCGCAGGCCGTCACCGCTCTGGACCAGCATGAGCACGGTCTTGCGGTTCTGCTTGCGGTAGCGGTCCATGCGTTCTTGCACATCGGCCGGGCTGCTGACTGGCTCCTGCTGGACTTCGACGATCACGTCACCCGGCTTGAGGCCACGCCCGGCTGCGGCGCCGTCCGGTGACACGTCGGTCACGACGACACCCTTCTGGTCGGCGCCGATCTTGAACTTGTCGCGCATCTCGTCGGTTATGGATGAGAGACGGGCGCCTAGGCCACTGATTTCCGTGTTGCGGTTGATGGCCGGGTGCGGCGTCGCTGGGACGTTGCTGGCGACCTGCTGCGGGCTGTCGGGCAATTCGCCGACCTGGGCCTGGACGGTAACTTCCTTGCCGTCGCGCCAGACGACGACTGGGACGTCCTTGCCGATCACTGTCTCGGCGACGATGCGCGGCAGGGTCTTCATCTCCTTCACGTCCTGGTTGTTAAAACGCAGGATCACGTCGCCGTTGTGGATGTCCGCCTTAGCTGCCGGGCCGTCGTCGGTCACGCGGGCGACCAGGGCGCCGCTGCTGTCTTTCAGGCCCAGGCTTTCGGCGATGTCGGGGGTGACCTGCTGGATGTTGACGCCTAGCCAGCCGCGGCGTGCCCGGCCGTATTCCCGAAGCTGCTGCATCACGGCCTTCGCCATGTTGGACGGGACGGAGAAGCCGATGCCGACCGAGCCGCCGCTCGGGGAGTAGATGGCGGTGTTGATGCCGATGACTTCGCCGTTCATGTTGAACAGCGGGCCGCCGGAGTTGCCGCGGTTGATGGCGGCGTCGGTCTGGATGAAGTCGTCGTAGGGGCCTTGGCGGATGTCGCGGCCGCGGGCGCTGATGATGCCGGCGGTGACCGAGCCGCCGAGGCCGAAGGGGTTGCCGATGGCCAGCACCACGTCGCCGACCCGGCCTGTGTCGCTGTCGCCGAATGGCACGAACTTGAGCGGCTTGTCGGACTCTACCTTCAGCAGGGCCAGGTCGGCCTTGTCGTCCTTGCCGACCAGCGTTGCCTTTAGGGTCGTGTTGTCCTGCAGGGTGACGCTGATCTTATCGGCACCGTCGATGACGTGGTTGTTGGTGACAATGTAGCCAGCGGGGTCGATGATGAAGCCGGAGCCGAGGCTGACCGCGCCTTCGCCGTCACCGTGCGGGCCTTGGGGTCCCTGCTGCGGCCCGCCGCGGCGGCCCTGCTGGCCCCCTTGGCCACCCGGGCGGTTGCGGTCCAGGAAGTCGCGGAAGAACTGCTCGAACGGGCTGCCGGGCGGGAACTGCGGAACTTCGGGGCCGGCGTCCCGGTCGGCCCGAACGTCGGCCTTCTGGGTGGAGCTGATGTTCACCACCGCCGGCAGCAACTGTGCGGCCAAGTCGGCGAAGCTGTCACCGGCGGCACGGGCGTGAGCAGGTGGCGCTACAGCTGCGGGAATGACGGTGGGAAGGGTAAATACGCTGGCAAGCGCTAGGGCGCGGAGGGTTTGACGACGCATCTCAGAACTCCCGTGGGTGGGCTGGCTTCCGGTCAAGTATGACGCAACATGTGGTGCCAAGTCGGGTTGCAAAAGGGATCACGGCTTCGGAGCCTCGCGCAGCATGCGGAGAAAGTCGCTGTCCGGGGTCAGCACCAGACGGGACTGGCCGCTGGTGAAGGTGTCTCGATAGGCTTGGAGGGTGCGGTATATGCTGTAGAACTCTGGGTCTCTGCCAAACGCATCGGCATAGATCTTGGTGGATTCGCTCTCGCCTTCGCCGCGGAGGCGGTCGGAGTCGGCTCGGGCATGGGCCAGAAGCACGGTGCGCTCGCGCTCGGCGTCGGCGCGGATGCGGGCGGATGCCTCGGCGCCCTCGGCGCGGGCCTGGCGGGCGATGCGTTCGCGCTCGGACTTCATCCGGTTCAGAATTGCGGTGGTGTTTTCCTCCGGCAGGTCGGCGCGGCGCAGGCGGACGTCTTCTACGGCAACGCCGAACTGGCGCATCTCGTCCGTCACCTGGCCGCGCACCAGGCCCATGATGCGGCCGCGGTCGGCGGATAGGACGTTCAGCAGGGTTTCGCCGCCCAAGGCGCGGCGCAGGGCGGACGTCACCACGGAATTCAGGCGGCCGCGGATGTTGTTCTCATTGGGTCCGACGGTCTGGAAGTAACGCAGCGGGTCGTTGATGCGGAACCGGGTGAAGCTGTCCACGATGAGGCGGCGCTGGTCGGAGAGGATGACCTCCTCGCCGGGCGTCTCGAAGTCCAGCAGACGGCGGTCGAAGTCGATGACCGTCTGCACGAACGGGGTCTTCATGACGCGGATGGGCTGGCCGAACTGGGTGATGAGGACCTGCTCGGTTTGGCCGACGGTGAACAGGCTGGCGGCGGCCAGGACGAGGATGACGACGCCGACGATGCCGGCGAGCATGAGGCGGTTCATCGTGCGGGCGCTGCCGACGGCTGGGCTGGCGTGGGTGGGCGCACGGTGTCGAGGGGCAGGTAGGGCACGATGCCGCGCAGCCTGTCGTCCACGACGATGCTGGGCGACTTGGTGAGGATTTCCTGCATCGTTTCGATG
>CAXTOB010000596.1:0-4119 GCA_964245505.1 uncultured Acetobacteraceae bacterium | reverse complement strand
GTCGGCGAACGTCACCGCCGGCGTGACAGGGATGCCAATGTCGGTCCGCACCGGCGCCAGCGTCTTGCCAACCAGGTGGATGTCGGCGCCCAGCACCTGCAGGATGGTTTGCGGCCCCGCCATGTCGAGCAGGATCATCCCGGGATAAACCAGCATCGCCACCTTGACCGGCGGCCCGGCATCCGGCCGCGGCGGCATGTGCGCCATGTGCTCGGCGTCCGGGTCGGCCTGCGCCGCCGCCGGGCCGGTCCCCGCCGCCAGCAGCGAGCCGCCCAACAGCCCGGCGGCGAGCTCCGCCGCGTCATCCCGTCATGGTCATTGGCCATAATCCTGCTCCTTCTCAAAACTCGCTGCTGATCGTGCCCAGCGCCGTCAGCGGCTGGGTCGGCCGCAAGGTGGCGGCGCCGTCCGTGTCGTAGATGCGGGCATTGGTGACGTTCTGCACGTTCAGTTGCGCGCGGACCGGGCGGCCCTGCACGTGGAAGCGGTACCAAGCGGCCGTGTCCACCCGCACGTAGCCCGGCAGGAAGAAGCTGTTCGGCAGCGTCGCTTCCCGCCTGGTTTCGGCGCGCACGCCCAATCCCAGCCCGAAGCCCGGCAGCAGGGCACCGTCCGGGACGTCGTACGTCGTCCACAAAGCCCCCGCGTGCCTGGCTACGCCCGCCAGGGTGTTGCCGACCGGCAGCCGGTTGTCGCGCGTGACGTCGGCGAAGGTGTAGGCGTAGCTCGCGACCGCCTTCCAGCCGGGCCGGAGCTCCCCCGCCACGTCCAGTTCCACCCCGCGGCTCTGCTGCTGGCCGGAGGCGATGCTGAACTGCGTGTTGGCCGGGTCGGGCGTCACGACGTTGCTGCGGGTGAGCTGGAACAGGGCGGCCGTCGCCTGCACCCGCTTGTCCAGCAATTCCTGCTTCACGCCCACCTCGAACTGCTCGGACGCGCCCGGCGGCAGGGCGGCGCCGCTCGCCGTGGTGGACGTAGTGGGGATGAAGCTGTTGGCCCAGTTGAAATACAGCGCCGTCGTGGGCACCGGCTCGAACACCAGGCCCACCCGCGGGGACAGCTTGTTGGCCGCGTCCGCGCTTCGCCCGCCGGTAATGCGATTGTTGCTGACGGTGTCCGTCACGTCATACCGCACCCCGGCCAGCAAGCGGAGCTGCGGTGTCAGGGTGACGAAATCCTGCACGTACGGGGCGGCGTCCTCGAAGCGGGTGCCGGTCTTGGCGTTGAGCGTGAAGCGGCCGGGCCTGACGAGGTACACCAGATCCGCCAGGTTGAGCGGGGGCAGGGCCGCGTTGAAGGACTTGGAGTCGTATAGGCTGCGGGACACTTCCAGCCCCGCCAGCCACTGGTGCCGGACCGGCCCGGTCAGGACGTCGCCGGACAGCTCGTTCTGCAGGTCGAAATCCTGCGCCCGCTGCAGCCCCTCCGTCACCGTGCGGTTCAGCGTCTGCCCGTTGGCCACCAGCGGGAAGGAGAAGAAGCGATCGGACCCGATGTCGTAATTCACCACGGAGGCGTTGAAGCCCGAGCGGAACCGCAGCCCCGGGCTGAAGCTGTGCACCCACTCGTAGCCCAGCCGCCACGCGTCCCGGTGCGTGTCCGCGAGGTCGGGGTCGTCGAAGTTGGCGGATAATGGCAGCGCCAGGGTCGGTTGCGCGATGGGCGACTGGAACTGGCCGTAGCTGAAGTTGCTGTGGGCATACTGGGCGCGCAGGATGACCTCGTCCTGGTCCGTCGGTCGCAGCCTGAGCAAGGGGTTGATGTAATCGTCCTCGCTGTAGCCAAACGTCCGGAAGCTGTTGGCGTGGTCGTAGGCGGCGTTCAACCGGATCACCGCCCGCCCGTCCCCGGTCAGGTCCTGGTTCGCGTCCAGCGTGTCGCGGTTGAAGCCGAAGCTGCCCCCGGTCAGGGCGCCGCGCACGAAGTTGCCGTCAACCGGGGTCTTGGTCACGACGTTCACGACGCCGCCTGACGAGAGGCTGCCGCCGTAGAGCACGGAGGCCGGGCCTTTCAGCACCTCGATGCGTTCAACTCCCTGGATGTCCTGCTGGTTGCTTTGTTCGCGGAAGCCGTCCCGCAGGGAGGTGCCGGAGTCCACGAAGCCACGGATGCGGAACGCGAGCGAGCCGGGCAGCGCGTTGCTGCTCTCGACGCCGCTGACGGTTTCTATGGCCTGGCGCACCGTCACCGCCTCGCGGTCCTGGATCAGCTCCTGCGGCACGACCTGGACCGAGACCGGAGCGTCCTGGGTCGCCACCGGCAGGCGCAGCGCCGTCGTGCTCTGCGGCGCAAGGTAGCCGTCCACGGAGACGCGCGGCGCGCTAACGCTCACCTCGGGCAGCGTGATCTGGTCTTCGCCGGCCGGCGAGGGATTGGGCGTTTGCTGGGCCGCTGCGGGGTATGGCAGCAGGCGCAGGGCCACCGCGCACCCCAGCGTAGTCCTGATCCAGAGTTCGCCAACATGGCCTTGGCGGCCGGCATGGGCCGACGGCGGAGGTGGCCATCGCGAGATCATGGCGGCGCGCCTTTAGCGCTTCCCGGCCCAGGAGGTGCGGCGGAAGCGTTCCGCCCCGTCAGCACGCCCAGCGAGCGGCGGTAGGCTTGCGGGCTCGCGCCAACCACACGGCGAAAGCGGTCCCGCAAGGCGACCGCGCCGTCGAAGCCGCTGGCAGCGGCAACCTCGTCGAGCGACAGGCGGGTGGTCTCCAGCAGCTCCTGCGCCTGCCGGACCCGGGCAGTGATCAGCCATTGCAGCGGCGTCGTTCCGGTCTGTGCGTAGAAGCGCCGGGCAAATGTCCGCGGACTGGTCCCGGCCCGGGCCGCAAGCGTGTCAACCGACAAGGGTAGATGCACGTTCTCGCGCAGCCATTCGAGCAGGCGGGAAAGACTTGCCGTCGAGCCCGGCGCCTGGTGCCGGACGAGCTGCGCCTGGCCACCCTCCCGATCGAGCGGCGCGACCGCCAGCCGCGCGGCCTGGGCAGCGACAGCCTGCCCGTGGTCGCGGCGCAAAAGGTGGAAGCACATGTCCAGGCCGGCCGACATCCCCGCGGATGTGACGATCCGGCCCGTGTCGATGAACAGGACACCTGGATTCACGCTCACCCGGGGGTACCGCTTTGCCAGAAGTCCGGCGGCCAACCAGTGCGTGGTCGCACTCCGGCCGTCCAACAGTCCCGTCTGCGCCAGCGTGAACGCCCCTGTACAGATCGACGCGATCCGCGCGCCGTTCGCATAGGCCGCTCGCAACGCCGCGACGACGTCGTCCGTCACGGGCCGCATCGGGTCCTCGACACCGGGGACGACCACGGTGTCGGCGACGCCCAGATCCTCCAACGTAAACGGGGCACGGATGGTGAAGCCGGACGCACGCACGTCCGCCCTCTCGCCGCAGATTTTCACGCGGTACTCGTCTATGGCCCGGGGCAAGCGAACCCGGCCGAACACCGCGCCCGGAATGGACAGGTCGAACGGGATGACATCATCGACAGCCAGGACGGCAATAGTGTGCATGACAGGAAACCCGTCGTCGGGAGAAGGCGGCATAGGCCGGCCCGCGCGGGAACAGCAATGCACAACCGGGTAAGTGGCAGGAAATCCGCGGAGATTGGCAGCTTCGCCGCTAACGTTGGCAATCCGCTTCATTTAAACCGTGCCCAGGCCGCAGGTCGGCCGGTGAGGTCACGATGGACATGGGAAGTGCGTTAAATCAGCCGGACTTGGAGCCGCTGGAAATCGGCATGCTGCTCTACCCGGGCACCACCCTGCTCGATCTGGCCGGGCCACAGGCGGCGCTCGGCATGCACGGCCGCACGCATCTGTTCTGGAAGACGCTTGACCCGGTGATGACCGATACCGGCATTGCTTTGATGCCAAGCGCCACCTTCGACAATGCGCCGGCCCGGCTCGATGTGCTGTTTGTGCCCGGCGGCATGGGCACGAACGAGGCCATGAAGGATGCGGCGGTGATCGCCTTCCTTGCCCGGGTTGGGCGCGACGCCCGCTACGTCACCTCCGTCTGCACCGGCTCCTTGCTGCTCGGCATGGCGGGCCTGCTGGACGGTTACCGCGCCGCAACCCACTGGGCGTTCTACGACGCGCTGGAGGCACTTGGCATTGAGC
>CAXTOB010000595.1:0-4127 GCA_964245505.1 uncultured Acetobacteraceae bacterium | reverse complement strand
GTTCCAGATCGTGCTGCGCCAATCCAGGTTGGACGACCCAACCGCAGACCAGGCCCCATCCACCACCGCCGTCTTGGCATGCAGTATCCGCCCCTGGCGCTCATGGATCTTCACCCCAGCCTCCAGCAGCTCTCCATACCCCGCCCGGCCCGCGGCAACCGCCGCGCTGCTATCGCTCTGCCCCGGCACCACAAGCTCCACATCCACCCCGCGCCGCGCCGCATCCATCAGCGCCCGCGCCAAGTCCGGCGTCGGCACGAAAAACCCAGTCGTCAAATGCACCGACCGCTGCGACAGGGTAATAGCGGCAAGCAAGGTACGGTAGATCAGCGGCTCCCCATTATCAGGCGCCCCGTCAATCGCCTGCACGACCGTCGAGCCAGGCTGGGCCGCCGGCGTCGGCGGCGGCTCCGCCAAGACAGGCCCGCGCTGCTGCCGCCAGGTCTCCATGAAATAATGCTCGAACTGCGCCACCACCGGACCCTCGATCCGCACGTCGGTATCGCGCCAAGCCTGCTGCTCCGGATCAGTGCCGCGAGGCTTCGGCGTGTTCTCATAAACCGAGCTGATGTTCACCCCGCCAGTGATCGCGACCCGCCCGTCCACGCACAGCAGCTTCCGGTGGTCACGCTTGTTCAGCTCCACCGGCACACGCTCGTTCGGCCGCAGCGGATTGAACTCCAGCACCCGCACGCCCCCCTTCCGCAGCCGCTCGAACAATGCCGCCGGCGTCCCAACCGCACCCCAGGCGTCATAGATCAGGTTCACCTCGACGCCTCGGCTAGCCGCCGCCAGCAAGACATCCGAAAACTCGCCCCCTGCTTCCTCGTCGAACTCGTAGCTTTCCATGTCGATCCGGGTGCGGGCGGAGCGTATCGCCTCCTGCAGCGCGGCAAAGCTCGCTGGCCCGTCACGCAGCAGCTCCACCCGGTTGCCGCCGACAAACGGCACGCCGGCGAACCGCTCCCCCTGCTGCCGCATCAGGTCGAGGCTGCGCGCCGGGTCGGCCCCAGCTTTGGCCTGCAGCAGGTCGGGGCTGACACCAGGGGCAGGAGCGCTGATGCAGCCGGACAGCAGCGCGGCGATCAGCAGTAGCGCAAGGCGCGGAAGCTGGGACATGGTTTGCATAATGGAACAAATTTATGGCAAGTTTTTGCCCGCGCCTCACGCCATGAAACCCCTGAGCCAGTTATGTTTGGTCATGCTCCCTATCCCGCCCGGATCAGCCGCAACCGCCAGCAGACCTGACCCCTAGGGCATCTGGTCCGCGGCGGCGCCCAGCCAGCCAGTACGGGTTCAGTCCTGGAGTGAGGCGCGCCCTGTCGCGGAACACCGCCCCCTGCTTACTCCGGCTGGACAACGCCTGGCATCCACAGCCTAACGGCGGTAGCTGGGGCGTTCCGGCTGCCGCGCGCCGTCGCAATCATGCCGCCCAACCTGGGAACGCGGTTGGCATCCAGCAGTGATCCGTCAGCAAAAAATCCCAAAAGCCGCTGACACCATCGCCGATGACTCGCCCGCCCGCCGCCCAAACTCAAAACAGCCGGAATAGTACCAAACGCCTTTCACTCCGACCGTTTCGTCATTGCGAGGAGCGCAGCGACGCGGCAATCCAGAGCGGCAAAGACCGCACCAGCCGCCCTGAGCTACCGTGTCGCGGCGCCCCTCCTAAAGCGGTTTGCGTCCGGACCGGACGCAAACCGCTTTAGGTTTTTCGTTTGTGAGCAAATACTTGCAGCTTCATGTCCGGCCGTTTCGCGCCGGACCCAGCTGCAAACTGCTCTAATGGTAGAAAAAGCTAGAGCGGAATACGTTTGATACAACATCCAACACCGCCCAGCCCTACAGTCAAATCATACCAACCGCCAGAAGTTCTGACTTATTGATTCCAACTGGCCCCTGTCATTGCAAGCCAGCTTGGGCAAGGCAACCCCCGACGGCAAGACGTGTGCGTGCAGTCCTGGATTGCCACGCCGCAAGCGCGCCTAGCAATGACAGCACCGTTGTCAGCAGTAAGAACTTTCAGCGGTTAGTATAACTACCAGCACAGAAACGGCAGCCTTACCGAATGCACGTCACAACACTAAACTCCACCGCATAGTAGTAAATATAAACATCACCACCATCCCGGCTGCGCTAATACCGCTCTTCATTCCGGCAACCTACAAATACCGGCCACCCTATCAAACCGGCAACAAACGCCTATACCAACAGCAATCATGGCAAAATGCGCACAAACACCAGCACGTTTTAAACGACCGTAAAACCCCAACGCTCAATCAAACAGCAGCGACGGTACGGGATTGCGCATAGACACCAATTACCAGAAACCTACCCGCACCACAGTAGCACCAGACACCCTTCAACCCAATCGCTCCCTCCCTTGCAAGGAGCCAAGAGATGCAGAAATCCGCCGCACCAAAAACCATATTGACGGCCCAGAATCACCGCGCCGCTGCAGGCAAGACCTGCCATAATGACCCGACGCCGTAGAAATCAATGCAAACGACCAACGGCACAACCGCTACCCGCCACAGCAGAAGCCGGCCCTACTCCATGCCTTCCTGCCCCGCAATCTCCGCCAGCAACGACCAAACCCGGGCCGGTTCCATTGGAACCTCCGGGTCATTCAAAATCCGGTCAAGTTCATCCATCTTCTCGTCAAGCTCGGCGTTGGACATAATTGCTTCCACCTGGGGCATAGACATTGGCGGGAACAAACGTGGCAGCAATATGGAAGGTTCCGCAGTCACCCAGCTTACATGAACGACAGCACCGCCGGCGCCAGCGCCGCCGCCTTCGCCGCAGGATGCGCCGGGTTGCGGAAGCGTAGCTCACCATGCGGCGCCGCATCCGGCTCCGGCAAGCCAAACAGCTCCAGCCGGCTCGCACACGTCACAGCAACGACACTCCGCGCCTCCGGATTGGTCATGAACTGCCGCGCCTCCCCTTCCAGCTCCAGCCGCTCTCGCAGCAGCCGCCACTCCGCGCGATCAGTATCCTCGACGAACATCGCAAGGATGCCAGGGCGCGTGCCGGTCAGACGGGCCGGAGCAACCGCAGCCATCCGGCGACGCACAGCGACCGCGACCTCATTCTGCTGCCCAGCCCGCGCGGCCATCACGAAAACCCCGCCGCCGGCCGCAGTCACCGCCAGATGCGCCTCCGGCCCAAACTCCTGCCGCAGCCGAGGCATCAAGCCCAGCTCATCGGCCTGCGCCGCCGCCAGCATCAGCGGGTCCAGCCGCAGCATCGCCGCCTCATCCCCATCGCTACGCCGCGCCTGCTTCAGCATGGCGGTAATACGGTCATGCAGGCGCCCGAGCAGGTCGCCGCCGTCCTCATCCCCCCCGCGCAGCCCCTGCGGCAGCGTCATCTTGAGCAAGTAACGGCCGGGATGGGCGCACAACCAAGTCTGCAGCTCCGGGTCCATCCGGTCCACCAGGCTGAACCAGGCGCCCCGGTGAACCCCCCGCCCATCCTCGGCAGACACGGTGTCACAGGCCACCTCCGCCTCGATCCCATCGCGCTCGATCAACAGATCGAACGGCGCCGCATCCTCCAGCCCGGCAAATGAAACGCCAAAGCCGCGATGCCGCTGCAGCGCCGCCGTCCGCAGCAGATGGAAGGTCGGCACCAGGCACTCCTCGTCCACCAACGCCGAGCGCAGCAACGCGCAGAACCGCAACCGCCCGGCGTTGGTCAAACCCTCGAACAAGCTCGCGGCGGCGGTGGCATGTGTGGCAATCCAGCGTTCCGCCACACTAAGCGGACGGTCCGGAGTGGTCCGGCGCAGCCGATCCACCGCGAACTCGATGCAGTGACGCTGCTGCGCCTGCCGCCCAATCCGGGTCGCCGGCGCCGCCCGGCCACGCAACACCTCGATCCTGTCGCGCCATTGGCGCACGCCAATGCACTCGATGAACGCATCGAGGGCCGCCTTGTCCATGGGTTCGGCGAACGGCTGCATTGAGGCCGTGAAGGTGTCATCCTTCACAGCCATCGGCAACAGCGATGAGGGGGGCAGGACGCTCAGTTTCCCGGCACCAAGGAACGGTCCGGCACCTGCGCGCGATGCCGCAGCAGGTGATCAGCCAGCACGCAGGCCACCATCGCCTCGCCAACCG
>CAXTOB010000594.1:0-4129 GCA_964245505.1 uncultured Acetobacteraceae bacterium | reverse complement strand
ACCCCCACCGAGGCCGCCGGCGGCGTCGCCCTGATCCGCGCCGTCCGCGACCAGGGCATCACCGTCGTCATGGTCGAGCACGTCATGGAGGTCGTCCTCCCCCTGGTGGACCGCGCCGTAGTCCTGAACCTAGGCCGGGTGCTGATGCAGGGCTCCCCCGCCGAGGTCGTCCGCCACCCCGACGTGATCCACGCCTACCTCGGAGACAAGTATGCTGCTTGAGCTGGATGGCGTCTCCGCCAGCTACCGCGGCCTGAAGGCCCTGCAGGGCGTCACCCTCCGCGTAGCTCCCGGTGAGATCGTCGCCGTCGTCGGCGCCAACGGTGCCGGCAAGAGCACCCTGCTCCGTGCCATCGCCGGCCAGGTGGCCACCGAGGGCGGCATCCGCTTCGACGGCGGCAGCCTGGCCCGCGTCCCGCCGCACCTCATCACCCGCCGCGGCATCGGCCTGGTGCCCGAGGGCCGCCGCCTGTTCCCCCGCCTGTCGGTCGAGGACAACCTCCGCCTCGGCGCCTACGCCCGGCGCGGCGACCCCGCCCGGTTCAAGCCGTTGGACCTGGTATTCGACCTATTTCCCCGCCTACAGGAGCGCCTGCCCCAACGGGCCGAAACCCTATCCGGCGGCGAGCAGCAGATGCTCGCCATCGGCCGCGCCCTAATGACCCAGCCCCGCCTACTCATGCTGGACGAACCAAGCCAAGGCATCGCCCCCAAGCTGGTGGACGACATCCTAGCCGCTGTCGGCCGCATCCGTGCCCTAGGCACCACGGTGCTCCTGGTAGAACAGCGTCTAGCCGAGGCCCTGGACCTAGCCGACCGCGCCTACGTCCTGCAAACCGGCCGGATCGTCATGGAAGGCCCCGCCCACGAAATCGCCGCCGACGCCGGAGTGCGGAAAGCCTATCTGGGCATGTAGCCAGGCCTATATCCATGGAATAGCCTCCTCCTCCCTCTCCCGCCGGGAGAGGGCTGGGGTGAGGGGGTCTTGCTCACACCAAGACAGAGCAACCGTGCGACCAGCACCCCACCTGCCGCATGCCATGCTCCACACGCACCCAGCCCGTCACCCCTCTCTCCCGAAGGGGAAGGGAGCAGAAAGGACCCCAAGTGGACACCATCACCATCACCGCCGGCCCCTACACCTTCCGCGCCCGCTTCGAGGACGCCCTGGCCCCCAAGACCTGCGCCCGCTTCCGCGCCCTGCTCCCCTACCGCGAAAGCATCATCCACGTTCGCTGGAGCGGCGAAGCCTGCTGGATCCCCCTCGGCAACCTAGACCTAGGCCTACCGTTCGAGGACGCGACCAGCCACCCGGCGCCGGGCCAGATCATCCTCTACCCCGGCGGAATCAGCGAAACCGAAATCCTGCTGTCCTACGGCGCCGTACGCTTCGCCAGCAAGGCCGGGCAACTGGCCGGCAGCCACTTCCTGACGATAACCGAGGGAATGGAGAACCTACGCCCGCTGGGCCGGATGACCCTGCTGCAAGGCGCCCAGCCCATCGTGTTCGGCGGATGACCGCGATCCACCTGCCACGGCAAATCGACGGTCAGCGGCGATGCTAGGCTACCTTACCGCCACGGCCAGTCTCCCATTTGGCGTGGTGGCGCATGAGGCCGGGCACGCTCTGACCGGCTGGTGCGCCGGCTTGCCGCCACGGCTTGTCACACTCGGCAAGGGACCGGTGCTGTTGTGCGCCCGGCTGGGCGGCTAGGCTTGACTGGTCGCGCGAGGCATTCCGTTCCCCGGCAGCGTGCGATACCTTCCGCCAGCTTCGGGCCAATGGAGCGCCATGGCCGCAGTCCTGCTCGGGCCGGCGCGGGACAACCTATCCCGATCCTGCTTTTTGCCAACACATCAGCCCTATCGCCGCGGCCAAGTCCCATGCTGGGCACCGCAGCAACGCCGAACGGACGCAATGGCAACACAGGCCCGCTGGGCGCGGACAAGGCCGACTCAGCGGAACGCTGCATACGGTTCAGGTGCTCTTGCGGCGACCTGCGGTTAAACCGAGGCCGAGAAGCCCGGTGCACAGGAGCGTCAGAGACATCGGCTCCGGGACCGGTCGAATCGCAAGCGCCTCCTGGTAGAGTTCATTGCCCACGATGCGGTGGGACGCGTCGGACGGGTGAGAGTTGAAGTAGTAGAAGTATGCGTTTGGGTTGGTGCATGCAGAATTATTCAGGCACGGATCGGTCGTGTTGGTGATCCCATACCTCGATGGATTAGTGATGATGTCGTCATAGTCCGGCCCCCAGTTGGTGAGCTGGATGACAGCGTCGGGGAACTCTGCCTGCAGCTGCGGCACAAGGGCCCGGTACTCCGGGTTCAGGTTGGCCGCGCTGTCAGCGAAGGCCGGCACAAGCGAGGGCAGCAGGCCGATCTCGAAGTAGCGTGCGCCGAGGCTGTAGAGGGTGGCCACCTGATTCGTGGTGGCAGCGCCGACCTGCGCCTGCGTTGCCCTGGTGTGGTCGTTCAAGCCGCCGAGCAGCAAGAACAGGCTCGAACCGGAATTGAAGGTCAGCGCGCCGGTGCTGACATAATTCTGGAACTCCGCCACTTGCTGCGTCAGACTCCGTGGCTGGGTGGCCGGGGCCGTTGGGCCTACATCGACCCGCGCGCCGCTTTCGGCAAAATTGACGCCACTCGTGCCGGGGTTGGGGTTCTTGGAGGTTGTCAGCGTAACGCCGAGATCCTGCGCCAGGTAGCCGACCGCCGTGGAGCCGTTGGTAAGCGGGACGTAAGCTCCTGTGTCTGAATAGCTGTCGCCAAATACGAAAAGGTCGTTGAACGGAAGTGCGTGGGCAACAGATCCCACCGCGACGCTACCCAGGATCGCCAACGCGGCCGTTTTGGCCGCGAAGTTCATCGAGCTCATTCTGTTTCCTCCCACCTCCTAGCTTGGCGAAAGGATTTCGCTGCTATGTCGGCATTACTGTGAATGCAAGATTTACGCCATGTTCTAAGTCGTTTAGAGAGCTTCCTAAATCTTGTTTCGCAATAAAAACATTGTAAAGTTTTCTGACAGGCGCGATGGCTTGGCTCATTACCTAGCACACGTGGCAGATTATGCTGCATCGCAGCAACGCCGAAGGTTTAGATATGGAAAAGGTAGGAAAGTCCTGCCAAAGCTCCCAGCCAGTCCCGGCGGTGCCGCGGCGACCCGAAAGGCACCAAGACTTGGCCAAAGGCAGTATTCAACCCAACCTAGGACTCGACAGCAGGCCGCGAGAACCTGCCAGCCTCGTTACACCCGGTACCGCCCAACACCTTCGTCAAGCAAGCGGAACGCAACACCCCGCATCAGACACCCAACACAGCAGCAGCATCAAACCGGACTCTCAAAACCCGCTCACCCCCCAGCCACATACCGAGCCAAAAACGCCGCCATAACCGCCTCCCCACCCGTCTCCATCACATTATCATGCAGCCCACCCGCCGAAACCCAAATTTCCTTCGGCTCCCGCGCAGCCTCGAACACCGCACGTCCCATCGCAGGCGGAATAACCGTATCATCATCGCCCTGCATCACCAGCAACGGAGCATTCACCCCGGAAATCCGCGACAGGATATCAAACGGATTACTAACCAACAGCCGAGCCGGCAGAAACCAGTACTGGATCTGAGCCACATCCGCCACGCTGATATACGGCGCATCCAAAACCACAGCCGCCACCGGCCGCACCGTCGCCAGCCGGACCGCAACCCCGGTCCCGAGCGACTCGCCATACAAAACTACCCGCCCAGAAGGCACCCCCAACGCCGCAAGCTCATCGAGCGCGCCCAACGCATCCATCGCCAGCCCCGCCTCGCTCGGCGTCCCCGGATTACCGCCATACCCGCGATACTCCAGCATCATCAAACCCCAGCCACGCCGGGCAATACGCTGAGCCCGGCCAATCCGGTTACCAACATTGCCGCCATTACCATGGATATACAGCACCGTAGGCCGCCCCGGCGGAGCCGGCAGAAACCAAGCCGCCAACTCCAACCCATCAGCCGTCCGCACCCGCACCGTCCGCAGGCCCGGCACCCCGGCCGCAGCAGCCTCCGGCGCCAAACCCATCGGCCGAAACAGCAGCGTCCCCTGCACAAAGTAAAGCCCACCAACGATCAAGCAGTACAGCAC
>CAXTOB010000593.1:0-4135 GCA_964245505.1 uncultured Acetobacteraceae bacterium | reverse complement strand
CCCCTCCCCCCCCGGGCCCGCCGCGGGGTTTCGGGGCAAGTGCCGCCCGGGGGCGGCCCCGGGGGGTCAGCGCGTCGAGGGCTGGGGCAACTGCCAGGCCGCCGCCATGGCCGGCGACCCGCTCGACGGCGTGATGAGCAGCGCCCTGGGCCTGGCCGTCGCGTCCACGGCGCCGGCGGCCGCCGCGCCGCTGGGCGAGGTGCTGCGGATGCTGCCCTGGGGACGCCCGGCGTCGCCCTGGGCGACCGGCACCGCCCTGTTCCGCACGCCGGACGGCCGCATGTGGCCCTACGATCCCGCGGGCTCGCGCCGCACCATGGTCGTGGACGTGTTCGTGGCCCCCTCCGGCTTCGGCAAGTCGGTGCTGGCCAACACGGTCCTGCTCGCGCTGTGCCTGTCCAGCGCGGCGCAGGGGGCGAGCGGCGCCCGGCTGCCGCTGATCGGCAAGCTGGACATCGGCCCCTCGGCCGAGGGCTTCGTGCGCCTGCTGCAGGAGGCGCTGCCGCCAGACCGCGCCGGCGAGGCGATCTACGTGCCCATGCAGCTCGCGGATGGCTACGAGGTCAACGTGTTCGACACCCAGGTCGGGTGCCGCAAGCCGCTGCCGCTGGAGCAGGCGTTCCAGCAGAACTTCCTGTCGCTCGGCACCATGCCGATCGACGCCGACACGCCGTTCGAGGGCATGGACCAGCTCGTGGGCTTCGTCCTGGAGGAAGCCTACCGCATGTTCGGGGACAGCGGACCCAACATCCGGCCCAAGCGCTACCAGCCGGGCATCCTGCCTGAGGTGGACGCCGGCCTGCGCCGCCATGGCGTCGCGCTGGAGGAGGAGCCCTGGTGGTGGGACGTGGTGGACGCGCTGTGCCGCGCCGAGGAGTGGCGGCTGGCGGAGCTGGCGCAGCGGTATGCCGTGCCGGTGTTGCAGGACCTCATCACGGCCGCGCGCTCCCCGCAGGTCAAGGATATGTTCAGCAAGGTTCGCGCCGAGACCACCGAGCAGACGGTCGAGCTGTTCGAGCGCTACATCAAGGCGCTGATCCGCCAGTACCCGACGCTGAACAGGCCCACCCGCCTCGATTTTGGCCCGGCGCGGGTGATCGTGCTGGACCTGGAGGCGGTCGCTCCCACCGGCAGCGCCGAGGCCGACCGGAAGACCGACCTCATGTACCTGCTGGGCCGCCACATCCTGGCGCGCAACTTCTTCCTGCGGCCCAAGTACGTCGCCCACGTGCCCGAGCTGGTGCGCGCCTACCACGCCAAGCGCTTCGCCGAGATCTACGAGGCGACCAAGCGGCTGGACTACGACGAGTACCACCGCACCAAGGGGCGCCGCTTCGTGCGCGCCCAGGTGGAGCTGGACCGCCGCGAGGGGCGCAAGCACAACATGCAGCTTAGCCTGAGCAGCCAGCGCATGGAGGACTTCGGCGACGACCTGGTGAGCCAGAGCACGGGCCGCTTCATCCTGGGCGCCGGCGACGAGAAGGAGGCGGAGGAGATCATCAGCCGCTTCGGGCTGACCGCCGCCGCGGCCGAGGTGATCCGCCATCGGCTGAAGGGGCCGTTCGAGGACGGCAGCGGCTCGCCGTTCCTGGCCATCGTCACCGCCGACAACGTGAAGTTCGAGCAGATGCTGGTGAACTCGCTCGGCCCGGTGGAGCTGTGGGCGTTCAGCACCACGCCGACCGACGTGGCGCTGCGCAACCGGCTATACGAGCGGGTGGGCTTCACCGAGGGGCTGCGTCGCTTGGGGCGCGTGTTCCCGGCGGGGACGGCCAAGGCAGAGGTGGAGGAGCGCAAGAACGCGCGCCTGCGCCGCGGCGAAGAGGGAGGGCGTGCCCAGGCCGGCGTGATCGAGGACCTGGCCGACGAGCTGGTCAACGGGCGGGGCCTCGGCATCCTGCTGCGCCAGCACCGGGCAGGCGCCGAGGCCCATGAGGCTGCGGAGCAGGACGCCGACGCATAGGATCGCGGCCGGGCGGGGATGCCCACCTTGCATAGGCGCCAGGTACGGCAGCTGGCGACTTAGGGCGTCACCAGATGCCCGTGGCTGGCACCTTCATCCAGGCGTGGCTTCTGCACATCCGTCTTTTCAGCACACGGCTTTTACCGCGCGTGAAAACCTATCACCTCGACCCCTGTTCCGTGAAAACCCTTCACCACGTGGCCGAGCCCGTCCATCCATGCGTCCGACGGAAGATGGCATGGAAAGCTTACCCTCACGGGCTATCCAGCAAGGCAACACAACGACCACGGCGACATCGAGGTCGGCTGAACAGGCGGTCACCTACCCATGGGAACGAGCACCTCGGCTGGCCTGAACAGGAGGACGTGCGCCTCGGGGCGGAAGCGCAGCAGCAGGTCCATGTCCCTGCTGTTCATGGACACTAGGATGGCGCCTTGCTCGCAGGCGCTCAGGAAGAGCAGGGCGTCGTTGATGAGCTTGCGACGCAGCCCTTCCTGGCAACAGGCCTCGACGGAGGACAAGGCCTTCTTTGGCCTTGCCAAATGCTGCGTCCGGGCCAGGATGCCCGCAATCATGCCCGCTTCGGCCCAGGCCGCGGCGCTGGGTTGAACGATCTCGGTATCGTTGACGGCTTCCAGAACCTCCATGATCGCTGCCCGGTTCTGCGTCGTGCCGGGATGGGCGGGGTCCAGGATTCCTGCACTGATCGCCAGTTCGGCACACGCGACGCCGCTGTGCAGGACGATGCGGTTCTCGACGAAGGCGGCCACGTCGTTCGGCAGCTTCCTGCGCAGGCGTTGGATGTAGAAGTTGGTGTCCAGCATGACCGGCAGCCCGGACGGCATGACCGCAGCGTCGAAGGGTAGGTCGAGAGTGTCACGCCGGGCAAGGGAGGCGGTGAACGCATCCGGGTCATGCCGGCGCGCGATGTCCGCAACCGTGCCGCCGGATGCGCCGCGCGCCGCACCCGAAACCTCCCTCGCCACGGTGGTCAGACCACCAGTTCGAAGTCGTCCGTCAGCGTGTGCTTGGGATTGCGAAGCCACTCCTTGAACCGGTCGGGTGCAGCTGCAACGGCGAGGCTGGCGTTGATCACGTCAGCCTCGCTGGCGAGCCCGAACCGCTGCTTGGCAGCTGCCATCAGGCCGGGGTCCACACGGGTCGATATCTTCTTGGACCTGGTGCCGGTGACGGCACCACGGGCCACCAGTTCCGCTATCGCCCGGGCGACCACCGGATCGTGCAGGAGCAAGGCACGGAAGGCCCGTCCCCGGAAGCTCTCGGCGGTCCCGCTGACGAACACCTGACGCTGCTTCGCCGGCACCTCGGCAGCGCCAGCGTGCCTCCGCTTCGCCGCGGTCGTGATGCCAGCGCCCACCTTTCCGGCGCCCTCGTGCATCCGCTTCTTGCGAACAGCCTGGGTGGTGCCGGTGGCTACGGCACCTTTTGCTGGCACCTGCTCCTGGGTGATGTCGTCCTGCCGTCGCGTCACGTGTGCCATGATCACCTCGATGTAGGACATGTATGCCATAACTGCCTGACACATTCCAGCGCTTCCGGCAGGTGCTGCTTGGGGGCATTCGCCTGGATCTTGGCATCCCTCCTTCGTGCCTCGACCTGCGTGCTCAAGCCCAACCTGGTTCGCAATGGGTCTTCGTAGCCTCCTCGCAGCAACGGGGAGCTTCTGTCATGGCGCGTAGCCGCTTTTTCTCGATGGCCGGATGCGGGGCGCTCACCCTGCTGGCCGGATGTGCCGGGACCGCGAAGGTCGCGCCCGACGTGGACGCGACCGGCATGCCGAGCGCCGAGCTTGCATTGCAGCGCAGCGTCGAACGGGTGGACGCCGCCATGCGAGACCTGGGTGGCAGGGCAGTCGCGGGCCGGTCCTTCTCGGCGGCGCCGGCCGTGATCCCGGCCGAGCTGCGCCGGCCCGTCACCTGGTCCTGGTCCGGCCCGCTCGACGCTGGCGCCAAAGTGCTCGCCGACCGCATCGGCTACCGCCTGGTCGTCACCGCGGCGCCCGGCGCGGCTCCGGTCGAAGTCGCCGTCGCGATGCAGGACGCGCGCATCCTCGACCTGTTCGAGGCGCTCGGCACCGCCGCCGGCGTGCAGGCAACCGTCATCGTCGATCCGGATCACCACCAGGTCGAGGTGCGCCACAATGTATAGGTA
>CAXTOB010000592.1:0-4143 GCA_964245505.1 uncultured Acetobacteraceae bacterium | reverse complement strand
TGCCCCATCCTCCCCGTACCAGGCCAGGCGGCATGACGCCAATCCCGTTCCTCGACCTGAAAGCGCAGCAGGCCCGCATTGCCCCGCGTTTGCGTCCCCGCCTGGACGCAGTCCTGGCGCACTGCGCATTCGTGATGGGTCCAGAGGTCGCCGAACTGGAGGCGGCGCTGGCAGCCTATTGCGGAGCACGCCACTGCATCGGCGTCAGCAGCGGCACCGACGCCCTGCAGATCGCCATGATGGCGGAGGGCATCGGACCCGGCGACGCCGTGTTCCTGCCAGCCTTCACCTACACCGCAACCGCCGAGGTGCCGCTCGTACTAGGCGCCACCCCGGTATTCGTGGACGTGGACCCGCACACCTTCCAGATCGACCCGGCGCACCTCCAATCCCGCATTGACGCGGTGCGCGCCGCCGGCCGTCTGCGCCCGCGCGCCCTGGTCGGGGTGGACCTGTTCGGCCAGCCCGCAGATTGGCCGGCGCTGAACCGCATCGCCGCGGCGGAGGGACTGTTCACCCTAGACGACTGCGCCCAAAGCTTCGGCGCCAGCCTGCACGGCACCAGGCTCGGCACCCAGGCTCAGGCGACGGCGACCAGCTTTTTTCCCAGTAAGCCGCTCGGGGCCTACGGCGACGGCGGCGCCCTGTTTACCGATGACGACGACCGCGCCGCCCTGTATCGCAGCCTGCGCAGCCACGGGGAGGGCACCACCCGCTACGAGGTGCTGCGCACCGGCATGAACGGCCGCCTGGACACCATGCAGGCGGCGGTGCTGCTGACAAAGCTAGAGGTATTCGACTGGGAGCTATCGGTGCGGGAGCGCATCGCCGGCATCTACGACGCGCATTTGGGCGAAGGCCGCCTGGGCAACCTGCTGACCATCCCGGCCCGGGTGCCCGGCGGGCAAAGCGCCTGGGCGATCTATGCCGTGCTGCTGCGGGACGGGACGGACCGGGACGCGGTGCAAGCCGGGCTGCGGCAGCAAGGTGTGCCGACCGCGGTTTACTACCCGCGCCCGCTGCACCGGCAGCCTGCCTATGCCGGGCACCATGACGGGTCGGCGCTGCCGGTGTCGGACGACCTGTCCCACCGCATCCTGGCGCTGCCAATCCACCCGGACCTGTCCGATGCGGATGCCGAGCGGGTGTGCAGCGCACTGGCGGCGGTTGTTGGCGCCGGGACCTGATGGAACCGCGTAGGCTGCCGGACGTTCGCCGAGCATGAACCAGCCAAAAGTCCAGACCGACGTCCCGGCCGAGGGTGCAAGCCCTGACCACAACCCTACCGGCGACACACCGCATGGCATTCCAAAAGGGATGGAGGACCACGACGCAAAGGCCCTCCCCAACTCGGACCGGCACGAAGGCGAGAAGGCGGCTCAGGAGGCTGGCAAGGACTGATCTCGCATCCTAGTCGTCTTCGGGATGGTGCCGTGATGAGCAGAATACTGGCGATGCCACCTAGTAGGTAGCCGACTGTCTGGCCCTGGTTGGTTACCCGGTTCTGCGAGTGAGCTTCGCCGTTCAGAAGACCGTTGGTAACGTGGCGAAGAACTTCGTTGATGTTCACAGATCGGCGTAGCTTCGGCGCAAAGATCGGGCTTATCCTGACTGCATGAAACACGTGGCTCGGCGCTCTGTTCTCTCGCTGGCCGTCCTCGGGCTGGCTGCGCCCAGCGTTGCACACGCCTCAGACATTACGGTCCGGCAAGTCATTACGATCTTGCGCGAAGCCCGCCGCACTAGCACGACTGCGGATCTGCATGGGCGTGACCTGTCCCGGTTGGACTTGGCTGACCTCGACCTTTCCGGTGCCGACCTATCAGGTGCTAGCTTATTTGGCTCTGACCTGACCGGTGCGCGGCTGGTCGGCACAAAACTCGCTGGCGCCAACCTGGACCGCACCATAGTGGTCCGCGCCGACTTCAGCGGCGCCGACCTGCACGACGCCACCATGTTCTTGCCCGCCACCGCCGCCATCCCCGGCGCGCCTGCCCCAGGCGACGCCCCCAAATTTCGTGGCGCCAACCTGGCCGGCGCGCGCTTGTTCGGCCCACTGGGCGATGGCGACTGGAGCGGAGCCAACCTCGCCGGCGCACATCTTTCCATACGCGGCACCCAATTCTTGGCCGCAGCTAGGACCGATCTGGGCAGCAGTAGCCTCAGTGGCGCCAACCTGACCGGCGCAGACTTGGTAGGCGTACACCTGCCATTTGCCGACCTCCGTGGCGCGAACCTGCGTGGCGCCGACCTGCGCGGCGCCGACCTAGCCGGCGCACATCTGTCCGGCGCAGACCTTACCGGCGCCCGGCTCGACCGGGCCAACGTGCAGCGTGCAGACCTCCGCGGCGTGCTCGGCCTGGATCAAGCATCTGGCGTGGCCGAGCTGCAAAACTTCGACATGGCCGATCACTGAACATGTTGCGGACTGCCCTGCTCGCCACCGTCCTTGGATTGTGCCCCGCAATCGGCCGTGCGGCTGAACGGGTGGACGTAGCGCTCGTGCTCGCGGTGGACGTGTCGGAGTCCATAGACAGCAGCCGGTTCACCTTGCAGATGGCCGGCATCGCTGCCGCATTCGAGGCGCCGGAGGTAGAAGGCGCCGTTCTGGCCGGGCAGCATCATGCAATGCTGATCGCCCTGGTGCAGTGGTCCAACCATCCCACACTGTCCATTCCCTGGACACTGCTGACCAGCCCGGCCGATGTGCATGCCTTCGCCGCCCAGGTACGCCGGTTGCGGCGGACGGAAAAGGGTTTCACCTGCATGTCGGTCGCGCTGCGCAGCATTGCTGACAAGCTGCTGACCCAGATGCCGGTGCCTGCAGACCGCGTGGTGGTGGATGTCTCCGGCGACGGCGCCGAGAACTGCAACCCGCGGGAAACGACGGACGAGGTCCGGGACGACCTGGTGTCCACCGGCGTCACCGTGAACGGCCTGCCGATCCTGGAAGGCGACGAGGCCGAAACGCTGGAGGCCTGGTATCGCGCCCACGTCATCGGCGGCGATGGCAGCTTCCTGATACCGGCGCACGGCTTCGACGACTTCGAACGGGCGATGCACCGCAAGTTCGTTACCGAAGTCAGCGCCATACCTTTTGCCGCCCGCGTTCGCTTGGCTACCCGGCAGTAGCCGCCGGCTCAACCAGGTCTGGCGTTCCGGCCCCACCCGGCCCTGAGCTGCAATTCGCTGTCTCAAGGAGCGGCGCGGCAGCATCCAAGCGCCGCACCTACTCCAACACTGTTCACGCCGCTGTTCCAACGCGATAGGGTCAAGACTAAGGGACGGCAGCCTGCCGCATCACTCCGCAGCACCGGTGACCGCAGTTGGCCTTGTCATCGGCCTCGACACGCCGGGATCATCGGCTGCCGAAGCATCCGGCTTGGGCGCGACCTTGTAGGCGAGGTAGCCAGCGTGACTGATCGCCAGCAACCGCACGGCATCGCCTCCTAACGGCGGCAGCCCCGGCAACCATCCGCCGCCTTTCAGCCCTTCCAGAAACCCGGCAAGATAGACGCCGACGATAATGAGCGTCAGCATCGCCTGCTGCACCTTCGACAGGTCCAACCGGGAAGCCCCGCCAACCTCGTCTCCAGTCAGCAGGTCCTGCCAGGACGCATTCTGGGCGTCCACATTGGAAACGACTTGCCCACAGGCCTGCAGCCTCGCCATTCCGCCCGTAAGCGCCTGCGCCCGGTCCGTCGCAGCCGCAAGCTGCGCTGGCGTCGCCGCAGGGGTCGTGTCGCCGCGGACGGTGACAAGCGCCGGAGCCGCAATGGCGCTGAACAGCGATATGCCCAGCGCCGCCATCAGCGCCGCCGGTATGCTGATGTCGAGCGGCCCGGCGACCCCGTCCGGCAAGGCAATGCCAGGCGGAAGCGCAAGGTTCCACTCGGCCGTCGTCAGCAGGATGGAGAACACCGTCACCGTCCACAGCGCAACCTGGGCCCGCGCCAGGCTATACCGGTTCAGCCCACCCAACGCGAACCCGAACGGGTCGCCAGTCGCGGCCTTGCCGGCCAGCAGCAGCGCACCGCCCAGCGCCGCCAAGTTGAGGCACAGGACCGCCGCGCCTAGTTCCACTCCTACGGTGAACAGCGCATCGCGCGCCGCCACCGCCCCGGCGATGGGAAGCAGCGCCGC
>CAXTOB010000591.1:0-4166 GCA_964245505.1 uncultured Acetobacteraceae bacterium | reverse complement strand
CATCAAGCTGCGAAAACTATACCCGTCAGCTTAAGGCTGACGGACTACTAGTGCGGGTTTGGTGCAGATCGAAACACCAAGCCCACTCTAGCAATTGTTTTGCGAGCATTTGTTCGGTCAAACGAAGCCGTTCGATCCGAATATGCTCTAGGCAATTGGAAGACGGTGCTGGGCTTGCTGGCCATCACGTCCGGCGGGTGCCGCCCAGGCTTCGCGGCCGGAACTTGGAAGCAACGAAGCTGACATGGCCTGCGGCCAGACTTGGGTGCAAGCCGCAAGCCGTCCGATGGCAAATTTGCGCTCGCCATTCCGACGCATGTTGCATCGTCGTCATGATCCGACGATGCTCGACGTGCGAGACCGGGCGAACCGGCAACGCAGGAACAGGGAGGACATCATGAAAATCAGTGCATCGGTCGTGCTGCTGGGCGGCGTCATTCTGGCGCAGGCGGCGCTGGCGCAAGCGCCGGCCAATCCCCTGGACGTCATCCCCGACAAGATGCCGTTCGATGTGCCGTATGGGACGCCGATCTCGTTGGACCGCGCGCAATCGGTGATCGCCGCAGCGGTGGCGGAGGCAAAGAAACACGACTGGAAGATGAACGTGGCCGTGGTGGACGCCGGCGGCAACCTGGTGGCGTTCGCGCGCATGGACGGGGCGCAGCTCGCATCCATCAGCATCGCCGAGCATAAGGCGCGGGTGGCGGTCACGTTCCGGCGGGAAACCAAGCTGTTCGAGAGCGGGATGCAGTCGGGCCTGGTTTACCAGCTGTCGCTGGACGGCGTGATCGGGTCGCGCGGCGGCATACCGCTGGTGGAGGACGGCAAGCTGATCGGGGCGATCGGAGCCTCGGGCGGCACGGGATCGCAGGACGAGGTTTCGTCAAAGGCCGGCGCGGCGCTGATCAACAAGTAAGCGAGGCAGCCAGGCCGTGCTCACCGCCGGCTGAGCACGGCTCCCGCGCCTCGGCGCATCCGGCCGCCCTTCCTGGCCGTTCTGCACCTCCACCCGGCCGGACCCTCACGTCCGGCCGGGCAACGCGCCGCGCCGCAGCCGCGGTTCAATGCGCCAGCGGGTCGGGGCGAAGCTGGATCTTGTAAACGCGGGGGCTTTCGCCCTTGCCGGTTTCGTTGTGGAACACCGCCCGGGTGCCGGAGGTGGTCCAGAGGCCCCGGCCCTTCCAGCCCGCGGCCGGGTCGTCTATCCGCCCGTCCACGTTCTTGGTGAAGAACCCGGCGGGATACGGCACGTGGAACGTCAGGAACTTGCCGTTCACCAGGGCGGTGATCGCCTCGCCGCCGTTGGTCATCGCCAGCGGGACGTTCTCGCCTAGCCCGAACGTGTTGTAGCGGTCCACCCAGACGTAATACGCGTGGTTGGCGCTGCCGCGCTCGTCAACGCCCTGGAACTGCGGCCCGGGGAAGCGGTAGAGGGTCCAGCCCTCGGCGCACTGCTTGCCGGACACGGCATCCAGACCCTTCAAAGGTTCCTTGCACTTGGAGCGGTCGAAGCTCGCCAGGTGGCCGCTCGACATGGCGGTCCAGACGATGCCGTCGGTGCCCACATCAACGCCGCGGGAGCCGAATGCGCCCTCGGGCGGCTGGAACAGCTCCGTCAGGCCGGTGTGGGTGGGGTCCGGCCCCGGGATGAAGTGGACGAGGTAGCTGGGCTGGTCCATGCGGGAGAAGCCAACATCCATGGACTGGCCCCAGATGGTGTCGTCAACCGGGCTGGGCTGCACGCCATACAGGCCGGCGAGGACGCGCTTCTGTTTGGAGGGGTCAACGGGCTGCCCAAGCTCGACATACTCGCCGCGCTTGCCCCAGCCCGGCACGTCCACGATCATTGGCGCCCAGCCCTGCGCAGTCTTGGCGTCGCCGGTCTGCAGGAACTTCTTGGTGTCCAGCCAGCCGATCACCGGGCCGGACGGCGGGCCAAAGCTGGTCCACAGCGTGTTGTCGGCGTCGTGGCCGAAATACAGGTGCTGCGTGCCGAAGCAGGTGTCGATCAGCTTGAACGCCTGGGTCTTGGGATCGTACATCGAAAGTTGCCGGCCCGACGTTTCCAGTGGCGCGACCTGGGCTGACGGCAGGTCCGACCCCTTCTTGCAATATTCGGGGTCCTCGGGCGCACGGCTCCGCGCGGCGAACCAAAGGCGGCCCTGCTCGTCGAAGATCAGGTTGTGGTTGCTGGTGTGGCCGTTCCAGATCGGCTCGTCGCCCCAGAATACCGAGGTCCCCCGGGGATCGTCCTCCGAGCTGGGGGTGCCCGGCAGATACGGGTGCTTGATCGTCCAGGTCTTGTTGGCGATGGGGTCGAGCACCGGCACGTTGTCCGTCGATTCCTCGGGCGAGCCGTAGATGTAGCCGTTGGCGTTGACGGTGGGATGGCGCTTGTCGGTGGAAATGGCGTCATGCATGTAATTGGTAGGCTTGCTCCAATCCCAGAGGCTGACGACCATGTTCCTCTCGGGTCCGGCGGGCCGTTCGGGCTTGACGGCCGGCAGTTCGCCGGCGGCGACCCGGTCGGTCCAGTCCGCATAGAGAGACAACCCCTTGTCCGGGCCGAGCCGGGCGATGGCGAGCGCCATGCCGGTCATCGCCTGGCCCGATTGGATGCGACGCGTCCACATGTCGGTCGAGTTGGCGAACTCGCCGAGCAACGCCACCTTGGGCGAGCGGATGTTCTCGCTGCCGAGGGCGTGGCAGGACTGGCAGGAGTTCTTGACGGTATCGATCCAGGCTGCCTGGGTCTTCATGAAGTCAGGGATGCCGTTGCCCTTGTCGCCGGTGCCAGGGAACTGGTCCGCCGCGGGGATGTGAAGCATCGAATACCAGTACATGCCGGGATAGTACTTCGCGGCGGCAGCGGCCGTGGGCGCGGGGGTGGCGGCGAGGTTAAGCGTCTTGCCGGGCTCGCCATCAACGCGGGGCGAGTCCACAAGGCCGTAGCCGCGGACCCAAACCTTATACTTCGCCTGCGGCAGGGCGGGGATGACGTAGCGGCCGGCCTAGTCGGTGACGAAGCTATTGGCGAACTTGGTCGGTAGGTCGGTGGTCTCGGCGATGACCCATACGCCAGCTTCCGGGCCTTGCGCGCTGGCGACCACGCCGCCGATGTCGGTTGCGCCGATGCTGGGGGCGGCTGGCGGGTCGGACTGGGCAAGGGCCGCGACGGGCGCCAGCGGGCTGGCGAGGATCGTGGCTGACAACAGTATGCGGCGGATGCTGCAAGGCATAACGGTTCTTCCTCCGGGTGATGGGACTGCGGCCGGTCTTCGCCGGCTTGCGGTTGGGTTTGGGACGGATCAGCCGGTCGTTGGGGCGTCCGGGATGGAGAGGAACGCCTGGACAACGTGCTGCAGCACCTTGTGGCTGCGGCTGACGATCACCGAGTGGGCTGCTCCCTTGATGACCGACAACTGGCGGTCGCCGTTCGGCAGCTTGGCGAAGAACGCCTGCAGGTCCTCCAGCGTCGAGATCCCGTCATACTCCCCCTTGGCTAGCAGCACCGGGCACAGGACGCGCGCCGGATCCACGATGGGCAGGTGTGCCGTCATGTCGAGGTAGGTGCCGGTGGGCACGCTGTCGCCGTTGACGATTTCCTTCTCGACGAAGGCCTTGACGACTTCGGGGTCGGTAGTGCCCGGCCGGTCGCGGGTGAAGATGCTTTCCAGCATGGCGCGGTCGCGGGGGCGGCGGTTGTGGCTGCGGTAGTATTCCGTCTGCTCGGCACGCTTGCCCAGGGTGGGGGAGCCGGCGCCGGTGTAGGTGAAGGCGCAGAGCACGAGGCGGCCCATGCGGTCCGGCTGCTCCATCGCGAAGGCGGCGGCGCGCAGGGCACCCGATGATTCGCCGAGCAGGTGGGCGGTGGCCTGGCCGGTTTCCGCGTGGATCAGGTCGGTGGCGGCAATCAGGTCCTGCACGCCGCTGGCGATGTCGGAGTTGCCTTGGGTCCGGGTGGAGCGGCCATAGCCCTCGTGATCCAGCGTCCAAACGTCGTAACCCAGCCGGGCGAAGACGTTCATCAGCGAGTAGTCATCATGGCCCGGCACCGAAAGGTCGAAGCTGGCGAGCACCGCAGGCGAGGAGCCGTGAACGAGGAGCAGGACAGGGCGGGGCGCGTCGCCCGCGGCAGGGGCGCCGGCGCGCTTGCGATACATCGC